>NZ_JBSGCD010000008.1:0-338560 GCF_053601675.1 Micromonospora sp. NPDC004704 | reverse complement strand
ACACCTGACGATGCCCGAACGTCACCACACCCGGCCTGGCCACCAGCACCTCCAGCACAACCAAGATCAGTTGCACTGAATCCTAGAAACCGCCGGCTCCAGGGCGTCGCTAACTTCATGATCAACCGAGCTGTTGGGGGTCGCTGGGGCCTAGGAGGACCTGGTTGGTGGGGGTTATGGACCAGGTGGGGTTGTGGGCGATTTCCCAGAGGAGGCCGTTCGGGTCGGCGAAGTGGCCGTGGTAGCCGCCGAAGGATGCCGGCTGGCCGGGTTTGCGGATGGCGGCACCGGCGGCAGCCGCGGCGGCGAGCACCCGGTCGACCTCCTGGGGGCTGGCCACGTTGTGCGAGAGGGTGAAGCCGCGCGGTGTGGCGTCGGCCGGGGCCGCCGCTCCGAGGTGGGCGGTGCCGAGATCACCCGGGCCGAGGTCGGTGGCGAACTGCTCGGCGTCGAAAAGGCCGAGCATCATCCCCGGTCCGATCTGGAAGAAAATGATCTCACCGGGTACGTCGAGCGTCGGATCCCAACCGAGCCCGTCAACATAGAACCGCCGGGCGGCATCAAGATCGGCCGTCGCCACCGTTACGAAGTGCACCTGTTGCTCCATGGTGATCCATTCTCCCCCAGTGGCGGCACCCCGCTGAGCTGCTGACACGCCTGGTCGTCTTGCCGGGCTCGACCATCCGTGCCTATGGTCACGGGCATGGCGATTGCGTTCCGTGATCCCTTTCCGATCATTCTGAGCGACGATCCGGCGCGACTCACCGCGTTCTATCGGGAGCGCCTCGGATTCACCGAGTCCTACCGCTTTCCGCCGGAGCAGGACGGCGAACCGGAGTTTGTCGTACTCACGCTCGGTGGGGCCCAGTTCGCTTTCGGTCGGGCGGACGACACCGGGCTGCACGGCATTCCTCGCGGGGCGGACAACGGCCGGCGTACGGAGGTGTGCCTCTACACCGACGACGTGGACCGCGCGGTCGAGGACCTGCGTGCCGTCGGGGTTCCGGTGCTGTTCGAGCCGGCCGACCAGCCGTGGCGGGAACGGGCCGCGTACGTCGCGGACCCGGACGGCAACCCGATCCTGATCGTCGCACCACTGACGACCCAAGAAAGCTCACCAGCGACCGAACCGGCCGCACCGACCGGACCGACCGCACCCGGCAACCGGATCGCATCGGCCGAACCGGTCGCCGGGTCGTGACCGAGCCTGCGGATCACCCGCTCGCGGTCGAACTCGTCGCCCGGATGGATCGTGACCAGGAGGCACGCAACGAGATATCGGGCCGCGCGACCGGCGAGGCCGCCTGGGCCCGGGTCAACGCGGTCGACGCCGAGAACACCGGTTGGCTGAAGACGGTGCTGGCAGAAAATGGCTGGCCGCACCGGAGCGTGGTCGGCGAGGAGGCCGCCCTTGCCGCCTGGCTGCTGGCCCAGCACGCCTCCCGCGACCCGGAGTTCCAGCGCGAGTGCCTGGCCCTGCTCGAACAGGCGGTGCGCGACGGCGAGGCGAGCCCCGCCCACCTGGCCTACCTCACCGACCGGGTCCTCTGGGCCGAGGGAAAACCTCAGTTGTACGGCACCCAGTTCTGGTACGACCCGGAGAACGGGAATGAGCTGACCGCACAGCCGATCGAGGATCCAGCCGGGCTGGACGAGCGGCGCCGAACGGTCGGCCTCGGTCCGTTCTCCGAGTACGAGACCCTCATGCGTCATCGCGAGACCGAGGAGCCCGAGACCGAGGACGACTGACGCGGATCGCCGCTACGCCCGACGGGTCATGATCCGCAGGGTGATGGTGAGGCCGAGTAGGCACCACACGCCCAGTACGGCGAACGGGAGTCCGCTTACCCCGTCCGGCGGGACGGCCAGGGTGTCGCGTACGGCTTCGGCCATGTACTGGAACGGCAGTGCCAGGTGCACGGTCTGGAGCCATTCGGGTAGCCGGTCGGCGGGAAAGTTGATCGGGGCGAACATCAGCGCCACGAAGACGATGAGCTGGGCGATGAGGCCGGTCACCGTCGGCGAGGTGGCGTACGCGATCGCGTACCCGATGGCGGTTGCGGTCACCGCGACGAGCAGGACGGCGACCACGACGAGCGGGCTGATGTCGAGGGTGAGGTCGAACCGGATCGTTGCCGTGAACAGCGCCAGGACCAGTCCGGGCAGCGCGGTGACCAGCCAGGTGCTGAGGTCGGCGGCGAGGATCGCGGACCGGGGCACCGGGAGGGTCCGGTTGTAGTCGAAGGTCCCTGCTGTCTTGGCCTCGGCGACCAACTGCGGGGCGAGCACCATGCCGACGGTGATCAGGCCGAGGGTGGGTGCGCCGGTCGACAGGTAGAGCGCGGTGGCGGGGTCCATGGTGGGGATCAGGAACGAGAAGCCGATCACGATGCCGACCGCCAGCATGGTCTGGATGATGACCATCAGCGGGAGGGTGTGCCTGAGCCGGATGGTGCTCCACCGCAGGAGCAGCAGGTAGCTACGCAGCCAGGATCGCATCGCCGGCCTCCTCCTTCGCGGTGCCGCCGGTCAGGCCGACGTAGACGTCTTCGAGGCTGACCGGGTGCAGGGCGAACTCGGTGATGGTTCCGGCGCCGCGCAGGCCGAGCGCCCAGGCGACCGCCCGTTCGGTCTGGTCGGTGTCGACCGGCAGGACCAGCCGACGGCCGGTGACCGTCACGGTGCCGGCCCAGGCCGGTGGCTCGGGTGGTGGCAGCCCCGGCGTGCAGGTGAGTTCGAGCCGCAGGTCGGCGGTGACCCGGTTGCGCAGTTCGGCGGGGGTGCCGGTGACCACCGCCCGACCGTGGTCGAGCACGACGATCCGGTCGACGCTCCGCTCGGCCTCGGCCACGTTGTGGGTGACCAGGATGACCGCGCATCCGTCGGCGGCGAGGTGGCGTACCTGCTGCCAGAGCAGGCGGCGGCGGACCGGGTCGACGTCGTTGGTGGGCTCGTCGAGCATGACCAGCCGGCCGGGTTCGACCACCGCCATGCAGAACGCGGTCAGCCGGCGGACACCCCCGGAGAGCCGCTCTCCGGGTACGTCGGCCCACTCGGCGATGTCGAGGGCGGCCAGCAGTTCCCGGGTACGTTGCCGTACCCGTTGCCGTCTGCCGCCCCGGATCCGGCCGAGGATCTCGATCGCCTGTTTCGGCGTCACCCCGGCCAACGGTGCCTGTGCCTGGAGTTGGACCGAGCAGACCGCACGCGCGTACGCCGGGTCGGCGACCGGGTCGCGCCCGTCCAGCCGCAGCGTGCCGGAGGTGGGTCGGACCAGGCCGGCGACCTGGTTGAGCAGGGTGGTCTTGCCGGCGCCGTTGTGTCCGAGCAGGCCGAGGACCTCGCCGGGACGGACCACCAGGGAGAGGTTGTCGTTGGCGCGCAGCCCACCTCGGTAGATCTTCGTCAGGTGTTCGACGTGCAGCACCCGCACCACCCCTTCACATACCGTTCGGTATTCGAATACCATCGAGTATCCGGATACCGATGGGAATGTCAACGGACCCGTTGTGGCAGGATCACGACATGAGCGATCGACTCACCCGCGCGCAGCAGCAACAGCGCACCCGCCAGCACCTGCTGGACGCGGCCGAGACGCTCTTCGGCGAACGGGGCATCCACCGGACCTCGCTCGACGAGGTGGCGGCCGAGGCCGGGCTGACCAAGGGCGCCATCTACGCCAACTTCGAGGGCAAGACCGGCCTGGTGGCGGCGATCCTCGAACGCCGGCTCACCGACGACCACCCGGCCTACCCCGGCACCGACGTCGACGCCGACGTCTCGTACGACGGCTGGCTGCGGCAGCTCGGCGCCGACTACGACGCCAACCTCCCCCTGCCCGAGGTACGCCGGTTCGCCATGGCCATCGTCGAGTTCTGGCTGTACGGGATGCGCACCCCGGAGGCCCGGGAGTCGATCGCGGCGTGGCTGCGGGTGGTACGGGCGAGCAACGCGAAGGAGATCGTCGAGCGGACCGGGGGCAATCCGCCGATGCCCGCGGACCAGTTGGCCGCCCTGATGACCGCGCTGGACGTCGGCGTCGCCGTACAGCACCTGATCGACCCCGACGCGGTCCCCACCGAGGTCTACGGGCGCGGCCTGCGTGCCATCCTCGGCACCGACGGGGCGTCCCGGAAGGCGACCGAGGAGACACCCCACCCGGCGGCAGCCGAGGGGTGAATCGCCGTACGGCGTTTCGGGTCTCCTGGTTCGGGTAGCAAGCGCGATCCGGTTCTGTCCCGGCGCCTGGATCCTGTCGGCCCGTCACGTGCTGCTCGGAGTCAGGCCGTGAAGGAGATCGCCATGACCAAGGTGCAATCCCGTCCGGGCACGACGAACCGGGTCCAGTCCATTCCCAGTTCCGTCGTCCACCGGAAGGCGAGCGTCGCCGGGACAGAGGTGTTCTACCGCGAGGCGGGGACGGTCGGCGCACCGAAACTGCTGCTCCTGCACGGATATCCGGCCTCGTCGCACCAGTACCGCAACCTGATCCCGGCACTGGCGGACCGCTTTCATCTGCTCGCCCCGGACTATCCCGGCTTCGGCAACACCGGCGTCCCGGATCCGTCCGACTTCGCCTACACCTTCGACCACCTTGCAAACGTGGTCGAACAACTGGTCAACCAGGTCGACTTCATCGGGCCGATGGGCATCTACATGGAGGGGTACGGCGGCGCGATCGGGAACCGGCTGGTCGACCGGCACCGGGACTGGCTCCAGTGGCAGATCATCCAGAACGCCAACTCGTACGAGGAGGGTCTGAGTCCGGCCTGGGATCCGTTCAAGGCGCTCTGGAACGACCGGAATCCGGACACCGAGCAGGCGATGATGTCGCTCATGACGCCGGACGGGGTGAAGCTCGTCTACACCCACGGCCACAAGGACCTGGAGTCGCTCAGTCCGGACAACTGGAACATGGACTCGTTCTTCCTCGCCGGTGAGGACGCGCAACGGGCCCAGTTGGAGCTGTTCTACGACTTCCGTACCAACGTCGCGTTGTTTCCGCAGTGGCAGGAGGCAGCGCGTACGCACCGGCCCGAGACGCTGATCCTCTGGGGCATGAACGACATCTTCTTCACCCCCACCGCGGGCGAGATGTACCTGCGGGATCTGCCCAACGCCGAACTGGTCCGGCTCGACTCGGGACATTTTGTGGTGGAGGACAGCCTCGACGAAGTCGTGACCGCGATCAACAGGTTCTACGACGGGCGCGTTCGCCCGGCCCGCTGAACAGGAGGCAACCATGACAACCGATGTGGCACCCGACTATTTCAAGCCCGAGGCGGGGATCTTCCTCGCCACCCTGCTGATCGTTCGCGACATCGACCGGTCACGGGAGTTCTACGAGCGGGTGTTCGGCGCGACCTGCATCCACGACAGCAACCCGCTGATCCTCCGCTTCCACAACAGCTACATCATCATCAACGTCGAGGGCGGCCCGACGGACGACAAGCCGACGGTGCAGGCCAAGGCGCCCGCCGACTCCAACACGTTGAGCTGCGCGATGAACGTACGGGTCACCGACATCCGGTCGCTCTACCAGGAGTGGAAGGCCCGCGGCGCGGACTTCATCACCGAGCCGAAGGACCACGGTACGGAGATCCGGTGCTACCTGCGCGACCCCGACGGCTACCTGATCGAGGTCGGGCAGGGCCTCTGACCTCTTCTAGCCGTCCGTCGCCTGATCGCCATCCCGCTGGGCCGGTACGCACACCGTGATGGCGGACGGCACCACCCGGACCTTCAGTCGCTTGTCGGTGCCGCACGCCCCGCCGTCGACCTCGTACGTCTGGGGCTTGCCGAACCGTACGTCGATCTTCCGTCCCTGCGTGATCTCGATCAGCGGGGAGTTCTCGGACCGGCCGACCGCCATCCGGCCGAGCGTACGGGCCCAGTCGATCACCCCGTGCCCGGTGGCGACCCCGATCTCCAGCCGGCCGTCGTCGGGGCGGGCGTCGTCGAAGGCCTCGATCCCGCCGGTGATCGTGCTGACGTTGCCGAACAGCACACAGCTCGCCTCGCCGTCGAACCACTTCTCCCCGTCGACCTTGATCTTCACCGGCACCACCTCGTCGCGTACGTGCCGCAGGCCGGTCCAGACGTAGGCGAGCTTGCCCATGCTGTCCTTCATCTGCCGGTCGGCGTCGGAGATCATCTCCGCGTCGAATCCGGCGCCGGCCATCACCGCGAAGTGCTGCCCGTTGACCCGACCGAGGTCGATCCGGCGGCGCTCGCCGTGCAGGGCGATCCGGAGCGCCTCGTCGAGGTCCTGCGGGATGCCGAGGTTGGTGGCGAGCAGGTTGGCCGTACCGGCCGGGAGGATCCCGGTGGCACCGTCCCAGCCGGCGAGGGTGTCCACGCAGTGCTGGACCATGCCGTCCCCGCCCCAGACCAGGATCAGTTCGGCTCCCTTGTCCAGCGCCTTCCGTACCTTCTTGGGAGCCTTGCGGCTTTTCGGCACCTCGTACCAGATCGGGTCTTTGATGCCCTCGTCGGTGAGCCGCCGACGCAGCTCGCCGAGCCCGCCGCCGAGGGTCTTCTTGCGGTGGGCGATCACCGCGACCCTGGTCACCGGGCCACCCGGACCGCAACGAAGACGGCACGGCCGCCGCCCGACCGGGTCGGCGCAACACCAACGGAGTACGTCATGCGTCCGGTCTTACCCACCGCCCCACCCGATCTACACGCGCCCCGCCGTCCCGGCGGCCCGAACCGGTTGGGCTACCGTGCGGACATGCCAGTACGCGCGGTACGCCGGGACAGCGGTCGGTCGGCCGAGCGGGCACCGGTGGAGCCGAAACGACCCGCGTCACTGGACCCGGCCACGGTCGAGGAGCACGACCTCGACCACGAGGCGACGTACCGCCGACTGGGGTTCGTGGACCTGGACCTGTCCGGACGGTCGGCGGACGCGGTGGAGTTCGAGCAGTGCCGGTTGCGCGGCACCGACCTGAGCGGCACCTGCATGGACGGGGCGAAGTTCAGCGACTGCCTGGTCGAAAGCTCGAACCTGGCCAACCTGCGGGTGGAGAAGTCGACCCTGCTCCGGGTACGGCTGTCGACGGCACGGATGACCGGCGTGCACTGGGTCAACGGGTCGCTGCGCGACGTGACGTTCTCCCAGTGCCGGCTCGACCTGGCCTCGTTCCGGTTCTCGAACTTCCAGCACGTGGTGTTCGAGGGGTGCAACCTGAGCCGGGCCGACTTCACCAACGCCGACCTCACCGGCGTACGGTTCACCGACTGCGACCTGACCGGTGCCCAGTTCAGCCATGCGAAGTTGCCGGGCACCCGGTTCGTCAACTGTTCGCTGGCCGGGATCGGTGGGGTGACGAGTCTGGCCGGTGCGATCGTCGCGCGGGCCGACCTGATCGCGTTGTCGTACACGCTCGCGGGTGCGCTCGGCATCCGGATCGAGGACGAGGACGCCGATCCGGAAACCGAGCGCGCCTGACGAGCGTTGGTCAGCTCACGCAGAGTTCGTTGCCCTCGGGGTCGTGCAGGGTGGTGTTGACCGGGCCCCGGTCGGAGGTGACCCAGGCGAGGGTGGCGCCCAGCTCGACCAGGCGTTCGACCTCCGCCTTCGCCGCCTCCGGACCGACCTGGAGGTCCAGGTGCACCCTGTTCTTCGCGGTCTTCGGCTCCGGCACCCGCTGGAAGAAGAGTCGGGGTCCGGTGCCATCGGGGTCCGTGCAGGTCGCCACGTCCCGGAAGGCCCGGCGACCGTCGACCTCGATCACTTCCTGCGCCTGTAGCTGACCACCGTCGAGCAGTTGCCCGACCAGCGCGCTGTGGTCCTCCTGCTGGTAACGCAGCGCCTCGGCCCAGAAACGGGCCAGTGCGTGCGGGTCGGCCGCGTCGAAGGCCACCTGGATTCTCACGCCCATGACCGTTGCCTCCACACCATCGTCGTAACCGGTATAACCGGTGTCTGCGGCAGACTAACAAGCTCGGCGGCTTCCGTTGCTCCCGACACCACGGTTGAGGCGGTCCCCCGACACCCGGCCGTCCCTCGATTCCCGAACGCCGCCGCGGTGGATTGACCGGCGCCCGCGCTCTGACAGGATCAGCGGGTGCCCATCACCGCCTCCCGCGCCCTGGTCCGGCAAGCCGAGCGCTGGTTCGTCCGCCACGGCGTGCCCCAGATGATCGCCGGGTACGACTTCGACCGGCACATCCTGCCCCGGATGCTGCCGTTCCTCGCCGTGGTCGTGGTGGCCGACCTCGCCTGGGTGATCCTCCAGGCCGCCACCGGCACCGCCCGCTGGGTACTGCTCGCGATCGTGGTCGCCGCCGGGCTGGCCGGCTGGTCCGCGCTGACCAGGTTCGGCCGCCGCCTGCCCCACTTCTCCCGGCGCATGATGATCACGATCCTGGTCGCGTACGCGGTGGTGCCGATCGTCGTACCGCCGCTCGCGCTCTGGCTGCACGACGGACAGTTGAAGATCACCGTCACCTCGATCGCCGCGTTCGCACCGCTGTTCACCGGCTCCTGGCTGGCCACCAGCTACGGCGTGGTCCCGCTGCTACGCCGGGCCATCCGGCACGCCGTCGACGACATGCGCAACAGCGTCCGGCTACAGGGTCGGGCCCTGCCCCTGCTGCTCTTCGTCACCCTGTTCTTCTTTTTCACCGGCGAACTGTGGCAGGCGATGAACCGGCTGCCCTGGTACCGCCTCGGCCTGGTGCTCAGCCTCTTCACCGCGGTCACCATCCTGGCCGCCGCCGGCCGGCTGCGCGACGAGATCGGCCGGGTGGAACAGGACCTGAGCGCCGAACGGCTCTCCTCGTCCTGCAAGCGCACCCCCCTGGCCAGCCTCCCGATCGAGGAGGTCGCCCCGGACGGACCACTGCAACCGATGCCGCTCAACGCCCGGCAGGTGGGCAACCTCCTGCTCATGCTCGCCACCCGGCAACTCGTACAGGCCCTGGTGGTCGGGGTCGGGCTGTTCAGCTTCTTCCTGGTGCTGGGACTGATCGTGGTGCAGCCGGAGACCGCCGAGCAGTGGATCGGTGAGCCCCCGGCGATGCTCGCGGCCGGGCTGCCGGTGCCGCTGGCACTGGTGGGCAACGCCACCCTGCTGGCCGGGTTCGGGAGCATGTACTTCGCGGTCACCTCGATGAGCGACGTGGAACACCGCCGCCAGTTCTTCGCCCCGATCCTGGACGAGGTCGAACGGACGCTAGCCGTACGCGCCGTCTACCTCTCCGTACGCGAGATCGTCCTGCCGACCCAGCCCGTACCCCTCCAGCCGGCGGCTGCCATCGGTCCCGTGGTCGACGCGGGCCGGTAGCCCCGAAGTGCGAGGTGCGGTGGCCCGAGTTACCGGCTCTCCGTGCTCCGCCAGGCGGCCAGCAGGTCTTCCGGGCCGTATGCCGCGTCCAACCCGCCGCAGGAGACGCCACTGCGCGACACCGCCAGGATCGGCAGCGGTTGATCGGTGAGCGCGGCCCGGTGCCGGTGCAGGACGGCAAGGTCGTGTGCGTCGAAGGTGGCCTGGTCAAGCCACTTGATCGATCCGACGAACAGCAGTTCCCGGGCGATCGGCCCACGGTCCGCCCCGACGATGTCGACCTCGATATCGTTGGCCCGGGTCCAGTAGCTGCCGACGGCCCCGGCGGCGGGTAGCGTCCCGTCCGGCAGCAGTCGGGAGAGCGCGTCCCGGACCAGGGGCTCCACCGCACGTCCCCGCCAACTGCTCCAGCCCCGCCGGATCCGGGCGAGGGTCAGGTCGCCTCGACCGCGCTCGATCTCGGCCATGTACGGGGCGATGAAGTGCAACCAGAACCGCAGGTAAGGATCTGCGATCCGGTAGCGGCGTTCCTTCGACGGCCGGGTGGACAGCGGCAGGTCACCGACCACCAGCCGCTTGTCGTTGAGTACGTCCAGCGAGCGCTGGAGCGGCGTGGCGCCGAGGCCACCGCTGGCGCGGGCGATGTTCGCGAAGGTCCGCTCGCCGGAACCGATCGCGGCGAGTACGGCACGAGCCTGGACGGCGGCGGGAAACTCGGCGGCCAGCGAACGTTCCGCCGAGACGAGCAGGGCCGACGTCGGGTCCGCCAGCGCGGTGGTGAGGAAGTCCCATACGTCCGTGCCGGGCTGCCATTCGGTGCAGACGAGCGGAAGACCGCCGGTGACCAGCGTGGCGTCGATGGCCTCGGCCGCATCCACCTCCAGCATGGTGCTGAGGTCCGCCGGGTTGAGCGGGCCCACGACCATCTCCCGACCCCGCTGGTGGAACGGCCGCTCGTAGCTGTTCAGCGCCTCCATCATGGACAGATCGGAGCCGATCAGGATCAGCAGGACCGGTTTACGGGACAGTTGCCGATCCCATGCCCGTTGCAGTACGCCTTCGAAGACGTGCTCACCATCCATCAGGTACGGCACCTCGTCGATCACCACGACACTCGGGCCGTCCTCCGGGAGTGCCGCGGCGAGCAGCCGCAACGCGGAGTCCCAGTCCTCGGGGTTGGCCGCGGCCAGCAACTCACGACCCGGCAGCGGCGACTCGGCCACGTCGGCGCAGAACCGCCGAACCTCTTGTGGCGTGGGGGACCCGGCGGCGGTGAAGTAGACACTGGGCGCGTCGAGGTTCTCGACGAACTGCTCGACCAGGCGCGACTTGCCCACCCGGCGTCGTCCACGGATCAGCAGGCAGCGCCCCGGGCGGCTGTCGCCGGGCGCGATCCGCTCCAACTCGGCGGCGAGCACTCGCAGCTCACGGTGCCGGCCAACGAAGGCAACCACGATCCATCACCACTCCCCGCTGCCTTGACCATCGACCACCCGATGCTAACACTGATGTTACTAACATCCATGTTACTAACACTGATGTTAGTAACATGGATGTTAGTTATCTCTGGCGGTCAGAGCTGAGGGGCTACCTCGGCGGCGATCAGGTCGAGCTGGTCCAGGTCGGCGAGGTCCAGGAACTGCAGGAAGAAGCGGGACGCGCCGCCCTTGGCGTACTCGTGCAGTTGCTCGACCACCTCGTCCGGGGTGCCGACCACACCGGGCCCGGTGCGCAGCTCGTCCAGGTCCCGGCCGATGGCGTCGGCCCGGCGGCGTACCTCGGCGTCGTTTCGCCCGCAGACCACCGTGACCGCGGCCGAGAGCGTCAGCGGCGCACGACCGGCGGCGTCCCGGCCGATCCGCTCGCAGGCCTCGACCACCGCGGCGAAGTTCTTCGCCGCCGCCTGCGCGGACTGGAACGGGACGTTGTACTCGTCGGCGAACCTGGCGGCCAGGACCGGTGTCCGCTTCAGGCCGGTGCCGCCGACGATGACCGGCGGTCCCGGGTGCTGGACCGGCTTCGGCATCGCCGGCGAGTCGTAGAGGTCGTAGTAACCGCCCCGGTACGTGAAGGTGTCACCCGGCGGGGTCCCCCACAGCCCGGTGATCACCTCCAACTGCTCGGTCAGCCGGTCGAACCGCTCCTTCAGCGGCGGG
The DNA here is from genome assembly GCF_053601675.1 of Micromonospora sp. NPDC004704. NCBI lineage: Bacteria > Bacillati > Actinomycetota > Actinomycetes > Micromonosporales > Micromonosporaceae > Micromonospora > Micromonospora sp. NPDC004704. The sequence continues at coordinate 327,111 of NZ_JBSGCD010000008.1, read as the reverse complement.
AACGGGATCCCGTACGCGCGGTGCTCGGCCTCGAACCAGCCGGTGCCCAGGCCCAGTTCGACCCGGCCGCCGCTCATCTCGTCCACCTGCGCGACCGAGATGGCCAGCGGTCCGGGCAGCCGGAAGGTGGCCGAGGTGACCAGGGTGCCGAGCCGGATCCGCTCGGTCTGCAGGGCGAGCCCGGCCAGGGTCAGCCAGGCGTCGGTCGGGCCCGGCTGCCCGTCCCCGTTCATGTGCAGATAGTGGTCGGACCGGAAGAAGCCGTCGAAGCCACAGTCGGACGTGTGGCGCGCCACCCGGAGCAGATCCTGGTACGTCGCGCCGTCCTGCGGCTCGGTGAAGATGACCAATCGCATGCCATCAGCTTGCCAGGTGCCACCGCCCCGCCATGCCGGCGGAGGGGATGTCGTCACCGCGACCGGGCGACGGCTAACGTGCTGGTCATGCCCGGCTATGGCTGGATCAGCCTGACCACCGACTACGGACTCTCCGACGGCTTCGTCGCCGCGTGCCACGGGGTGGTGGCCCGGCTGGCGCCCGCCGTACGGGTCCTCGACGTGACCCACCTGGTGCCGCCCGGCGACATCGGGCGGGGTGCGGCCGTACTCGCCCAGACGGTGGTGGACCTGCCGCCGGCGGTGCACGTGGCGGTGGTCGACCCGGGTGTCGGCACCGCTCGGCGCGGGGTGACGTTACAGACCCCCGGCGGACTCCTGGTCGGGCCGGACAACGGGCTGCTCTGCTGGGCGGCCGACGCCCTCGGCGGGACCGAGCGTGCGGTGGAGCTGACGAATCCGGACTGGCTCGCGGCGACCGTCTCGCACACCTTCCACGGACGGGACGTCTTCGCCCCGGTCGCCGCCCGGCTCGCGCTCGGGGCCGAGTTCGCCGACGCCGGGCCATCGGTCGACCCGGCCAGTCTGGTCCGGCTCCCCGATCCGGTGGTCGGCAGCGGGCCGGGCTGGCTCGCCGCCGAGGTCCTGTCGGTGGACCACTTCGGCAACGTGCAGCTCGCCGCGCCCGCGTCCGCGCTGGACGGGCTGGGGGCGGCGTTGCTGGTGGAGGGCGTTCCGGCCCGCCGGGCGGCGACTTTCGGTGACGTACCGAGCGGTGCGCTCGCGGTGCTCGCGGACTCCGCCGGGCGGGTGGCGCTGGTGGTGAACGGTGGCCGCGCGGATGCCGTACTTTCGCTGGTAACGGGTCAGGTGCTACGGATAGCGGACGCTAGCTGATCTACTTCCGCATCGCGGACACGGAGCTGCGATGGATGGACCATTATGGAATGCTTGACCGGTGGGGAAGCATTCGATCGATGTACAAGCATGTCCATGCTGCGGCTTTTTCACCGGAGAAGGTGGGACCTGTCCGGTCTGTTTCTGGACGAACGACGGCCAGCAGGGGTCGGAGGACGCCGTCGTCGAGGGCGGCCCGAACGGCGACCTGAGCCTGTCCCACGCCCGGCTCAACTTCGCCATCTACGGCGCCAGCCATCCCCGCTACCAGGACATGGTCCGCGCCCCTCGGGTCGAAGAGCAGCCCTGATCCGGCGATAACGGGCAGGATGGAAGCGTGCCCGAAGGCGACACCGTCTGGAACACCGCCCGCGCGCTGCACCGCGCGCTGACCGGTGGCCGGCTGACCGCCAGCGACTTCCGGGTGCCCCAACTCGCCGGCACCGACCTGGTCGGCTGGACCGTCCTGGAAGCGGTGAGCCGGGGCAAGCACCTGCTGATCCGCCTCGCCGAACCGGCCGGCGAGCGGCGCCTCAGCCTGCACTCCCACCTGCGGATGGACGGGGCCTGGCGGGTCTACCCGCCGGGTGAACGCTGGGCCGCCCGGCCGGCGCACCTGATCCGGGTGGTGCTGCGTACGGCGGATGCCATCGCGGTCGGTTACCACCTGCACGAGGTCGCCCTGGTGCCGACCGACCGGGAGGCACAACTGGTCGGCGGACTCGGCCCCGACCTGCTCGGCCCGGACTGGGACCCGGCCGAGGCGGTACGCCGGCTCGGCACCCACCCCCGGACGAGCATCGCCGAGGCACTGCTCGACCAAACGAACCTGGCCGGCGTGGGCAACCTCTACAAGTCGGAGGTGCTCTTCCTGCGTGGCGTCAACCCGTGGACACCGGTGGCGGCGGTACCCGACCTGACCGGGCTGGTGACACTCGCCCAGCGGCTGCTCTCGGCGAACCGCGGACGGTGGACGCAGAGCACCACCGGCTCGCTGCACCGGGGGCAGACCAACTACGTGTACGGCCGACGCGCCCAACCGTGCCGCCGCTGCGGCATGCTGGTAGAGAAGGCCGAACAGGGCGACCGGGTCACGTACTGGTGCCCGCGCTGCCAGCCCGCCCCGAGCTGAACATCCCCACCCGCGAACCCGTGCCAAACCGACGCTGATCCGGCCGTATCCAATCGTCGCTTGACGCGGTTAGTTGCTTACGGATTGTCAGCGATGGCCGTCTGATCGGCTCGACCGAACCCCTACTGGCGGAACCTCCGGTCGAGCAGGCATCCGGGGAGGGAGCATGGTCATGTTCAGGAAACTCGCGGCGCATCGCCTGGCCCGGCGCGCGAAGCAGGACACCGACAGTCGCGCCGCTTCCCCCGCCCAGGCACCGGAAGAGTCCCGGCCCGGCATTCCACAGCAGACCCAGAGCCAGGTGACAACGGCGGCGATGCTGCCCGCACCGGACTACTTCGGCTTCGTCCCCAACTTCGCGAACAGTCCCCTGCCCCGCCTCGACCCCGCCGGACAGGTGGTATCCGGCACCGGGATGCGGAAGTTCGTCGACTCGCTGCCCCTGGTCGGCGACGGGCAGCGCAACGACCTCGGCAACTTCCTGCCGGTCGCCACCCCCGACACGGTCAGCTACCCCGGCTGCGACTACTACGAGATCGGGTTGGAGCAGTTCACCCAGCAACTACACAAGGATCTCGGCCCGACCCGGTTACGCGGCTACCGACAACTCAACAACGGCACCGACGCCAACGGGCGCAACACGGTCATTCCGCCGAACCGGCCGTACCATCTCGGGCCGGTCATCGTCGCGGACCGCAACCGACCGGTACGGGTGAAGTTCGTCAACGGCCTGCCGACCGGCCCCGCCGGGCGGCTGCCGCTGCCGGTGGACCCGACCGTCCGGGGTGCCGGACCCGGTCCCCTCGGCGGGCCGGAGCACTATCCGCAGAACCGGGCGGTGCTGCACCTGCACGGGGCGGCCACCCCCTGGATCAGCAACGGCGGCCCGGACCAGTGGCTTACCCCGGCCGACGAACCGACCTCCTACCCCACCGGTACGAGCCTGGTGAACGTGCCGGACATGGCAACCCCGGAGCCGGGGGCGGTGACGCTGTACTACCCGAACCAGGCCGGCGCCCGGCTGCTCTGGTACCACGACCACACCCTCGGCATCGCCCGGCTGACCGTCTACTCCGGTCAGCTCGGCCTCTACCTGCTCCGCGACGAGGTCGAACGGGAACTCGTCGCCGAGCAGGTCATCCCGGCCGACGAGATCCCCCTGGTGATCCAGGACAAGACGTTCGTGCCCGGCGACGCCCAGCTCGAAGCCCAGGACCCGACCTGGGACCGGGGCAACTGGGGCGGTCGCGGGAACCTCTGGTATCCGCACGTCTACATGCCCAACCAGAACCCGTACAACGAGTCCGGGACCAACCCGATGGGGCGTTGGGACTACGGGCCGTGGTTCTGGCCGCCGTACACCGGGACCGCGCACGGGCCGGCGGAGAACCCGCACTACGACCCGGCGGGCGCACCCTGGCAACCGCCGGTGATGCCGGGTACGCCGAACCCGTCCGTGGTCCCGGAGGCGTTTCTGGACACCCCGCTGGTCAACGGGTGCGCGTACCCGTACCTGCGGGTGACGCCGAAGGCGTACCGGTTCCGGATCCTCAACGCCTGCAACGACCGCAGCCTCAACCTCCAGCTCTACTACGCCGCCTCGCACGGGCCGATGTGGCACCCGGACGGGACGCTGGGCGACGGCGGGGCCGGGGAGGTCCCGATGGTCGACGCCTCCGCCAACCCGGACCGCCCGCGCACCTGGCCGACCGACGGCCGGGCCGGCGGTGTGCCCGACCCGGACAGCGTCGGCCCGGACTGGATCCAGATCGGCACCGAGGGTGGACTGCTGCCCGAGGTGGCGGTGGTACCGAACCAGCCGATCAACTACGTCTACAACCGGCGGGACATCGCCGCGCTGAACGTCTCCGAGCACTCGCTCCTACTCGGCCCCGGCGAGCGGGCGGACGTGGTCGTCGACTTCTCCTCCGTACCGCCCGGATCGAAGATCATTCTGTACAACGACTGTCCGGCGCCGATGCCGGCCTTCGACACCCGGTACGACTACTACACCGGTGACCCCGACCGGACCGCCGCCGGTGGTGCCCCGAGCACCCAGCCCGGCTACGGGCCGAACACCCGTACGCTGCTCCAGTTCCAGGTGGAGGGGACCCCGGACGCGCCGTACGACCTCGACACGCTGCGCGCCCGGCTGCCCGTGGCGTACGGCGCCAGCCAGCCCCCGCCGATCGTGCCGCAGCCGGCGTACGACACCGCGTTCGGCACCCGTACGCCGAAGAACACGCACGTCCCGATCCACAGCAACACGATCACGTTCACCCCCGCCGGCCGGACCGGCCCGGTCACCGTGCCGCTGCGGGCGAAGGCGATCCAGGAGCTCTTCGAACCGGAGTACGGCCGGATGAACGCCACCCTCGGGGTGGAACTGCCGAAGGTCAGCGCGCTGGTGCAGACCACCACACCGCTGTCGTACGTCGACCCGCCGACCGAGATCCTGACCGGGACCGATCCGGGCACCCCGATCGGGGCACCGGGCGACGGCACCCAGATCTGGAAGATCACCCACAACGGGGCCGACACCCGGGCGATCCACTTCCACCACCTGGTGGTGCAGTTGATCAACCGGGTGGGGTGGGACGGTGCGATCCGCCCGCCGGACCCGAACGAGCTGGGTTGGAAGGAGACGATCCGGATGAACCCGCTGGAGGACACGATCGTCGCCATCCGGCCGACCGTCCCGGACCCGCTCCCGTTCAAGGTCGGCGACAGCGTACGGCTGCTCGACCCGACCCGACCGGCCGGTACGACCGGCGGCTTCACCCAGGTCAATCCGCGTACGGGCGAACCGGCGGTGGTCGTCAACCAGGTCTTCAACTTCGGCTGGGAGTACGCCTGGCAGGGCCACCTGGTCGGCCACGAGGGCAGCGAGCTGAGCCGCCCGGTGGTGCTCCGGGTCTCCCCGGCGCAACCCACCGGGCTCACCTCGACGGCGGCACCCGGCTCACCGACCGTGGCACCGTCGATCGCCCTCGCCTGGACGAACAACGCGACCCGTCCGGCGGCCACGAACCATCTCGTCGAGCGGGCCACCAACGCCGCCTTCAGCGCGGGTGTCACCGCGTTCAGCCTGCCACCGACGGTCAGTACGACCACCGACTCCACGGTCACGCCCGGGACGACGTACTACTACCGGGTCCGTACGGAGACCGAGGTCGGCTACTCCGGCTGGTCGAACACCGCCTCCGCGGTGGTACGCCTGATCGCCCCGAGCGGCCTGACCGCGTCCGTGGCCCCGTCCGCCCCCGTACGCGTCGACCTGGCCTGGCGCAACCGCTCCTTCGCCACCGAGATCGAGGTGCAGCGGGCGGTGAACCCGACCTTCACCAGCGGGCTGGTCACCGCCTCCGGGCCGTTGACCGCCGCGTACACCGACAGCACGGTGAGCCCGAACACCACCTACTACCACCGGGTGCGGACCGTCTACCTCGGCGCCCCGTCACCCTGGTCGACGGTCTCGGTGGTGACCGTGCCGACCGCACCGGCGGTGCCGCACAGCCTCTCCGCGACCATCGCCGCCGCCGCACCGGACTCGGTCAGCGTGCAGCTCAACTGGTTCGAGAGCGCGGGCAGCGTGGTCAGCGGCTTCACCCTGCAACGGGCCAACGACGACTCGTTCGGCACCGGGCTGACCAGCTTCACCATCGCCGGTACCGCCCGTTCGTTCACCAACACCGGGCTGGCCCCCGGCACCACGTACCACTGGCGGATCCAGGCCTTCAACGCCGTCGGCACCTCCGCCTTCACCACCCCGCTCGCGGTCCAGCCCCCGGACTAGTGCGGGGTGCGGAGCTGGGACAGGCCGGTGGCTATGCCGTGGAGGAGGTCGGTCGCCTCGGTCAACCGGGTGGCGGCCGGGTGTTCGGTGGCGGATCTGGTGTCCTCGGCCAGGTAGGCGGCGGCCGCGACGACCAGCGCCTCGTAGGCGGTGACGCCCCGGTCGAGCTGCCCGCACAGGTCCCGGTGCGCCGACTCCAGCGCCGGGCGGGACCCGTCGGGCGCGAGCCGCATCGCCTTCTCCAGGCTGGCCACCCGGTGCGCCAGGTCGTGCAGCGAGGTCTCCGCCACGGTCGCCTCCAGCACCGCCGGCCCGGCCAGGGCGGGCAGCCGACCGGCCAGCCCGGTCATCGTGGCCGAGGCCCGGGACAGCCGGTTCCACGGCTCGGCCGCGGCGGAGCCGCGCAGGGTGAACCGGGCCTTCTGCCGGCGTACCTCGGCCAGCGCCCCGGCACCGGCGGGCAGCCGCTCGACCGCGGCGATGAGTTGCGCGCGGGTCCGCTCGGCCGCCAGCGCCGGATCGGGCGGCGGTGGCGCCGGTTGCGCCGCCAGCAGGCGCAGGTCGGCCCACCGCCAGAGGGCCAACGCCGCGGTGCCGCCGGCACCGGCGACCCAGGCCGCGTCCGGCAGACCCAGTCCCTGGTACGGAGTCAGGACCACGGCGGCGCCGCCCAGCCCACCCGCCCAGACGCTCCACCAGCGGGCGGAACGGCGCAGGGAGCGCAACCGTCGGAAGTACCGGGCTCGCTGGTCTGCCATCGCTGCCCCCTCCTGCCCGAACTCAGCCGGCGGCGCTCTGGTCGCCGGTCGAGCGCTCCTTGGCCAGGCTCGCCCGGATCTCGTCGAGCCGGGCCACGCCCGCGTTGTCCGCCGCCCGGTTGGCCTGGTCGACCGCCGGCTGGGTCTTCCCGCCGAGCTGATCCCCGGACATGCTCGCCCGGATCTGCTCCAACCGGGCCGACCCGGCCAGGTCGAGGCTGCTCTTCTGGACCTCCAGCATCCGCCCCTCGACCGAGTTGCCGGCGAGTTCGGCGCGGCCCATGGCGGTGGCGTACCGGCGTTCGATCTTGTCCCGCACCTCGTCCAACGAGGGGGTGGTGCCCGGCGCGGCCAGCGTCGACATCGACTCCAGCGACTTCGCCACGGTCTCCTGCATCTTGGCCTGCTCGAGCTGGCTCAGCAGCTTGGTCCGCTCGGCCAGCTTCTGCTGGAGGATCATCTGGTTGTTCTCGACCGCCCGACGGGCCTGCCCGGCGGCGCCGAGTGCCTGGTCGTGCAGGGCCTTGAGATCCTCGGTCGACTGCTCGGCCGAGACGAGCTGGGCGGCCAGGGTCTGCGCGGTCTGCTCGAACTTCTGCGCCTCCGCCTCGTCGCCCCCGGTACGGGCCTTGTCGGCGAGGACCAACGCCTGACGGGTCATCCCCTGCAACCGCTCGACCTCGGACATCTGCCGGGACAGCCGCATCTCCAGCTGGTGCTGGTTGCCGATGACCGCCGCCGCCTGCTGTACGAGTGCCTGGTGCTGGCGCTGGGACTCCTCGATGGCCTGCTGTATCTGCACCTTCGGATCGGCGTGCTCATCGATCTTGGCGCCGAACAGCGCCATCAGGTAGCGCACTCCCTTGACGAACGGGTTCGCCATCTTCGCGTAGTCCCCTCGGTGTCATCCGCTTCGGCCGGTTGCCGCCCGACCGGTGTACACCGGTCGAACACGGCATGGTCACCATCGTCCCAGGCCGGCGCCACACCGGCAGACGACCACGGGGATATCGGCCGGGAAGCACCTCTGGAACTGCCACCCTACGCCGTACGGGGCACTCCGAGCAGGGGTCAGGCGGCGCGGACGATGTCGCGACCCCGGTCGGTGGTCGACCGGACCCGACGGGTGGTGCGCAGCGTGGCCTTGAGCGGCGAGTCCTGGCGCACCGAGACGGAGACGTTCCCGTCGGTGGCGACCTGGCGTACGCCCGAATCGGTCACCGTACGCACACCGGACTCGGTGAGCACGGTGCGGGCCGGCACGTCGACCGTCGACCGTTCCTGCACCGGTGCCAGCACCCCGGACACCTGTTCGCCGAGCGCGACGGTGTCGCTGACCTCGCGCAACAGCTCGGAGAGGCGGGCGCCGAGGGCGTCACAGATGGCGGCGAGCAGCTCGCTCGACGCCTCCTTCTGGCCGCGTTCGATCTCGGAAAGGTAGCCGAGGCTGACGTTGGCGGCCGAGGAAACCTCGCGCAGGGTCCGGTGCTGACCCTGCCGGCGAGCACGCAACGCGTCACCGATCACCCGGCGTAGCAGGACCATCGCACCTCCCCCTCACGTGGGACCGTAGCTCCGGCGGCAGTCAGCGCAACGCCGCGTGGAGCGACTCCGACCCCCAATCCCGACCGCTGCCGGGACCTTCCCGCAACCGTACCCGTTGCCGGCCCGCACGACATCCCACCCCGCCGGTCCGGATTCCGGCCGGCACCCGCCGGGCGCCCCGGTCAGCTCCGCACCGGAGGCGGCGGTACGCCGTGCAACCGGTCCACGAGCAGCCGCAACGCCTCGGTGACCGTGTGCGCCCTGATCTGGTCCCGGCCGCCGCCGAGGCGCAGCTCACGCACCTGCGTACCGCCCGGTCCGGCCACCGCGACGTAGACGAGCCCGACCGGACGGCCGTTCTGCGGCTCCGGACCGGCGACCCCGGTGGTTGCCAGGCACCAGTCGGCGCCGCAGCGTCGGCGACCGCCCTCGGCCAGCGCGACGGCCACGTCCGCGTCGACCGGACCCCGTGCGGCGAGCAGTTCGGCCGGTACGCCGGCCAAGGATTCCTTCAGGTCGGTGGCGTAGACCACCAGCCCGCCCCGGAACACGCTGCTCACCCCGGCGATGTCCACGATCGTGGCGGCCAGCAGCCCGCCGGTGAGCGACTCCACCACGGCCAGGGTCTCGCCCCGCTCGGCCAGCGGATGCACCGCCGCAGCCGCCTCGGTTGCCGCGTCCCGTGCCTCGACCTCGCCCGTCATCCCGCCCCCTCGCCAGTCGACCGACCCACCCACCGACCAACCCGCGCCGGCCGGTCCCGGTGACGGAACCCGTCGGGCGGCGCTCAGTTGGCCCGGCGGCGCAGGCGCAGCGCCCGTACCACGTAGTCGAGCCCGGTGATCATGGTCACCACCAGGGCCACACCCATGATCCATGGGCCGACGAAGGTGGCCGAATCCGGCACCGGCCAGAGGTACCAGACGATCGCGAGGATCTGCAGCGCGGTCTTGGCCTTGCCGCCCCGACTGGCCGCGATCACCCCGAACCGGATCACCCAGAACCGGATCAACGTGACGCCGAACTCACGGGCCAGGATCAGCAGGGTGACCCACCAGGGCAGCAGGTCGTACCAGGAGAGCAGGACCAGGGCGGCGCCGGTCAGCGCCTTGTCTGCGATCGGGTCGGCGACCTTGCCGACCGCGGTGACCAGCTTGAACCGCCGGGCGATCCAGCCGTCGAGCAGGTCGGTCGCGGAGGCCACCGCGAAGGTCAGGCAGGCGGCGATCCGCCACGCCGGATGGGTCATCTCGGAGACGACCGCCAACGCCACGAACACCGGGACCAGGACGAGCCGCAGGGCGGTGAGCGCGTTGGCCGCGTTGACGACGGGCACCGGCTCGACCATGGCGGCCGGGGCGGTGGGCTCCGACGCCTCCGTCACGCCGTCACCTCGCGCCGCCGGGCGGGCTGGCCGCCGCGGAGACCAGTTCGACCGGTACGGCGATCAGGTCGACCCCCTCGGTTGCGGTGACGGTGGCCCGGACCAGGTCGCCGGGGCGCAGAGCGGCCAGGTCGACCCCGCCGTCCACCGGCGCCACCAGGGTCGTGGAGCCGTCGACCTCGGGCGCCTGGTGCTCGGCCCGCCCCTCGATCTGCCCACCGTCGACCGTGTCGACCAGGACCTCGACGATCGAGCCGAGCCGTTCCTCGGCCCGCTGGGAGCAGAGTTCGTCGGCGAGCGCGCTCAGCCGGTCGTACCGTCGCTTGATCGTGGCCGACGCGACCTTGCCGGGCAGGCCGGCGGCCTCGGTGCCGTCCTCGTCGCTGTAGTCGAACATCCCGATCGCGTCGAGCCGGGCCTCGGACAGGAACCGGACCAGCTCGTCCACGTCGGCGCGGGTCTCGCCGGGGAAGCCGACGATGAAGTTGCTGCGCGCACCCGCCGCCGGGGCCAGGTCCCGGGCCGAGCCGAGCAGTTCGAGGAATCGGGCGGTGGACCCGAAACGCCGCATCCGGCGCAGGACCGGCTCGCTGGAGTGCTGGAACGAGAGGTCGAAGTAGGCGGCGACCCCCGGGGCGGTGGCGATCGTCTCGACCAGACCCGGCCGGGTCTCCGCCGGTTGCAGGTAGCTCGCCCGGACCCGGACGATCCCGGTCACGGCGGCGAGCTGCGGCAGGAGCTTCTCCAGCAGGCGCGGGTCGCCCAGGTCCTTGCCGTACGAGGTGGAGTTCTCGCTGACCAGCACCAGCTCGCGTACGCCCGTCCGGGCCAGCCATTCCGCCTCGGCCAACAGTTCTTCCGGGGGGCGGGAGACGAAGGCGCCCCGGAACGCCGGGATGGCGCAGAACGCGCACCGCCGGTCGCAGCCGCTGGCGAGCTTGAGCGAGGCGACCGGGCCGGTGTCGAGCCGGTGGCGCAGCACCGGCCGCAGGTGCGCCGGGGTGTGCTCGTCGGTGACGAGGCCACCGCCGGCCGGACGGGCGGAGGTCTGGGCGTGACCGGGGAGCACGACCCCGCTGCCGTGCCGGTTGACCGGGGTCAGCGGGAGCAGTTCCCGGCGGTCCCTGGGGGTGTGCGCGACAACCTGCTCACCGGCGAGGACCGCGTTGAGCCGGGCCGAGATGTCGGGGTAGTCGTCGAAGCTCAGTACGGCGCCGGCCTCGGGCAGGCTGTCGGCGAGTTCACGGCCGTAGCGCTCGGCCATGCACCCGGCGGCGACCACCTTGGCTCCGGTGTCGGCGGCGGCGAGCAGGGTCTCGATCGAGTCCTGCTTGGCCTTCTCGACGAAGCCGCACGTGTTGACCAGCACCACGTCGGCACCCTCGCCGTCCGTGGTCACCTGCCATCCGTCGGCGTCGAGGCGGGCCGCCAGCTCCTCCGAGTCGACCTCGTTGCGGGCACAGCCCAGGGTCAGCAGCGCGACCCGGCGGCCGGTGGTCGAGGAAGAGGAAGTAGCAGACACCATCCGAGGGTACCGGGCCGCTCCGGAAGCCCGGCGAGCGCTAGGGGTGCCTGCCGGGTGCGCAACCCCCCCCGGCCGCGCCGCTCCCCTCACCGCAGGGCTAGGCGGGCAGCGCCTCGACCCGGGCCAGCCGGTCGAGCAGGAAGACCTCCGCGCCGGCCAGCCCGACCGAGCAGAACAGGGTGACCTGGTCGGCGTCCCTCCGGCCCGGCTGTTCGCCGGTGAGCAGCGCACCGAGGTGGCGCAGCCGGTCGGCGTACGGGGCGACGGCGGCGAGCATCGGAGGGCGGTAGTCCATCGCCTGGGCCAGCGAGTCGGTGACCAGTACCTCGGCCCGGTCGAGCAGGTCCGTGCCGAACTCGGCCCGACCCTGCTGCTTGAAGCCGACCACGTTCACGTGGGTACCGGGCGCCAGATCCGCCGGGTCGATCACCGGTACGGGGCTGTCGGTGGCGAGGACGACCAGGTCACGGTCGCGTACCGCCTCCCCGGCGCTGGACACCGCCCGTGCGGGTACGCCCAGCTCGGCCCGTACGCGGGCGGCGAAGGCGTCCCGGACGGCCGGCGTACGGCAGTGGACGGTGACCTCGCGCAGCGGACGTACCGCCGAGATGGCCCAGACGTGCGCCCACGCCTGCCGTCCGGCACCGAGCACCCCGACCGTGGCGGCGTCGGGGCGGGCCAGGGTGTCGACCGCCACCGCCCCGAGGGCGCCGCTGCCGCGCGAACCGATCTCCTCGCCGACCGCGATCGCCCGGATCCGCCCCGAGCCGGCGTCGTGCAGGACGACGAGCTGCTCGGCGTCGGGGTGGCCGAAGGTGTCGTAGGAACGGAACCCGTACCACTCCTCGGTGAGCTGCCCGGCGGCCGTGACCAGGCGACCTCCGTGCAGGGCGGCGGACGCCCGGGGCGGCGCGACCAACCGCCCGGAGTACGCGGCCAGCAGCGCGGCGCGCATCGCGGCGACGGCGGTGGTGCCGTCGAGCCGTTGCGCCACCTCGTCGTCGGTGAGAAGCAGGGTCATACGGAGATCCTGATAGTTGAACCGGACTTGAGGTCAAGTCGGGTGGGTGAGGTTTACCACACACTGCGTCGCCACCGGGGCGATGGCTAGACTGGCGGCAGGTGGACGCTTTCGCGTACGCCCCGGACGAGCGCGTGCCGTACCCGGCCAGGCAAAGACGGCGCGCAGACGGTGATGAACACACACGACCTGATCGAGGTCCTCGGCGCTCTGCTGATCCTGGCCGCCTTCGCCGCCAACCAGCTCCGCCGGATGGACCCGCACTCCGTCCGCTACCTCGTCCTCAACGTCCTGGGTGCCGGCATCCTGGCGGTGATCGCCGCGACCGAACGCTCCTGGGGCTTCCTCCTCCTGGAGGGCACCTGGACCATCGTCTCGGTGATCTCCCTCACCCAAGCCCTCCGCCGCCCGCCTCACCCCTCCCCCGAATCCTGACCCCCTCTTGTAGAGAAAGAGTGGCTATCCGACCCGCGATAGCCACTCTTTCTCTACAAGTGCGCCCTGCGGGACGAGCGCGCGGGGGCGAGCGCGCGGGGGCGAGCGCGGGGGGCGGGGTCAGGCGTCGGGGTCGCCTTGGAGGGTGGAGAGGACGTCGTCTAGTTCGTCGGGCTTGATGAGGACGTCGCGGGCCTTGGAGCCCTCGGAGGGGCCGACGACGCCACGGGTCTCCATCAGGTCCATCAGGCGGCCGGCCTTGGCGAAACCGACCCGCAGCTTGCGCTGGAGCATCGAGGTGGACCCGAACTGCGAGGTGACCACCAGCTCGATCGCCTGCACGAGTACGTCCAGGTCGTCGCCGATGTCCTCGTCGACCTTCTTCTTCGTGTCCTTCGCCGGGGCGAGTACGTCGGAACGGAACTCCGGCTCCCGCTGGTCCTTGCAGAACTTCACGATGTCGCTGATCTCGGACTCGTTGACCCAGGCGCCCTGGATGCGTACCGGCTTCGAGGCGCCCATCGGCAGGAACAGCCCGTCACCGCGACCGATCAGCTTCTCCGCGCCGGGCTGGTCCAGGATGACCCGCGAGTCGGCCAGCGAGGACGTGGCGAACGCCAGCCGGGACGGCACGTTCGCCTTGATCAGACCGGTCACCACGTCGACCGAGGGTCGCTGGGTGGCGAGCACCAGGTGGATGCCGGCGGCGCGGGCGAGCTGGGTGATCCGGACGACCGAGTCCTCCACGTCGCGCGGGGCGACCATCATCAGGTCCGCCAGCTCGTCCACGATCACCAGCAGGTACGGGTACGGCCGGATCTCCCGCTCGCTGCCCGGTGGCGGCTTGATCTGTCCGGCCCGGACCTTGCGGTTGTAGTCGTCGATGTGGCGTACCCCGGCGGCGGCAAGGTCGTCGTAGCGCATGTCCATCTCGCGGACCACCCAGTCCAGCGAGTCGGCCGCCTTCTTCGGGTTGGTCACGATCGGGGTGACCAGGTGCGGGATCCCCTCGTAGCTGGTCATCTCGACCCGCTTCGGGTCGATCAGCAGCAGCCGCACCTCGTCCGGGGTGGCCCGGCTCAGGATCGACACCAGCAACGAGTTCAGGCAGGACGACTTGCCCGCACCCGTCGCGCCGGCGATCAGGATGTGCGGCATCTTGGCCAGGTTGGCGACCACGTACCCGCCCTCGATGTCCTTGCCGAGGGCCACCAGCATCGGGTGGTGGTCACTACCGGCGGCACGGGACCGGAGCACGTCACCGAGGGCCACGTCCTCCCGGTCGGTGTTCGGGATCTCCACCCCGACCGCGCTCTTGCCTGGGATCGGGCTCAGGATCCGTACGTCCGGGGACTTGACCGCGTACGCGATGTTCCGGGAGAGCTGGGTGATCCGCTCCACCTTCACCCCGTGGCCGAGTTCCACCTCGTAGCGGGTCACGGTCGGTCCCCGGGTGAACCCGGTCACCGCGGCGTCCACGTCGAACTGGTCGAAGACACCGGTGAGCGCGGCGATCACCTCGTCGTTGGCCTTGCTCCGGGTCTTCGGCGCGGTGCCGGTACGCAGCAGGTTCGCCGGTGGCAGGACGTAGTCGCCGCCGAGGCCGGTGATGGCGAGCTGTTCGGCGCGGCTCGGCGCGGGCGAGTGCTCGGGCGGCTCGGCGACCTTCCGGGCGGCGGGCACCTTCGCGGGCGGTTTGCGGGGCACCGGGACCGGCTCGTCGGGGAACTCGTCGGCTCCGTACCCGTCGGTCTCGGTGGCGGATCCGACCCGGCTGCCGGTCCGGCGCCGGGACGGCCGGCGGCGGGTCGGGGTCTCCTCTTCCTCGTCGTCGGACTCGTCGGTCTCGTCGTCGGCGAGCGTGCCGCCGCCCCGACCGGTGACCGCCTCGGCGAACAGACCAAGCCGCTCGGGAACCTTGTTGATCGGCGTCGCGGTGACCACGAGCAGGCCGAAGAGGACCAGCAGCACCAGCAGCGGTACGGCCACCCACGGGGTGACCGCGTTCTCCAGCGTCTGGCCGATCCCGGCCCCGACCAGCCCACCGGCGTAGTCCCGTTCCAGGTTGTTGGCCGGGTGGTGGCCGATGTGCAGCAGCCCGCCGGTGCCCAGGATGAGCGCCGACCAGCCGACCAGTCCACGGCCCCGGTGCTCCGCCTCGCTCGGTGTCCGCATCAGCCGGATCGCGCCGATCAGCAGCAGCAGCGGCAGGACCACGGAGATCGCGCCGAGGAAGAGTCGTACGGTGTCGGCCAACCGGGCGCCGAGCGGCCCGGCGGAGGAGAACCAGACCGCGACCGCGGTCAGGATGGACAGGCCGAGCACGAGCAGCCCGGCGCCGTCGCGGCGGTGCTCCGGGTCCAGCTCGCGGGCGGTGGCCGCCTGGCGGCCGGCGGCGCGGAACGCCCACCCGACACCGTGCGCCAGTCCCATCCACATCGTGTTGACCGCGCGACCGACGTAGACCGCCGGTGGGGTGCGAACCGGTCGCCGGGCGGTCGCCCGGGCGCGGGCAGCCTGCTGGGCACGCGTGCCCTGTCGGGTACGGGAAGGTGCGGCGCCGCGCGTCGACGACCCGCTTCGGCGCCGGTTCGCCTGAGGGGTACGGCCCGCCATAAGGTCACACGTTAGCCCTGCCGTCACGGATATCCGCGCTTTTACCGGTCGTGTCCGCCCCCGGTCCGGCACAACGTCACAGTCGGTACGGTCGAACGAGGTGGACGGTCCGGCCGAACTATGCCGGGTCGCGTGATCCGCCTAACATCACGGGCAGACCAACCAACCCATCTCGCCGCAACGGGGGACGTCGCATGTCATCGCCGGGTTTCCCGCACTCTTCCGAGGAGCCGGCCGAGGCCGGGCAGTTGCAGACGCTGCAACCGCTGACCAACGACCTCATCGCGGCGGTGCTCGGTGCCCGGGGCTTCTCCTTCTACACCGACGGCGACGGTGACCTGGTCGGCAGGTGGGACGACAACCTGATCTACTTCTTCCGGCTCGGTCCGGAGGGTGAACTGCTCCAGGTACGCACGATGGCCGCGACCACGTTCCCGATCGACCGGGTGCCCGAGCTGTACGCGTTCTGCAACTCCTGGAACCACGACCGGCTGTGGCCCAAGGCGTTCGTACACGTCAACGACGACGGCAGTGCCCGGGTCTGCGGCGAGGTGACGGCCGACCTGGCCCAGGGCGTGACGCTGCACCAGCTCGACCAGCTGATCAACTGTGGCATCTCGACCGGTTGCCAGCTCGCCGAGTCCGCCGCCGAACTGCGGCCCTGAGCGCGGGATCCACGATGGAGCAGCGGTTCCGGGTCGACCTGCGCGGCATAGTCGACCTCCTCAGCCAACACCTCTACAGCAGCCCCCGGGTCTACGCCCGCGAGCTGTTGCAGAACGCCGCCGACGCGATCACTGCCCGGCGGGCACTGGCCCCCGGCGCCGACCCGGCGCCCGAGCCGGGGCGGGTCGTGTTCGAGATCGACCCGGACGGCACGCTCCGGGTGCACGACAACGGCGTCGGGCTGACCGAGCCGGAGGTGCACACCTTCCTGGCCAGCGTCGGGCGTACCTCGAAACGCGACGAGTTGGGTTTCGCCCGGCAGGACTTCCTCGGCCAGTTCGGCATCGGCCTGCTCTCCTGTTTCATGGTCGCCGACACCATCGAGGTGGCGTCCCGGTCGGTGACCGGCACCCCGGCGGTGCGGTGGACCGGGCACGCCGACGGGCGGTACACGGTCGTGGTCGACGACGCGGCCCGGCCGGGGATCGGCACCACCGTGACCCTGCGCCCCCGCCCCGGCGGGACGCACTGGTTCGCCCCGGACCAGGTCGCGGACCTGGTCCGGGCGTACGGGCACCTGCTCGACGTGGAGGTGGTCCGGCACGCCCCGGACACGGACGAACTGCGGCTGACCGAACCGCAGGCGCCGTGGGAGGTCGACCACGAAGACCCGGACGTACGCCGTGAGGCACTGCTCGACTACGGGGCACAACTGCTCGGCAGCCGCCCGATGGACGTGATCGACCTGCGGATGCCGGAGGCCGGTCTGGTCGGGGTCGGTTTTGTGCTGCCGACCGCGAACACGGTCCAGACCGGCGGGCACCGGGTCTACCTGAAGCGGATGCTGCTCACCGAGAACGCGGTCGGGCTGGTCCCGGAGTGGGCGTTTTTCGTCCGGTGCGTGGTCGACACGTCGGTGCTGCGCCCCACCGCCAGCCGGGAGGGTCTCTACGACGACGACCTGCTGTCCCAGGTGCAGGAGTCGCTCGGCGGGCAGATCCGGGACTGGCTGCTGGACCTGTCGGTGCACCACCCGGACCGGCTCGCCGCCTTCCTCCGGGTGCACCACCTCGGGGTGAAGGCGCTCGCCGTACGCGACGACGAGATGCTGCGCCTGGTCGACGCCGGGCTGCCGTTCGAGACGAGCCGGGGCACGATGACCCTGCGTGCCTTCCGGCGGGGTGCCACCGTGCTGCGGTACGCCGAGACGGTGGACGAGTTCCGTGCCCTCGCCGCGATCGCCAGTGCCGCCGGCACTCCCCTGGTCAACGCCGGTTACGCGTACGACACCGAGATCCTGGAGCGGCTGCACCGGATCGACCGGTCGGTGACCGTACGACGGTTGGATCCGGGTGAGCTGGCCGCCCGGCTGGAGCCGCTGCCGGCGGAGCAGGAGGCGGAACTGGCAACGTTCCTGGGTGTCGCCCGGGGTGTACTGGCCGAGTTCGGATGTGTGCCGCTGATCCGCCAGTTCGACCCGGTCACCGTACCGGCGCTCTACGTGGTGAGCCGGCGGGCGCACGAGCAGGAGTCGGTCCACCGCAACCTGGCCCAGGCCGACGAGCTCTGGTCCGATGTGCTCTCCGCCTTCGCCGAGGTGGAGATCGAGCACCGCCCGGAGTTGGTGTTCAACTGGCGGCACCCGCTGATCCGGCGGATCACCGCGGGCCCGCCGGGCGCCACCCTCCGCCACGGCATCGAGGCCCTGTACGGGCAGGCGCTGCTCGCCGGCCACCACCCGCTGCGCGCGGTCGACACCGCCGCCCTGAACCGGTCGTTTCTCGCGCTGCTCGACCGCGCCTTCTCCGGCCCGCCGGCTGGTACGGGCGCGGCTCCGGCAGCGGACCCGCCCCCCGAGGAGATCCCATGAACACCCCCCTCCCCTGCCCCCGCGAGGCGGCAGGCGTGAGCGAGCGAAGCGAGCGATCCAGCAAGCTCAGCGCCAGGAAGGCTCATGCCGCCGGTGAGCGCAGCGAGGCGGCGGCATGAGTGAGCAGGAAGAGCTGGTCGAGGCGCTGGAGGATGCGCGGGATCTGCCGGACGGCGACGGCAAGATCGCCGAGCTGGAACGGATCGTCGCGCACGCCGACGCCGCCGGGAACGTACGGCTCGGCTTCGACGCCCGGTTCGCCGTGATCGACGCGTACAACAACCACACCGAACGGTGGCGGATGCTCCCGCCGTTCAGTTGGTGCCTGGCCGCCTTCGACCGCGACCCGTCGCTCTTCGACGACTGGGACGCGGAGATGCTCCGCTGGTATCACAAGTGGGCGATCGCGGCCCTGCGCAGCACGCCCAGGGTGGGGCTGGTGCAGACCCAGGCGGCCCTGGACGACCTGGAACGCCGGTTCAAGGCGGGCGGGCGCAGCCTCCAGGCGGTCTACAACCTGCGCTGCCGGGTCGCCGACCACCTCGGTGACGAGGCGGGGGCGCGGGAGTGGCTGGCCAAGTGGCGTGCCGCCCGGCGGGACGAGAACAGCGACTGCGCGGGATGCGACCCGTCCCGCCAGGCCGAACTGCTGGCCGGGTGGGGCGAGTGGGAAGCGGCGGTCGACACCGTCGAGCCGGTCCTCTCCGGTGCCCTCGGTTGCGCCGAACAGCCGGAGAAGGCCCTGGTCACGGTGCTGATCGCGTACCTGCGGCTGGGGCGGTACGACGAGGCGGCCCAGGCGCACGTACGGGCGTACCGCCGGCACCGGCACGAGCGGGACGCGTTCCCGTTCCTCGCCGAGCACCTGCGGTTCTGCGCCCTGACCAGTCAGCACGAACGCGGGCTGGAGATCCTCGGCACCCACCTCGGCTGGCTGGACCGGCCGTACGACGAGTCCTCGGCGATGGAGTTCTCCGCCGCCGGGGCGCTGGTCTGCCGGCTGGCCGCGGAGGCCGGCGTCGACCGCAAGATCCAACGCCCGGAGTACGGCGAACGCGCTGCCGCCGAGCTGTCCCTCACGGCGCTCGGTGCCGACCTGGTGGCCACCGCGCAGGATCTCGCCGGCCGGTTCGACGCCCGCAACGGCTCCAGCCACCAGTCCGGCCGGATGGCCGCCTGGCTGGCCGAGCGGCCGGTCGACGCGCCGGTGGTGCTGCCGCCGGACGAGCCGCCGGGCGACTGGGCGATGCCGTCCGCGCTGCCCCCGGAGGGTCGGCAGGACGTGGTGGCGCCGCTGCGGGTCGAGGGCATCGTCGCGGTGTTGCAGGAGCGCGGCGACCACTACCGGGTGGACGAGGACGGCACGGTCGGCGGGCGTTGGGGGACCGCCGTGATCCAGTTCCAGCAGATCGGCGAGCGGCAGGAGATCCTGCACGCGCGGGTGATCGCCGACCGCCGGCTGGACGCGGACCGGCTGGCCGAGGCGTACGAGTTCTGCAACTCGTGGAACCACGACCAGTTGCTGCCGAAGGCGTACGTGCACGACACCGGCGAGGGTGAGCTGATAATCGCCGGTGACGTCACCACCGACCTGGAACACGGGGTGAGCGGCCCGCAGTTGGCCGCCCTGATCAACGCCACCGTGGCGACCGGCGCGGCCTTCGCCGACGCGGTGACCGACCTGCCCTGACGCCCCGGCTCGACGAAACGGCAGTCCCCGCGCGGGGGCTGCCGTTTCGTTTTCCGTCGTGGTGCGACCCGTCATCCCCGTTCCGTCCATCCCCCCGCTGACCGGCTGATTCAAGGCGCTCGCAAGGTTCCGTGCCAGGTCCGCACGCCATGGTTGGGCAACGAGTTCACCGCTCCGGGGGGAGAGTGACGTGGCAGGACTCTCATCGCGGCATCCGGCCACGACGGTCGGGTCGCTAGGCGCGCAGCGAGGGTCGCTGGACGCGTCGGCCGCGGAGGAAGAACCCGGTCCAGGAGGCGAACACCGTAACGGCGAGCAGGACCTGGGCCAGGGCGGTGAGCCGTTCGGGGAAGATCACGCCTTCGACGTACCGGTCGATGAAGCCCTGGGTGGTCGCGGCGCCGGACTCGCCGGCCCGGCGTCTCGACCAGTGCTCGGCGTAGGTCAGCGGGCAGACCAGCTTGCCCGCGACGACCGTCACCCCCCAGACCGCGGCGGCCAGGTGCGGCCAGATCGTCCAGCGCCAGTGCCAGGCCACGAACCCGCCGAGCAGCAGGTAGGCCAGAAAGCCGAAATGCACCACCAGGATCACCGTGGTCAACAACCGATACCCCATGTACGCCTCCGCAGGCCAGGCTACGCAGCCACGCCCGCCGAATCCTGGGTACGCGCACTCAGGAGCACATTTCCGGCGCGGCCCGATCGAGGTATCGACTTTTTCCGGCAACACACCTACAGAGGAGAGACCGACAATGTTTGGCAGCACAGCAGCCCGAACGATCCTGCGGACGCTGGCCGCGACGGTGGTCGCGTTCGCGGCGGTGACCGTCGCCCCGGCCCCGGCGCAGGCCGAGCCGTACTGGTGCAAGGACGCGTACTACAACAACGGAGAACCGTCCGGCTACGGCGAGATCTGCCCCAAGGACCCTCCGGTGATCCTTCCGTAACGGGTCGATGGTTGGCTCCGCAGCGCGCCGCGTAGCACCCGCAGCACGATGCCCGGAGCCAGCAGGCTGGTCGGCGGGTCGATCAGGTTCAGGACCCGGAGGAAGGCGGCACCGAGTACGGGGTCGGTGGTGGCCGCCCGGTGCAGCCGGTGGACGTACGCGTTCACGAACCGCACCTTCGCCGTACGGGGACCGACCACCTCCGGGAACCGCAGGTCGGTGCCGACCGCGATCGACCAGGGCGCGTCGATCAGCCGGGCGGCGCCCCGGAAGAACCGCCGGGCCAGGTCGTCCGTGCCACCGGTGAGCAGTTGGCGCAGCAGCAGCGCCTCCAGGCTCGCCACGGTCATGCCCTGGCCGTAGATCGGGTTGAAGCTGCACACGGCGTCGGCGACCACCAGGTAGCCGTCGGGGAACCGGCGCAGGTGCTCGTACCGTCTGCGGATGCTCGCCGGGAAACGCATCTTGACCGGTTCGCCCGTCGGGGTGGCGGTCCGGAGCACCTCGGCGAACTCCGGTGCGACGAGCTGCCCGGCGTACGTGGCCAGACCCTCGTCGTCGGTGGGCGGCTCCTCGCCGAGCATGCCGGCGAAGGCGACCGCGAACTGGTTGTCCTCCCGGACCGCGATGATCGCCGACCGTGGCTTGCCCGGTACGGCGTTCGTCAGCACCCCCAGCAGCCCGTCGATGTGGTGCGGCTCCCGCCGGTAGGTACGCGTCACATAGGTGACGTCGACGCGTACCTGGTCTTCGGCCGGGGGCGGGTAGCCGAGCCCCGCCAACCAGACCGGCGTACGGGAGGCGCGTCCGCCGGCGTCCACCACCAGGTCGGCGTCGATCGTGTACGCCTCGTCCTCCCCGGCCCCGTGCGGCAGCACCCGTACGCCGGTGATCCGGCTGTGGTCCGGGGTGGCGGTGATGCCGAGCACCTCGGTCGTGGCGAGAAACTCGACGCCCGGCAGTGCCGCCACCCGTGCCCGTACGGCATGTTCCAGCAGTGGCCGTCCGATGCCGACCGCGTGCAGGGAGGACGGTTTCCGGCGCATCAGGTAACCGTCGTTGTACCAGTTCACCTGCCCGTGCAGGTCGACCAGCGGCGCGCTGCGCGAGTGCAGTTCCTCGGTCAGGCCGGGGAACAGCTCGTCGAACGCCTCCCGACCACGGGCCAGCAGGACGTGCAACTGCCGGCCCTGCGGCACCCCGCGCCGGTTCGCCGGCTGGACCGGCAACCGGTCCCGGTCGATCAGCACGACCCTGGCGTACGTCTCACTGAGCGCGCGGGCCGCGAGCAGCCCGCCCATGCTCCCGCCGACCACCACGGCGCTGCCGGTGGATGCCATGCGCAGCACTCTATGTGCCGAACCCGTCGCGTTCCGTCTTCGACGTTGCGCACTCGGCCGGGGTTGACCCTCCGTGGGTCAATGGAAGCTATGCCCTCGCCAGCGACGCCTTCCGAGCCGGAGGCCACGACGGACACGGCCAGGTCCGCAACGACTCCGCTGGTCCCCGGAACGCTCGACGATAGGACCTTCGCCGAGAACTGGCGACGAATCTGGCGACGCCTGCCGGACATGGGTGACGACCCGGTCGACCCGCATCTGATGCTCGCCCACAGCCTCGCGGTTTTCGTATTCGGCGCCCTCAGCGGAGTTGTACTCGTCCTGTGGGTGCCCTCGTCGCCGGTGACGCTTCTACTCGTCCCGATCCTGTCGCCGGTCGGCCTTGCCCACCTGGAGGGCGTACGGCACCGCTGGTGGGCGCTCGGAGCGGGTGCGGCCGTCGGACTCCCCACCGGTCAGGGTGTCGAGGCGCTGCTCACGGGTTCCCTCGGGACGGGGTGGGCGGCACTCGTCGCGGTACTGGTCGGAAGTGCGATCGGCATCACGGTGCACGCGGCGGTCACCCATCTGCCACGTCGTACGCTCGACTGATGGAAGCGCCATGAGCAGGGAAAACGCACCGATCCGTGTGGCACTGCTGCGACTACGTCAGCAGGCCGAGGCCCAGGTTGCAGCGCTGGACGGGGATCTGCGCGGCCTGTTCGAGGCATCGCGGTCGTCCAACGCCGATGACGAGCACGACCCCGAGGGGTCCACGATCGCTTTCGAACGGGCCCAGCTCACCGCCGTACTGGACGCGGCCCGCCGGCAGATCGCCGAACTCGACGTCGCGTTGCAACGGCTCGACGCCGGCACGTACGGCGTGTGCGAGGGGTGCGCGCGTCCGATTCCCGCCGAGCGGCTTGCCGTACGCCCCTCGGCCCGTACCTGTGTCGCCTGCGCCGACCGGAGGTGACGGTGCCCTCGGGCGCGGTCAGAAGAGGGTCAGCGGCTCGGCCGGGATCGGCTCGGGAAGCGCCGCGAGTTCGGGTACCCGCGCCCGTACCTCGTCGTGGAAGCGGCGGGCGAGCAGGGGCGCGTCGGCGTTGTCCGGGGTGTGGATGAACATGGTCGGCGAGCGCCCCTCGCGCAGCCAACCGGAGACGATCCCGACCCAGGGCTGCCACCCCTCGACCGTCCGCACCTCGGCGTCCCGGCCCAGGTAACGGACGATCGGCCGGTCGGTCAGCGCGTGGGTACGCAGCGGCAACCGCGGCTTCTTCGTCCACGCGTCCCGTTCCGCGTCGCTGGTCGGGGGGCTGCGGAAGAAGGCGGTGGTGTCGAACGGGATCCATTCCGTGGCCGTCTCGGCGAGCACCCCTTCGAGCGTCCGCGCCGAACGGGGGTCGTCGAAGAACGCGGGATGGCGGACCTCGACGGCGTACCGGTGGGTCTCGGGAAGCCGGCGCAGGAAACTGGCGAGGGTGGGGACCTCGGTGGGACCGAACGATCCCGGCAACTGGATCCACAGCGCGTGGGTACGCGGACCGAGTGGCTCGATCGCGTCCAGGAAGATCCGGAGCGGTTCGTCGACGTCGGTCAGGCGCCGTTCGTGCGTGATGGGTTTCGGCAGCTTGAGTACGAACCGGAAGTCGGGTTCGGTCTGCTGCGCCCAGGTGACCACGGTGTCCCTGGCCGGAGTCGCGTAGAAGGTGGTGTTCCCCTCGACCGCGTTGCACCAGCTCGCGTAGTGCCGCAGGCGCTCGTGGGACGGAAGTGGATGCGGCAGGACGCGCCCCTGCCATGACTTGAGACTCCACATCGCGCATCCCACGTGCAGGTGCAAGACCCCGATCCCTTCCCTGGACACACCGAACCGCTCGGACCCTATCGGGCAATGACGGGTGGGTCAGCTTCGTACCCCGGCGGGACCCGGCTCAGACGTCGACGGTGAGACGTACGGTCACCACGTCGCCCAGGTCAATCGCTTCGGCCTTGCGTACCCACGCCTTGATCGGGACGAGGTAACGCCCGTCCTTGGGGAACAGCGACGTCCGCCAGCCGGTCGCGCCGATCCGCGCCGAGACCGGGATCATGCCCCAGCCGTACGTCACCATCGCGGACGCCGCCTCCAGCGCACCGCACTCCTGCTCCGGCACGGTGACGAAGTGCCACGGCGACGGGCCCTTCCAGAACCACATCTCGCCCCTGAACTCCAGGTCCATGCGATCAGGATAGGAGCCGGCCGGTCACGGGACCGGTCCTCGTGCACGACGGGCGGGTGTCGGTCAGCGGAGCACCGGGCGGCAGCCGGGGTCGGAGGTCAGAGCCGGCCGCTGGTCGCGGGCGAGCCGGTCCAGCAGGGACTGGTCCAGGTACACGGTGAGCAGGGTGAGGTCGTACCGCTCCGGTTCGACCCGGAGGCAGGTGAGCTGCGACCGGATCTGGTCGTTGCCGAGCATCTCGATGCCGCCCCGCTTCGGCAGGACCATCGTGTACCGCTCGTCGACCCCCAGGATGTGCCCGCCGACCAGGCGCTCCTGTGCGTCCTGGCCGGGCTGGGCGACGGCGACCACGCTCAACGGCAGAATCGGTGTGGTGACGATGCCGTGCAGACCGATCACTGCCAGCGCGAGTGCGAGCAGGGCCGCACCCCGGGCGAACAGGGGCACGGCCGTACGCTGGATCGGCCGTCCGACACCGAACGCGAGCAGTAGCAGCGGGGCGGCGAGGACCACGACCGGGAACGCCTCGCCGAGCAGCAGGGCGGAGATGAGCGTGGGGGCGAGCAGGATCAGCGCCACCACCGCCGCGCCGGACACGAGCACCCGGTGCCGGCCCGGCCGGTCCTCGCGGGTCGGACCCAACGCGACGCTGTGCAGGGCGAGCGCGCACCAGGCCAGGTACATCACCGGCCAACTGATCGCGGCGAGCGCGAAGCTGATCCAGCGTACGTAGCTCGGGATGCGACGGGTCCACCGGGCGAAGGCGTACCGGGCGGCCAGGGCCTCCTCGTCGGCCGGGCCGTCGGCGCTGCGCAGGATCAGGCTGCCCACCGCCAGGATCAGCACCGGCACCATGGCGAGTTGCCAGAGCGCGGCGAAGACCATCGTGGTGAAGAAGCTGACCGGGTTGATGTTCTGCAACATCAGCAGGGTGAGCTGCATGTTGCCGCCGCTCTGGATCCACACGTGCAGGGCGGAGACCGTCACGGGGATACCGACGATCAGCGGCCACGGGCCCTGCCAGTCGAAGCCGCGTGTCGGCGTACCACCCGGTCGGCTGTCCGTGGGCGGGTGGCCCGGTGTCGGTCGGGTCGCCCGGTCGCGCGGAACCAGCCGGAGCACGGTCCGGCGTTGCCGGGGAACCGCTCGGCGTTGCCGGGGCAGCCGGGACCGGCGGCGGGTGCTCTGCCGGGCCGGGGGCACCGAGGCGTGCCGGGGCACCCGGTGCGGCGATCGGCTGCCGGCCAGCGCCTGCGGGTCGAGGTCGTCATACAGGTTGACGCTGGACATGACGGATGGCTGGGTGGCCACCAGGCCGGCGCGGCCGAGGGTCCGGTCGTACGCGACCTGCCAGGGGCTGTTCTGCCGTTTCAGGTAGCTGGACTGTAGGAAGTGCTCGATCAGGGCCTGGAGATGGATGTCCCCGAGGGGCAGGCCGATGCCGAGCAGTTCGGTGGTGTCCAGCGGCAGGTCGACCAGGCTGAGTTTGTCCTCCGACCCGTACCGGACGCTGGCGAGCAGGACGCTGGAGGCGACGAAGGCGTCGAACTGACCGTTCGTCAACCCGTCGACACAGCTCTGGGTGGTGCCGCGGGTCGCAACGGGTATGTCGAGACGTTGCAGTTGCGACTCGCTGGTCGAGCCGCCGGTCACGCAGACCCGCCGTCCCCGCAGGTCCCCGAGTTCGCGTACGTCGTCCGCGAGGGCGCTGGGCACCAGCGCCTCCTGGGTGGCGAACAGGTAGGGGCCGGCGAACCGTACCGCCTTCTGGCGCTCCTCGGTGATGGCGAACTCCGCCACGACCAGGTCGACCTTGCCCGTAGCCAGGGCGATGGCCCGCTCCTCGGGAGTCACCGGCGAGAACACGATCTGGTCGTCCGCGAAACCGAGCGAGTGCGCCAGATATCTGGCGATCTCAACGTCGAATCCGGTCAGTTCCCCCGTCGATTCCCGGTAGCCCAACAGTGGCCGGTCGACATAGACCCCGACGGTGATCTGTGCCTTGCCGCTGAGAGTGGACGCTTCGAGGTAGCCGCTCACGGTCGGACCCCCGCCTCCGGGTGATCCGGCCTCACGCAGCCCGTAGAAGACGGTGAATCCGAGCAGGAGCAGCGCCAGTAGAGCGCCGATCGTGGCGCGGCTGAATGTCACCGATCGCCGCAGGGCAGTCACCATCATCGGCACAGTGTGTCACCGACCACAACCGGAAGGTCCACGGCTCGACGGGTGAGGCCCGCCGGTTCCAACGACCGGCAGCCGGGTCCCATCCGGTACGGCGGGACTGCCCGTACATACCGGAACGTGTGCACCAAGCGTGTGCCCCGCCCTCGTCCAGTGATGTCGGACGAACGATCATCCACAGCCGTTTATACATCGGCGCGAATCACTGACCGTGCGACCGGGACGGGCGACTCGCACCCGAACACATACTGGGCTCGCCAAATGCCCTCCACCCACAATTCCGGAAGCAGATACGGGAGCAGATCATGTCTTCGATCCCGTCGATCGGCGCGCGTCCGAGAAGGCTTCGGCGCTGCCCGCTCCCCGTACGGTTGGTGGGTCTGATGTTGGCGGCGGGGTTCGCCGCTCTCGTCGTCGCGCAGTCGCCCGCCGTGGCGGCACCCGCGTCGGCCGGGGACTCCGAAGTGGCCGGCACCTGGGAGGGCGAGTACGTCTGCCAGCAGGGGCCGACCGGACTGACGCTCACCGTGTCCGACAACGGCAGTGGTGCGGTGACGGCCACGTTCCACTTCTACCCGGTTTCCCGCAATCCCGGTGTGGCGGACGGATCCTTCGAGATGCGCGGGAGCTATTCACCGCCGCGACTCGTACTGAGTCCGCACGAGTGGACGAACCAACCACCCGACTACGGCATGGTCTCGCTCGACGCCACGTTCACCGAGGGCAGCCCGGACCGGATCAGCGGAAGAATTCCGGGAGACGGCTGCGGGGCGGTGAACCTGGTCCGTACGTCGGAACAGCCCGCCCGGTCCGCGACGTCGCTGTCTCGGTGCGACGTCGCCGCACTCCAACACTCGGTCGGTTATCTCCTCATGATGCCGGCGGCGCTACTCGGCCTCGCCCTGGCCGTGTTCCTGATGTTCGTCTCGCGGGGCAGGATCACCGGCCTCATCGACGCCGTCATCTGGGCGTTCGGCCACCGTGTACGGGCGATCGTCGTCAGCGTGTGCCTGCTGTCCGCCATCACCGGCTGGATCCTGATGGGGACGGGCGACGAGGTCATCGCCGGTTGCCCGACCTGACCGGGGTCGCCCGACCACCGACCCGACGCGTGAGATTCAGGATCTGCACGGCGGAACTGTTGACCTCAACGTTTGTTGGGGTTCTAGCGTCGACTCCATACCGCACACCTCCGAAGGAGTCGACCATGCGCGTCACCGAACAGCTTCCTGATCTCACCCGTACCGATGTGGGTGTTGCCCTGTCGAGCGAGTGGGTACTCGGCACGCCCGACCGGCAGCGAGCGGCGGCGGACGCGATCGTCGCCGCCTGGCAGGACGCCCCCTGGCCGGCCGGACTGCTGTCGTACTCGATCTACCTGGACACCGACGGCGAGTTGGTCCGGCACTACTCGCAATGGACGGACGAGGCCGCGTTCGAGCGGTTCACCGGCGATGGTCGGGCGACCCGGGTCGACCGGATCGACGCCGCCGTGCCCGGCATCGAGCGGCGTGACCTGGCCCGGTACCGGATCTACCGGGGCAACCGGGCCGACGACGGCCGGGTCACGGGCGCGGTGGTGGCGGTACGCGTCGACACCGACAGCCTCGAACGCTCCCGGGTCTGGATCGACGCGGTGTTCGAGGCGCTCGACGCGGACGGGAACCTGCCCGCCGGTGGCATCGGAGCCTTCTTCCACATCAGCGACGACGGCACCCACGTGTTGAACTACGCCGAGTGGACGAGCCCCGAGGCACACCTGGAAGCCCTGGCGGCCAACGGCAACGCCATCTCGAAGGGGCCGCTGTGGGACCGCGTCCGGACCATGGAGGGCGTGCGGCAGGTGAGCGTCAAACGCTACCGCCTGCACCGGACCC
Source organism: Micromonospora sp. NPDC004704 (assembly GCF_053601675.1). NCBI lineage: Bacteria > Bacillati > Actinomycetota > Actinomycetes > Micromonosporales > Micromonosporaceae > Micromonospora > Micromonospora sp. NPDC004704. Next base: position 298,892 of record NZ_JBSGCD010000008.1, on the reverse strand, counting down.
TGACCGCCTGACCAGCACCTTCGAGCGACGATGTAACGCCACACGCGCGCCGAGCCAAGGAAGGGGTGCAACGGCAAGCAGGAGGACGGACTTGTGAACGACTCCGGCACGCAGGAGGGCGACCTGACCACGATCGGGCACGATCCGTCGGCGTTCGAGATCTTCTACCGGGCGCACATCGACATCGTCGGCCGGTTCGTCGCCCGGAGGGTCGACGACCCCCACACCGCCGCCGATCTGACCGCCGAGGTCTTCCTCGCGGTGATCCACTCGGCGGCAGGCTACCGCGCCGACCGGGGCAGCCCGCTCGGGTGGCTCTTCGGGGTGGCCCGCAACGTGATCGCCGCCGAGCGGCGGCGGTCGTTGCGCCAGCACCAGGCGAGCGGACGGGTCGCCGGGCGGCGACTGCTGGACCCCGACGACATCGCGCGGATCGAGGAGCGGATCGACGCCGAGGCGGTGGCCCGCCGGACGTACGAGGCACTGGGCGGGCTACCGGAACAGACCAGGGCACTGCTCGAACTCGTCGCCGTCGACGGTCTCTCCGTCGCCGAGGCCGCCCAGGCGTTGGGGATCTCCCCGATCGCCGCCCGGGTACGGCTGCACCGCGCACGCCGGACCGTACGCCTCCTGCTCGCCCACCCCGACCCCGCTTTCTCGTGAGGAGACGATCATGACGTCGACCAGATCCGACCGGTCCGATCGGTCCACCTTCGAGGAGCGGCTGCTCGTCGAGTTGAAGGACGAGATCACGGCGCGAAACCTCGAACGGTCCGGCGCACTGTCCTCGCCCGACACCGTCGTTCGGGGGGCTCGGCGGTCCCGCGTACCCGTTTGGCGCCTCGCCGTCGCGGCGGGGGTGGCCGGGGTGCTCGCCGCCGGCATCCTGGTGGTGCAGGTGATCAGGGCGGACGACCTGCCGGCCGAGGCGAGCGCGGCGCAGGTCCTGCACGGTGCGGCCCTGGCCGCACGCCTGCAACCCGCCCTCACCGCCCGGCCCGACCAGTACGTCTTCACGGAATTTCTGGGCACCTACCGTGAGGAGCCGGTGAGCGGGCCCTACCACACCAACCGGATCCAGCAGTGGGTGACAGCCGGTGACGGCGACCAGTGGCAGCGGCGCGGGCGGCCCGAGTCCGAACCGGACGGCTGGCGCGAGGTCCCGCCGCGGGAGGGCACGCCCCGACCCGCCGGCTACCTGACCGGACTGCCGACCGATCCCGACGGGATGCTGCGTTACCTGCGGGACAACCCACCGGACCTCAACCTGCCGGCCGGTGCGGACGAGGCGGCCATCGCGGCCGAACCCACCACGGCGTTCACCACGGCAACCTGGCTGCTCGACGGTTACCTGCCACCGGAGTCGATGGGCGCACTGTTCGAGGCGATGGCACGCGTACCCGGTGTCATCGTGGTCCCGGGCGGCGTGAAGGACGCCGCAGGTCGGCACGGGATAGCGCTGCGTACGCCGGGCGTCATCGGCGCCACCCACGACGTCATCTTCGACCGGGAAACGTACGCCTACCTCGGCACCCGCATGATGCTGGTACGCGACGGCAAGGAGTCGCTGTACCTGAGCACCGCCAGACTGCGTACCGCGATCGTCGACCACCCCGGCCAACTCCCGTAACCCGACTCCTCGCCCTCCGTGCCACCGCCCGCGCACGGAGGGCGATGGATCGGATCCCGGTACCGCACCCTCGGGTACGGTGGCGCGGATCAACGCGGCGTACCCGAGGAGGGGTGGATGTTTGCACTGGTGGTTCGGTTCGACCTCCGCGACGACGCTGCCGCGAAGGAGTTCGACCGGCTGACCTCGGAAACTCTGCCCCTGATCGAGACCCACGAGCCCGGCACCCTCGTCTACGCAACCCATCGGATCGAAAACGAGCCGCTGGCCCGAGTCTTCTACGAGGTCTACCGCGACCGCGAAGCGTTCGACGCACACGAGCGCCAACCCCACGTCGTACGCTTCCACGCCGACAAGGAACAGTGCGTGGCATCCGTACGCGTCGAGTTCCTCGAACCATCGGCAACGAAAGGCCCCCACCTCAAAGGTTGATCATGAAATTAGCGACGGGATTTGGCTGATTCCGGTCGCTAACTTCATGATCAACGGCCGATGTCACCAGGAGGGGCGGTACGGCGGGACATGACATCGCCCTCCGGGCCAGCTCGGGCACGGAGGGCGATGGGTGAAGTTAGTCAGTGTTGCTTGGCGAGGCTGACGAAGGCGCGCCACGCGTCCGGGGCGAAGCTCAGCGTGCCGCCGTCACGATCCTTGGTGTCCCGGACCAGCACCCGCCCCGGAAGGTTGTCGGCAACCTCCACACAGGACCCACCGTTGTTCCCACTGCGCGTGCTCTTCCGCCACCGCGCGCCGGTCACGTCCATGATGTCGCCGCTTTCTTGATCAAATCGAGGGATTGGTCACCCGGGAGCGCATAGTTCCGGATCCGCTCCCACCTACTAGCGAGCGTAGCAATCACGGTGGGCTTGTCCGTGATCTGCGCCGGCAGCTGACTGTCCGCGTGCGCCACCCGCGCGCCCTCCCGCGTCTCGGCGATGATGAACGGCCCACCGAACCCCGGATACATTCCGACGTTGCCGGGCACTACGTGCACCTGGACGTTCGGCATCTCCGCGCAGGTCACCAGATAGTCGATTTGCTCCGTCATGAGCGGGTTGGTCTGGACAGAAAGCCGCTGGATGACGGCTTGGTCGAAGACTGCAACGAGCAGAGGCGGTCGCTCCTGTGTGAGCACGGCCTGCCGACCAATCCGCGACGCGACCAGTCGGTCCAACTCTTCGGAAGTCAGCGACTCCCCGGCCAGGGTCGCCCGCGCGTACGCCTCGGTTTGCAGGAGGCCGGGAATCCACGCCGGCTCGAACCACAGCAGTGAGGCGGCGGCCCGTTCAATCTCGATCCACTCGCGCAACCACACAGGTGCGGCATCGTCCTTGACCATCTCCTCCCAGAGGGTCTCGAAATAGCCGCCGGTTTCCAGCGCCGTGTCGACCAATTCCAGGTGCTCCACGGTCACGGGCTTGGTGCCGGTCTCGATACCGGAGATCACCGTGTCCGAACAGAAGGTTCTCTTACCCAGCTCGATCTGCGTGAGGCCGGCGGCCTTGCGTCGGCGGCGTAGTTCGCGCAGCAGGTATTCAGAAGGTGAAATTCCCACGCGTTCCTCGTTCCTTCCCGGATTTCTCAGCCGGCCCGGCTCGATGGGCAACACCTGTGCCGCCAGCTCCCTGTTAGGTGGATCTGCGTTCCGAACGTAGCGGTATCCACAGCAGAGTGTCATCAGCGGGACCGCTCGGAGTTACGGCAATGACCCGGGCGGAACTGTGGGGCCGCCCCGTCGTCTCCCCCACGACCACCGGAGCGGCCCCTTCCACTCAAGAGAGGAGCCCCCTCATGCATGAGGACGATCAGGAGCCAAGCGCATTCGAGCAGGTCACCCCCGCCCCGCGCGAGATGACGACCGATCTGCCACCCGTACGCGAAAGTCGGCAGCGGGCCCGCAACGGTGGGCGGTGGCCGGCCCGGTCGCACCTCGGGCCGTCGGAAACCTTCGCGGTCGGCGTGTCCGGTCGAACCCGGCCCGATTACACCGACTGACGATGGAGGAATTGCCCATCGGGCGGCGGGTGGCGTACTGGCGCAATCGCCGGAAGCTGACGCTCCAGGTTCTGGCCGACCGGGTCGGAATGTCGAAAAGTTGGGTGGAGAAGGTCGAGTCGGGTGCCCGCCGGCTGGACAAGTTCTCGACCATCTCCGAGGTCGCGGACGCACTGGAGATCGACATTTCGATGTTGCTGGGCCGCAGTCCGGATGCCCGCCCGCCACGTGCGTATGCGGATCATTGCGAGATCGGCGCGTTGCGCGACGCGTTGGGTAGGTCGGCGCTGGCGTCGCGACTCAGCCATCCGCGCTGGCCGGACCTGGGCAAGCTGCGTCAGGCGACCGAGCACGCGTGGACGAGCTTCCAGTACGCCAGGTACGACGTCCTCGCCCCGGCGCTGCCCGCTCTGCTCCGCGCGGCCCAGTCCGCCGCCGACCATCACACCGGTGACGCCGCCGAACAGGCGACGGGCCTGCTCGCGCAGGTCAATCAGGTCGCCTCCTCCACGCTGCGGAAACTCGGTGAGTACGACCTCGCCCACCTGGCGGCCGATCGGGCCCTCGGGGCGTCCGTGCGGTGCGGTGACGACCTGCTCGCCGGTACGTCGACCACCAGGGTCGCCAACGCGTTGCTCGGGATGGGACACGCCCGGGCGGCGTTCGAGGCGAACGTGGCGATGGCGCACCGGCTCGCACCGGGCGACGTCAACGACACCAGCCCGGACCGGCTGTCGGTCTACGGCGCGCTGCTGCTCCAGGGGGCGATGGCAGCAGCACATCTGCGCGACAGCACCAGCGTCGGCGAACTGATCGCGGAGGCTCGGGTTGCCGCGACCGCGCTGGGTGGTGTGGACGTGGACCACTACCGGACCAGTTTCGGCCCCACCAACGTCGAGTTGCATCGTGCGGCGGCAGCCGTCGAGCTGGGCGAGGGCCGGCAGGCGATCGCGGCCCACGACCAGCTCGATCGGGGCCGGCTGTCCGCGCTGGTGCCCGAGCGCCGGGCGCAGCACCTGCTCGACCTCGCCCGCGCGCTCGCCCATACCGGAAAACTCGATCGGGCTGGGGAGGTGCTGGGCGAGGCGGAACATCTCGCGCCGATGGAGATCCGCTCCCGTCCGGCCGCGCACGCCGTGATGACCGGCATTCTCCGGCGTACCAAAGGTTCTCCGCCCGCCCTGCTTGCCTCGCTTGCGGATCGGATGGGGGCACGGGTGTGAGCAGCACCGAGTCAGGAGGAAACGTGACCGACGACGAGGGCGCTGCCTTCGGTGCCCCGCACCGGCCCGGCGCCGACTGGCACTGTCGGGACGACGGCGAGGAATGGCCGTGCCAGGTCTTCCGTCGACGCATGTGGTCCCTTTACCGCAACGACCGGGAGCGGCTCGCCGCGTTCATGCGGCACTTCCGGGACAAGGCAACCGCCGACCTGGACGACCTGACGGCCGAGCGGGCGCAGGCACGGTTTGTCGGTTGGATAGACGACCCACCGGTACGCCGACGCCTGCGCTCGGTCTGACCACGGCACCGCCGGATCAGACCACCCAGGCCGGTATGACCTTGTCCCCGTCCGGTACGGCACAGTCGCGCGCCACCACCCCGGCGTCGAGCCGGTACGCCCGCATCCCGACCGGTGCCACCACAACGGCGGTGAAGCCGTCCGGAGCTGCGGTGATCCGGCGCGGAACGTCGGCGGGGATGACGAGGGTGTCGCCAGGCTCGATGGCGTACCCCTGGTTGTCGAGTTCGACGGTGGCGGCGCCGGTCAGGACGGTCCAGACCTGCTCGGTGTCGATGCCGTGCAGCGGACCGGCCTGGCCGGCGCCCATGTCGACCCGCCAGACGAGCTGGCCGGCGCCGCCCTGGGTGGGCGAGGCGAGCGTGGTCATGATCGCGTTCGGAGTTTCGGTACGGCGGCTCTCGGCGCGGCGGATGACAGGCATCGTGGGATCCCCTAGATTAGACAACGTGGTTGTCGAAATAGTTAACCAGGTTGTCGATCGTGTCAAGTGAGGACCGGACCGAGATGCCGGCTGAGATGCCCGCCTCGACAAGCCCCGAGATGCCCGGTTACGAGGTGGCGCTGCGGCTGTTCCAGGGGTTTCGGCTCATGATCGACGAGTTGCACGCCGAGCTTGCCCGGCAGGGTCACCCCGACCTGCGACCCATGCACGGCTTCGTCTTCCAGGCGATCGGCCCCGATGGCACCACCGCGGTCGAACTCGGCCGCCGGCTCGGCGTCTCCAAACAGGCGGCCGGTAAGACCCTCGACGGCCTGGAACGCCTCGGTTACGTCGTACGCAAATCCGACCCACGCGACGCCCGACGCAAGGTCGTACGCCTCACCGAACGCGGCGTCGACTCCCTCGTCCGGTCGGCGCGCATCTTCGACGAGATCCGCGCCCGCTGGGCCAGCGTGCTCGGCCCCGACCGTTTCCAGGCGTTCGAGGCCGACCTGCGCACCCTCACCCCGTCGGAGATGTTCCCGCTGGACGTACCGGGCTGGTTCGGGAGCGAGTGATCAGGCTGTGGCAGGTTCATGGCACTACCGTGGGGACATGGAGAACGCCGCACGCCTAGTCGAGGTGGTGGCCCACGACCCGGCGTGGCCGGATCAATTCGAGGTCGAGCGGGGGCTGTTGGCGGAGTCGCTGCCCGCTGCGCTGAGCATCGAGCACATCGGGTCTACCAGCGTCCCCGGGTTGGCTGCCAAGCCGATCATCGACATCCTCGCTGTCGTACGAGATGTCAGTGAGGTCATCGCCGATCACACGGCACTCGATCGACTTGGATACGTCTACCGCCCGCTGGTGTTCGCCGACGACGGCGAGCACTTGTTCTTCTGCAAGGACACCGCCGGGAGGCGGACCCACCACCTGCACGTATTCGGAATGACGTCGCCAGTGCCGGACGAGAACCGGCTCTTCCGTAACTTCATCGCGGCCGACACTGATGCTGCCCACCGATACGAGGCGGCAAAAATGCGGGCGGCAGAGTTGAACCCGGACAGTCGGGCACGGTACGGCGCAGCAAAGGATGACGCCATGGCGGGGCTGATGGCCGAGGCACGACTGTGGGGCGCGGCCACCCGTCGTCAGGCTCCGAAACCCGCCACCGTCGCCTAGCCGGCGGGTGAGCCCGGCGTGGAATCACCAGTCGATGGCGGCGCGGCGAAGCTCGGCTGCGAGTTCGAGGTGCACGAGCCGGCGGAGCTTCGCGCCTACCTGAAAGAACTGGGCAACCGGGCCCGGCGAGCCGCTGGCGCAAAAGATCCGGGGTGACGCGGCAACCGTGCCACGCCACCCCGGATCGTTCGACTTCCGTCAGACCTCGACCACGTTCGGCACGATCATCGGCCGGCGGCGGTACGCGTCGTTCACCCAGCGGCCGACCGTACGGCGGACGATCTGCTGGAGCTGGTGCGGATCGGTGATGCCCTCGGTGGCGGCCCGGCTCAGTGCCTCGGTGATCAGCGGGATCACCGGGTTGAAAGCGTCCGGGTCGTCGGAGAAGCCCTTCGCCGAGACGGTGGGTCCGCCGACGACCTTGCCGGTCACCGAGTCGACCACCACGGTCGCGGCGATGAAACCGCCGTCGCCGAGCATCCGCCGCTCGGTGAGCAGGGACTCACCCACGTCGCCGACGGCGAGACCGTCGACGTAGACGTACCGGCTCTGCACGTGACCGACGAGCGTTGCCCTGCCCTCGACCAGGTCGACCACGTCGCCGTCCTCGGCGATCACCACCCGGTCGGCGGCGACACCGGACTCGATGCCCAGCCGGGCGTGCGCCCGCAGGTGCCGCCACTCGCCGTGCACCGGCAACAGGTTGCTCGGCCGTACGACGTTGAGCAGGTAGAGCAGCTCACCGGCGGGTGCGTGGCCGGAGACGTGCACCTTCGCGACGTCCTTGTGGATGACGGTCGCACCGGCCCGGGACAGCCGGTTGATCACGCGGTAGACCGAGGTCTCGTTGCCCGGCACCAGGGAACTGGCCAGCACGACGGTGTCGCCGGCCGCCACGGTGATGTGCCGGTGGTCGCCGGTGGCCATCCGGCCGAGCGCGCTCATCGGCTCGCCCTGCGACCCGGTCGACATGAAGACGATCTGGTTCGGCGGAAGGGTGGTCGCCTCGTCCAGCCCGACCACCAGGCCCGGCGGGATCTGGAGCAGCCCGAGGTCGCGGGCGATGCCCATGTTGCGCACCATCGACCGGCCGATCAGGGCCACCTTGCGGTTGTATTCGGTGGCCGCGTCGAGCACCTGCTGCACCCGGTGCACGTGCGAGGCGAACGACGCCACGATGATCCGGCCGCGTGCCTTGCCGAAGATCGAGCCGAGGATCGGGCCGATCTCCCGCTCCGGCGTCACGAAACCGGGGATCTCCGCGTTGGTCGAATCGGAGAGGAGCAGGTCGACGCCCTCGGCACCGAGTCGGGCGAACCCGGCCAGGTCGGTCAGCCGTCCGTCCAGCGGAAGTTGGTCCATCTTGAAGTCACCGGTGTGCAGCACCAGACCGGCCGGGGTACGGATGGCCACCGCGAGCGCGTCCGGGATCGAGTGGTTGACGGCGAAGAACTCGCACTCGAACGGACCCAGCCGCTCCCGCCCGCCCTCCCGCACGGTCAGCGTGTACGGCTCGATCCGCCGCTCGGCGAGCTTCGCCTCGACCAGTGCGAGGGTGAACTGCGAACCGACCAGCGGAATGTCCGGTTTGTGAGCGAGCAGGTACGGCACCGCGCCGATGTGGTCCTCGTGCCCGTGGGTCAACACGATCGCCTGCACGTCCTCGAGCCGATCGAGGATCGGTGCGAAGTCGGGCAGGATCAGGTCGACACCCGGCTGTTCGACGTCGGGGAAGAGGACCCCGCAGTCGACCACCAGCAGCTTGCCGTCGTACTCGAAGACGGTCATGTTGCGCCCGATGGCGCCCAGTCCGCCGAGCGGTATCACCCGCAGCCCACCTACGGGCAGCGGTGGGGGAAGTTCCAACTCGCGCGCCTGCGGCTGGCTCATGCCACCGCCTCGCCGCGATCGGTCGGTGCCGTCGTCCTACTGTTCAGCTTGCCCATGCCGCCGACCTTACTGATTGACCCACTCATGCCGGCAACTCCAGACCCGCGTCGGCGCAGTCGACGCGCAACTGGGCGACCTCGGCCTCGGTCGCGTCGACCAGTGGGGGACGGACCGGACCGGCGGGCAGACCCGACGCCGCGAGGCCGGCCTTGACCAGGATCGTGCCCTGGGTACGGAAGATTCCGGTGAACAACGGCAGCAGCCGCCGGTGCAGGAGCAGGGCGGTGTCGTGCTCGCCCCGCTCGTACGCCTCGATCAACTGCTTGCTGAGCGCACCGGTGAAGTGCGTGGAGGTGCCGACCAGGCCGACCGCGCCGATCGACAGGAAGGGCAGCGTGAGCGCGTCCTCGCCGGAGTAGTACGCCAGGTCGGTACGGCTGGTCACCCAGGAGGTGGCGAACAGGTCGCCCTTGGCGTCCTTCACCCCGACGATCCGCTCGTGCTCGGCCAGCCGTACCAGCGTCTCGGAGTCGATCGGCACTCCGGCGCGGTGCGGGATGTCGTAGAGCATGATCGGCAGGCTGGACGCGTCGGCAACCGCGGTGAAGTGCCGCAGCAGACCGGCCTGCGGCGGCTTGTTGTAGTAGGGCGTCACCACGAGGAGCCCGTGGGCGCCGGCCTTCTCCGCAGAGGCGGCCAGCTCGATCGTGTGCCGGGTGTCGTTGGTGCCGACCCCGGCCACCACCCGGGCGCGGTCACCGACCGCCTCCACCACCGCCCGGAGCAGGCGTTCCTTTTCCGCGTCGGTGGTCGTGGGCGACTCGCCGGTGGTGCCGCTGATCACAAGGGCGTCGTTGGCCTGCTCGTCCACCAAATAGGTGGCGAGGCGGGCCGCGCCGTCGAGGTCCAGCGAGCCGTCCGCGGTGAACGGCGTGACCATGGCCGTGAGCAGTCGCCCGAAGGGACGGGATACCGCCCGGTCGGCGGCGGCAGGGTGGTCGTGCGTCATACCGCTAACCTATCGGACGCCCACCGCCCGGCCGCCGGGGAAGTGCTCAGGACTGCTCGGCGTACGGGCTGGTGGCCACCTCGGTGCCGTCCGGGAGGGTGCTGACGGTGAAGTCGGCGAACACGTTCGGCGCCACCTGCTGGAGCTGGCGCAGGCACTCCACGGCCAGCTCACGGATCTCGACATCCGCGTGCTCGGTGGCCCGCATCGACACGAAGTGCCGCCAGGCCCGGTAGTTGCCGCTGACCACGATCCGGGTCTCGGTGGCGTTCGGGAGCACCGCGCGGGCCGCCTGCCGGGCCTGCTTGCGCCGCAGGGTCGGGTTCGTCACGTCGGCGAACCGCTGCTCCAGCCCCTCCAGCAACTCGTTGTACGCCCGTACGCTCGCCTCGGTCGCCTCGACGAACCGCTTGTGCAGTTCGGCGTCCTCGGCGATCACGGCCGGCTCCACCACGGCGGCGTCGCGCTCCGGCACGTACCGCTGCGAGAGCTGCGAGTACGAGAAGTGCCGGTGCCGGATCAGCTCGTGGGTGAACGACCGGGACACCCCGGTGAAGTAGAACGTCACGCTCCCGTGCTCCAGCACGGAGAGGTGGCCGACCTCGAGGATGTGCGCGAGGTAACCGGCGTTGGTCGCGGTGGCCGGGTTCGGCTTCTTCCACGACTGGTAGCAGGCCCGTCCGGCGAACTCGGCGAGCGCCTGGCCACCGTCGGCGTCGGTCGACCAGGGCACCTCTTCGGGGGCCTGGAACTGAGTCCACGCGATGAGCTTGACCTGCGGTGACACGATTTCCGACATTCCTGGGACTCTAGTAGCCCCCACCCCTCCCTCCCCTCCCACCCCTCCCTCCCCTCCCATCTCCTGCGCGTTGATCTAGGGCAGATGGTGGTGATTAAAGATCAACACGCCACCATTTGCCCTAGATCGACGCGGCAGGAGGGGGCGGGGGCGCGGGGGGTGGGGGTGGGGGTGGGGGGTTAGACGTAGAACCAGGTGAAGGGGGTCCAGGGCAGGTTGCGCAGAACTGAGAAGGCCATCCAGGCGGCGAGGAAAACGCCGATGGTGACCGGGCCGATCGAGAGCTGCGGCAGGCGCCAGCCGAAGAGCTGCTTGCCGGCCCAGGCGGCGTACACGTAGAGCAGGAACGGGACGGCGAAGACAAAGAGGATGTGGTGCCGGGCGGCGGCCGGCAGGTCACCGTGGAGCAGGTACCAGAACGCGCGGGTGCCGCCGCAGCCGGGACAGTCCAGCCCGGTGGTCAGCTTCAGCAGGCAGGTCGGTGCCGCGTCGGGGGCGCTGCGGGTCGGGTCGGCGTAGAGCGTGTAACCGACCGCACCACCGAAGCAGGCGAGGATCGCGACCGGGGCCAACCAGCGCGGGGACCGGGCCGCGATCCGGTCGAAGAACCGGGTGATCCGGTCCGGTTCGGCGGCCACCGGGTACCACTGCTGCGGGGCGTCCGGGTCGGGTGTCCACTGCGGCCCCACGACGGTCGGCAGATCGGGCGGTGTGGTCGGTCCACCCGTGCTGGTCATAGCCACCCCACTCGTCCGCGCCGGCCGCTCTCACCGTACACCGGTGGTGGAAACCAGGGCGGCGGTGAGCGGGCCGGCGAGATCTCCCGCGACGGGCGGTGCGACCGCACTGAGGCCGAGCCAGCCGGCGAGCCGGCGCAGCTCGGCGGCGAGCGCCAACGCGGTGTCGGCCGGATCCGCGCCCGGCTCCAACCAGGCCGCCGGCACCAGCAGCAGACCCGCCTTCCGGTCGGCCTTCAGGTCCACCCGGGCGGTGAACCGCTCCCCCTGCAGGAACGGCAGGACGTAGTAGCCGTGGACCCGCTGCGGGGCCGGGACGTAGATCTCGATCCGGTAGCTGAAATTGAACAGCCGCTCGGTCCGGGCCCGCTCCCAGACCAGCGGGTCGAACGGGCTGACCAGCGTGTTCGCCCGGACCCACCGGGGTAGCCGGGCATCGACGTGCAGGTACGCCGGCAGCCGCCAACCCTGGACCGTCACCGGCAGCAGCTCCCCCGCCTCGACGAGTTCCGCCACCGCCGCCCGTGCCGCCGCCACCGGCAGCCGGAAGTAGTCCCGCAACTCCGGCTCGGCGGCCACCCCCAGGGACCGGGCCGCGATCGCCACCAACCGCCGGTACGCGTCCGCCGGCTCCGGGGTCGGGGTGTTCAGCACCGCCGCCGGCAGGACCCGTTCGGGCAGGTCGTAGCGGCGGGCGAAGGAGTTCGTCCGGCTGGCCGCGGCGACCTCGCCGGCCCAGAAGAGGAACTCCAGCGCCCGTTTCACCTCCGACCAGTTCCAGCCCCAGTTCCCGGTTTCGCGGGGCGCGTCGTGCTCGATCTCGGCCGCGGTCAGCGGACCCCGGTCGGCCACCTCGTCCCGGACCCAGGCGACGAGCTGCGGCTGCTCCTGGGCGATCCGGCGCATCCCGCCCCACGACTCGTCCCGCGCGGCGGCCATCCGCCAGCGCAGCAGCGGTTGCAGGTCGACCGGGACCAGGGACGCCTCGTGCCCCCAGTATTCGAACAGGTCCCGGGGCGGCCGGTAGGCGGCCCGGTCGAGCAGGTCGGTCGGGTACGGGCCGAGCCGGCTGTAGAGCGGCAGGTAGTGCGCCCGCTGCAACACGTTGACCGAGTCCATCTGGAGCAGCCCGACCCGGCCGAGCACCCGGCGCAGATGACGCGCGGTCGGCACGGCGGTGGGCACCGGGTCGGCGAAACCCTGGGCGGCCAGCGCCACCCGCCGGGCCTGGGCCAGCGACAAAGATTCAGAAACTCCCATCGCCCCGCACCCTAACCGCACCCCCCGACACTCATCCGGGGTATCCGGGCCGGGGCGCGGTCCGACGGGTCGGACCCGCCGCCCGGCACGACTCGGACGCGACCCGATGGGCTGGACTCGCCGCCCGGCAGGGGTTAGAACGGACACGTGCTGACGATCCGACCGGAGGAACCCGCCGACGCCGAGGCGGTCGCGAGCGTGCACGTACGCACCTGGCAGGCCGGGTACGCGGGCATCATGCCGGACGAGGTGCTGGCCCGGCTGAACGTACAGGCGTGGGCGCAGCGGCGGCGCGACATCGGGACCGCCGACCCGGAGCACCCGTTCACCACCCTGCTGGCGGAACGGGACGACACCGTGATCGGGTTCACCACCTTCGGCCCGTACCGCAACAACCAGGACCGGGACGACCTCGACCACACGTACGGCGAGATCCTGACGATGTACGTCGACCCGGCGCACTGGGGCACCGGCGTCGGCCGGGAGCTGATGGTCGCCGGGCTGACCGGGCTGACCGAGCGCGGGTGGCGGGACATCCGGCTGTGGGTGCTGGCGGAGAACGAACGGGCCCGCCGGTTCTACGAACGCGCCGGACTGGTCACCGACGGCGAGCAGTCGACGTACGAGCTACACCGGACCGGGGGACGGCCGCCGCTCGGGCTGGTCGAGCTTCGGTACGCCGCCCGGCTCGGCTAGCCGTGACGGTGCCCCGATCGGCAGCCCGACCAGCAGCGCGATGCTGACCCAGACGTAGGCGTTGCTGCCGAGGAACCCGCCCACGCCGGTGAAGTCGTGCTCCCAGGACCAGACCAGTCGACTGCACAGCACCGCGTACGCGACGATCGCGAAGGCGAGCAGCCAGCGCCGCCTTCGGCTGCCGGCGGGTGACCCGTACGCGTGGTCGACCAGCAGGACCAGCGCCGGGATCAGCCACACCAGGTGGTGCACCCAGGTCACCGGGCTGACCAGCGCGCCCAGCACCCCGGTCAGGGCCAGCCCGGTCACCTCGTCACCGATGCGCACCGCGGCCCGTACCCGCCAGGCCCAGATGACCACCGCGGCCCCGACCAGGATCAGCCAGGCCAGCTTGCTCGGCTGGGCCGGGTCGAGGCGGGCGACCATCCCCTGCAAGGACTGGTTGGAGATGAACGCCAGCTCGCCGACCCGGTCGGTGTCCCAGAGCGCGGTGGTCCAGAACTCCCGCGAGGCGTCCGGGGCGATCGCGGCGGCGACCAGGGTCGCGACGGCGGCGGTCCCGCTGGCCGTGAGCGCCGCCCGCCACCGCCCGGTGACCAGCAGGTAGACGATGAAGATGCCCGGTGTCAGCTTGATCGCGGTGGCCAGCCCGATGCCCACCCCGGCCCAGCGTTTGTACCGGGACGAGGTCCGCAGGCCGCCGGCCGGGGCGCGTCCGGGCAGGAAACTACCGGGTACGACCTGCCCGGGTGCGGCGTAGCCGGGGCGGACCAGCCAGAGCAGATCGGCCGCGACCAGCACCAGCAGCAGCATGTTGACCTGGCCGAAGTCGACCGTCTCGCGCATCGGCTCGAAGGCCGCCGCGAGCAGGGCCGCCACCGCCAGGGCGAACCAGCGGGTCCAGCCCACCCGGCGGGCGATCGGGTCGACCAGCCACCAGAGCAGGAGCACGCTCACCACGACGGTGGCGGAGACGCTCAGCACCATCGACACCGTGAACGGCAGGTACGCCAACGGCAGCATGACCAGGGCGGCGAACGGCGGATAGGTGAAGCCGTACTTGCTGTTCGGCTTGAGCCAGTCGTAGATCTCGCCGCCCTCACGGGCCCAGTAGTGCAGGGCACCGGAGTAGACCTTGAGGTCGAAGAATCCGTGCCCGACGGCCGCCACCGACAGGAACGCGGCGACCAGGACGGCCAGGGCGAGCACGAAGAGTACCTGGTACCGGGTTCGCCGGAAGGTACCCTGCGCCACCGTCGCCTCCCTCGCGTCCGTACGCTCACCGTTCATGGCTCTCGGGTACGTCCGCCCGGCGCGTCCGGAGGACGCCGCCGAGATCGCACGCATTCAGCTCGCGACCTGGCGGGTCGCCTATCGCCGGCTGCTGCCCAAGCACGTGCTCGACCGGTTGGACGAGGGGTGGCTCGGCAAGCGGTGGTCCGCCGCGATCGAGGCACCACCGTCGCCCCGGCACCGCGTCCTGGTGGCGATCGAGCAGGCGGAGAAATCTTATCTGGTGGGTTTTGCCGCATCCGGACCGGCAGACGAGCAGTCACTTGCCCCGGACGAACCCGCGCAAACGCTGGTCCCGGACCTGATCGGGGTGACCGACCTGCTGGTGGAGCCGCGCTGGGGCCGTCGTGGGCACGGCAGTCGGCTGCTGGCGGCGAGCGTCGACCTGTGGCGTGAGGACGGCGCCCGTACGGCGATCGCCTGGGCCTTCGACGGCGACGAGGCGACCAGGGCGTTCCTGGCCAGCACCGGCTGGGAGCCGGACGGGGCGACCCGGGCGCTGGACGTGGACGACATGCTGGTCCCCCAGTTGCGCCTGCACGTCTCCCTGGACGCGGATTCGGCGACCGGCACCGACGCCGAGTCGTAGACCGGCACCGACTTCGAACGTCGACCGGCACCGAGGAGCCCACGGACGCTTCGTGAGCGTGCGCGGGCTCCCCGTGCCACGGGGCCGGCCCCGGTCGGGCGCGGCCCCGGCGGGCGTCAGCCCTTGTCGGCGCCCTGGTTGGCGTCGCGGACGAAGTAACGCTGGAACACCACGAAGATGATCGCCACCGGGATGGTGGCCAGCAACGCGGCGCCGAGTTTGAGCGGGTACTGCGTACCCGCGCCGAGCGAGCCGCTGACCAGGTCGGCGAGCCCACGCGGCAGGGTGAACAGGTTCGGGTCCTGGACCGCGACCAGGGAGTGCGGGAACTCGTTCCAGGAGCCCTGGAACGACAGGATGGTCAGCGTGATCAGGGCCGGTTTGGCGGTCGGCAGGACCACCGACCAGAACGTACGGAACACCCCCGCGCCGTCGATCCGGGCCGCCTCCTCCACGCTGGGCGGCACCGACTCGAAGAACTGCTTCATGATGAAGACCCCGGCGGCGTCCACCAGCAGCGGCAGGATCAGCGCGGTGTACGTGTTGTAGATGCCGAGCTGGTTGAGGACCAGGAACTTCGGGATCAGCAGCACCACACCCGGTACGGCCATCATCGCCACCACGGCGGCGAAGATCGCGGTCCGGCCCCGGAAGCGCAGCCGGGCCAGGGCGTACCCGGCGAGCGAGTCCAGGAACACCCGGCCGAGCGTGACCACGACCGTGACCAGCAGCGAGTTGCCCAGCCAGAGCGGGAAGTTCGTCCCCTCGAAGATCCGTTGGAAGCTGTCCAGGTCGACCGGGTTCGGCACCGGGGAGAGCGGGTTGGCCGCCGCGTCCGGCTCGGTCTTGAACGAGCTGGCGATCTGGATCACGAACGGGTAGAGGAAGACCAGCGCGAAGAAGATCAGGATGGCGTACCCGACGAAGCTGGTCACCAGGCTGCGCGGCTCCCGCCGGTGGCCGGAGGTGGCGGCGGGCCTCGGCGTACGTTCCGGCGGTGGCGGCGGATCACCGGCCGGCGCGTTTCCCCTGGTCGGGGGCTCGGTCACGATGGACATCTCACGACCTCCGCTCGGACCGGCGCCACCAGCGGTGCGAGCGGCCGGTGTCCCGGTCGCGCATCAACCGCCGCTGCGCCAGGGTCAGCACGATGATGATCAGGAACAGGACGAACGAGATCGCCGCGCCGGCGCCGTAGTCGAAGTCGCGGAAAGCGGTCCGGTAGGACAGGTACGCCGGGGTGAGCGTGGTCTTCGCCGGATTGCCCTGGCTCATCACGTAGATCTGGTCGAAGACCTGCCAGGACCCGATCAGGCCGAGGGTCAGCACCAGGAAGAGGGTCGGCTTGATCATCGGCAGGGTCAGGTAACGCAGCCGCTGCCACCGGGTCGTCCCGTCGAGCACGCTGGCCTCCTCCAGCGCCACCGGGACGTTCTGCAGCGCGGCGAGGAACATCAGCATGAAGGTGCCCGAGGTGGTCCAGATGACCAGCGCGATGATCGCGGTCATCGCCACGCTCGGCCCGGACAGCCAGTCCCACCAGGTCAGCCCGAGCGGGCCGCCGCTGCTGAGCGCGGCCGGCGGCTGGTCCACCCCGAACAGGCCGAAGAACAGGTGCAGGATGCCGCGCGAGTCGGCGAACCACTGCGGCCCGTCGATCCCGAACAGGCCCAGCAGCCCGTTGATTGCCCCGGAGTTGGCGAACATGAACAGGAAGACCACGCTGATCGCGACCGAGCTGGTGACCGACGGGAAGTAGAACGCCGTACGGAAGAACGACTTGCCCTTGAGCATCCGGTGGTTGACCACCAGGGCGAGGAAGAGCGCGAGCGCGGTCTGCACCGGTACGACGATCGCCACGTAGTAGATGTTGTTCCGGATCGAGGTCATGAAGTCTCGGCGGGCCAACCCGTCCTCGGTGAAGAGGTGGGTGTAGTTGTCCGCCCCGACGAACGGGACCTTGCCGGTGAACGGGCTGCCCTGACCGTTCCAGGAGGTGAGGCTCACCCAGAGCGCCATCAGGATCGGCAGCAGCATGAAGACGCCGAGGATCACCACGACCGGGGCGACGAAGACCCAGCCGGCGATCCGCTCGTTGCCGCGGATCCCACCACGTAGGCGGCGGGGAGCGGCCGGGACTCCGGAAGCCATGCTTCCTCTTTTCGAGGGGGAACTTTCGAGGGGTACGGGTCGGTGCGGGTGGGCCCCCGGTCCGCGGACCGGGGGCCCTTCCTCAGGAGGTCAGCCGCCGAGGGTGGCGGCGGTGTTCTTCTGCAGGTTCTGCAGGATCGTCTTCGGGTCGGTGCTGGCCAGCGCGGAGAGCTGGGCGTCGAAGTCGACCAGGACGCTGTCCATCTTCGGGGCGTTGACCGGGCCCTGGGCGTACTCGGCGCCGTCGATGAACGGCTTGTCGGCCGGGAACGCCTGGGTGTACTGGTCCCGGGCGGACTCGCGCGACGGCATGACACCGAACGCCTTGGCGAAGGTCATCTGCTGGTCGACGCTGGTCATCGCCTCGACGAACTTGATCGCCTGCTCCTTGTGCTGGCTCTTGGCCGCGATCCCCCAGCAGTTGGTGAAGGAGAGCGTGCCCTTGCCCTTCGGGCCGGCCGGCAGCGGGTGCACGGTGTACTTGGTGTCCGGGAAGTCGTTCTGCAGACCGCCCTTGATCCAGTTGCCCTCGATGGTCATCGCGACCTTGCCCTTGCCGAAGGCCTCACCGGCCCAGCCGGCGTCGAGCTGCTTCGGGTACTGCGCCAGACCACCGGCGAGCAGGGTCTTGACGTACTCCAGGGCCTGGAGGTTGGCCGGGCTGTCGGCGGTGGCCTGCTTGCCGTCGGCGCTGGTGATCCAGCCGCCGGCCTGGGCGAGGAAGGCGCCGACCCGGTCCCGGGTGTCGCCGATCGCCATCGGGGTGATGCCCTTCGCCTTGATCTTCTGGGCGGTGGTGGTGAGCTGCTCCCAGGTGGTCGGGATGTCCGCGTCGGTCAGTCCGGCCTTGGCCCACAGATCGGTGTTGATCTCCAGGGCGAGGGTGGAGAAGTCCTTCGGCGCGCAGTAGAACTTGCCGTCGTAGGTGAACGTCTGGCGCAGGCTGTCGTAGAAGTCACCGCTGTCGGCGAGCTTGTCCCCGTACGGCTCCAGCGCGCCGACGCTGGCGTAGTCGGCGAAGCGGCCGGCGTCGACGTAGAAGACGTCCGGCGGGGTGCCGCCGGCAAGGGCCTGGCCGAGCTGCTGGGTGAGGTCCTGCGCCGGGGTGACCGTCGCGGTGTTGCCGGAGCTGCTGGCCCACGCGGTCGCCGCGTCCTGCACCGCCTTGGTCTCGGCCTCGCCGGACGAGCCGATCAGGATCTGGATGTTGGCCGGGCCACTGTTCTGGGCGCTGTCGGCGTTGTCGTCGTCGAAGCCACCGCCACAGGCGGCGGAACCGAACAGCGCCGCCACGGCGATGCCCGCCACAGCCGAGCGCCGGATGAAACGTCGTGCCATGTCAATCTCCTGGTGGGGGGTGGGATACCGGTGGTGCTTGGGAAGTACGGGGTATGCAGTTGGGGGTGTCCGTGCGCCTGGTCAGCCGGACTGGCGGAGCACCAGCGACGGCGTCAGCAGCACCTGGGCCGGTGCGCCGTCCCCGGTACGGCCGTCCCGGATGCCGCCGCCGTCGAGCACGCCGGTCAGCAGGTCCACGCAGCTCGCCGCCGCCTGGGCCAACGGCTGGCTCACACTGGTCAGCCCGATCGCCTGGGCGACCGGGGTGTCGTCGAAACCGGTGACCGCCACGGTCACGCCACGGGCCCGTACCGCCTGGAGGGCGCCGAGCGCCAGCGAGTCGCTGGCACAGACCATCGCCGTCGGTGGTTTCCGCAGACCGAGCAGTTCATCCGCCACCGCCTCACCCTGAGTAATGCCATCCGGGGTGGCCCGGTCGAGTTCGGCCGGGTCGGCGCCGGTCGCCCGGACGGTCGACGCCCAGCCAGCGCGGCGGTTGTCGCCCACCCCGGAACCAACCGGCCAGCCAACGAAGGCTATCCGTTGGTGACCCTGAGTGACCAGGTGAGCGGTGGCTGCGGCGGTGCCGGCGGCACCGTCGACGTCGACCCAGGGGTAGCGCTCCGGGGCGTCCCAGGACCGACCGAAGGTGACGAAGGGCACCTTCCGTTCGGCCAGCCAGGCGGTACGGATGTCGCCGTGGTCGGTGCCGGTGAGCACGAACGCGTCCAGGTCGTACGCGCCGAGCAGGTCGTCGTAGGTGGCGATCTCGGTGGTCGGGTCCTCGGCCGTGTAGAGCATCACCCGGTAACCGGCCTCGCCGGCCGCCTCGGTGAGCCCGTGCAGGAACCGGTCGAGCACCGAGCCGTTGATCCCGTCCCGGGTCGGCTCGATCCGTACGGCGATCAGTTGGGATCGCCCCGTACGCATCTGCCGGGCGGCCTGGCTGGCGCGGTAACCGAGGACGGAGATGGCCTCCCGGACCCGTTCGCGGGTTTCCTCGCGGACGATCTCCGGGCTGTGGATCACGTTCGAGACGGTCTGGCGGCTGACCCCGGCATGGCGGGCCACTGTCGCGATGGTCACTTTCTGTGCCATAAATCCTCCCTCCCGTCTTGAACGTTCAAACTCTGATGAGGCATTATTGGATCGTTCAAGTTTCTGGAATGTTTCGCATGTTGCACCGCCCGCGACGAGTTGTCAAGGGTTCGTCAACGCCCCGCCCCCCGCTCAGGAGCTCCTCGTGACCAACCGCTACCTGCAACCGTTGCTGCACGATCTTGTCGGTGTCGTCCTCGCCCCGACCAGCACACTGAGCGGCCAGGACGGGCAGATCCGGCCGGCCGGCGTACAGGGCGTGTTCCACGCCGACGCCCGGGTGCTGTCCCGCGCCGAACTCCTGGTCGACGGCCGCGAGCCGGAGTCGATCACCCACGGCACCGACGGTCCGCACGGCGCCCGGTTCGTCTCGCTGGCCCGCTGGCTCGGCGACGACACCCCCGACCCGACCGTACGGGTCGACCGGATCCGCCGGATGACCTCGCGCGGGCTGACCGAGGAGATCCACGTCTTCTCCACCGCCACCGCCCCGATCCGCGCCGAGGTCACCCTCGACCTCGGCTGCGACCTGGCCCCGATCGAGGTGGTCAAGTCCGGCGGCGCGACCGTCGACCTCGAAGCCAAGAGCGGCGAACCCGGCCAGCTCACCTGGGCCGGCGACGGCATCACCGTCGTGGTGACCGGCGAACCGGTCGTCGCCGGCGGCACCATCGGCACGGGCGCTGCGGCGGTCACGAACGCCAGCACCGACACCGGCACCGGCGCGGTGACCGCCGTCGCGGGAGACGGCACGGCCCGGCTGGTCTGGCCGGTGGAGCTGGCCCCGCGCACCTCGGCCGTACTGCGGTGGCACCTGGTGGTGGACGACCCGCGCGCCGTGGTTGTCGCACCGCCCGCGGAACCTGCCTGGTCCCGCCCGGAGGTACGGGCCGACGACCGGCGGCTCACCCGGCTGCTCGACCGGTCCCTCGACGATCTGCGCGGACTGCGGCTGGCCGAGGCCGATGCCCCGCAGGACGTCTTCCTCGGCGCCGGGGTCCCCTGGTTCCTCACCCTGTTCGGCCGGGACAGCCTCTGGGCGGCAAGGATGATGCTCCCGCTCGGCACCGACCTGGCCGCCAGCACGCTGCGGGTGCTCGCCCGCCGGCAGGGGACGAAGATCGACCCCGACTCCGGCGAGGCACCCGGCAAGATCATGCACGAGTTGCGCCGGGACGAGTTCACCGTCGCCGGCAACGGCCTGCACCTGCCCGCCGCCTACTACGGCACCGTCGACGCCACCATGCTCTGGGTCAACCTGCTGCACGACGCCTGGCGCTGGGGACTCGCCGACAACGAGGTAGCCGACCTGCTGCCCGTCCTGGAGGCGTCACTCGGTTGGCTCGCCGACCACGCCGACGCCGACGGTGACGGCTTCGTCGAGTACGTCGACACCAGCGGCCGGGGGCTGGCCAACCAGGGATGGAAGGACTCCTTCGACTCGGTCCGGTTCCGGGACGGCTCCCTCGCCCACGCCCCGATCGCCCTCGCCGAGGTGCAGGGTTACGCGTACCAGGCGGCCACCCAGGGGGCGGCCCTGCTCGCCGCCTTCGGCCGGCCCGGCGCGCAACGCTGGCTCGACTACGCCGGTCGGCTCGCCGAACGGTTCCGCAACCAGTTCTGGGTCGACGGCCCCGACGGGCCGTACCCGGCCCTGGCCCTGGACCGGGACAAGCGCCCGGTCGACGCGCTGACCAGCAACATCGGCCACCTGCTCGGCACCGGACTGCTGACGGCGGCCGAGTCGACCCAGGTCGCCGAGGCGATCGCCGGACCCGGCCTGGCCGGCGGGTTCGGGCTGCGGACCATGTCCGCCACCGACGGCGGCTTCAGCCCGCTGTCGTACCACTGCGGCTCGATCTGGTCGCACGACACCGCGATCGTCATCGCCGGACTCGCCCGGGAGGGCTTCACCGCCCCGGCCGCACAGCTCGCCGAGGGGCTGCTCAGCGCCGCCGAGGCGTTCGACTACCGGCTGCCCGAACTGTTCAGCGGCGACGACCGGGCCACCCTGGGCCGGCCGGCGCCGTACCCGGCGGCCTGCCAGCCACAGGCCTGGTCCGCGGCCGCCGCCGTGGTCCTGCTCCAGGCGGCCGTCGGGCTCTACCCGGACGTCCCGGCCGGCACCGTACGCCTCCGTCCGCTGCACGGCGCCCCGCTCGGCGCGGTCAGCGCGCAGCGGCTGCGGGTGGCCGGCGCCCCGGTCGACGTCTCCGTGGACCGGAACGGCGTCGCCACCGTCACCGGACTACCGGCCGGTCTCACCGTGGTCGACGAGCGGTAACACCCACCGGACGACAACGTCCCGGCACCGGATCAACCGGTGCCGGGACGACGTCATGTCCGGGATGCTCAGTTGCCGGGACAAGGGCAACCAGGGATGCTCAGTCGAGCAGGGCGTCCAGGCCGAGGGTGAGACCGGGGCGGCGGGGCACCGAACGGATCGCCAGCAGCACACCGGGCATGAACGACGCCCGGTCGTACGAGTCGTGCCGGATGGTGAGGGTCTCGCCGGTCGTACCGAACAGGACCTCCTGGTGCGCGACCAGGCCGGCGGCGCGGACCGAGTGGACCCGTACGCCGTCGATCTCCGCCCCGCGCGCACCCGGCACCTCGTCCTTGGTCGCGTCCGGTCCGGCCCCCAGACCGGCCTCGGCCCGTGCCTGCGCGATCAACCGCGCAGTGTGGGTGGCCGTGCCGCTGGGCGCGTCGAGCTTCTTCGGGTGGTGCTGCTCGATCACCTCGACCGACTCGAAGAACCGCGCGGCCCGGGCAGCGAACTGCATCATCAGGACCGCACCGATGCCGAAGTTGGGGGCGATCACCACGCCGACGCCCGGCTTGTGCGAGAGCCAGTTGCGCACCCGGTCGAGGCGCTGCTCGGTGAACCCGCTCGTGCCGACCACAACGCTGATGCCCTGCTCGACGCACCAGTGCAGGTTGTCCATCACCACGTCCGGGGTGGTGAAGTCGACCACCACCTCGGCACCCGCGTCCGAGGCGGAGAACAACTGGTCGCCCTGGTCGACCATGGCGACCAGTTCGAGGTCGTCGGCGGCGTCCACCGCCCTGCACACCTCGATGCCCATCCGGCCCCGGGCGCCGAGCACCCCGACCCGCAGCGGCTCCGCCGACGTCTCCGCCAGTGCTTCAAGTCCGTCACTCACGGGGCACAACCTATCCCACCCCGCTCGGAAGGCACCCGCAGACGTCCCAACCGCGGCCGCCGGCACGGTCAGCTCGCGGGAAAGTCGTCCTCGCCGAACGGGCCGACGACCGCGAGCGACATCGGGCGGGCGAGCAGGTCCGCGGCGAGCGCGTTGACCTCCTCGGCCGTGACCGCGTCCACCCGGGCGAGCAACTGGTCGACCGAGAGCAGGTCACCGAAGAGCAGCTCGCCCTTGGCCAGCCGGCTCATCCGGGAACCGGTGTCCTCCAGGCCGAGCACGTACGAGCCCTTCGCCATGCCCTTGCCCCGGGCCAGTTCGCTCGGGCTGATGCCGTTCGCGGCGACCTCGGCCAACTCGGCCCGGACCAGGTTCAGGACCTCCTCGACCTTGCCCGGGGCGCAACCGGCGTAGACGGCGAAGACGCCGCTGTCGGCGTACTGGCTGGCGTAGGAGTAGACCGAGTACGCCAACCCGCGCTGCTCCCGGATCTCCTGGAACAGCCGGCTGGACATGCCGCCGCCGAGCACGTTGTTGAGTACGCCGAGCGCGAACCGCCGGTCGTCGACCCGGCCGATCCCGGCACAGCCGAGGATCACGTGCGCCTGCTCGGTCTCCTTGTGCTCCACCGCCGTACGCCCGACCCTGGTCTTCGCCGCCGGGGCGGCCGGACGCGGCGGCGCCGGGTCGGCGGCCGGGGTGTCCAGCGGGGTGCCGCGCAGCGCCTGGCGGACCAGCTTGACCACGGTCGCGTGGTCGAGGTTGCCGGCGGCGGAGATCACGATGTTCGGCGCGGTGTAGCGCTTCTTGTAGAAGGTCTGGATCTGCCGGCGGGTCATCGGGGAGATGGTCTCCTCGGTACCCGAGATCAGCCGGCCGAGCGGGTGGTCGCCGTAGATGGCGGTGGCGAACAGGTCGTGCACCTCGTCGCCGGGCTCGTCGTCGTGCATGGCGATCTCTTCGAGGATCACCCCGCGTTCGGTCTCCACGTCGGCCGGGTCGAGCACCGAGTCGGCGACCAGGTCGCACATCACGTCGATGGCCAGCGGCAGGTCCTGGTCGAGCACCCGCGCGTAGTAGCAGGTGTACTCCTTGGTGGTGAACGCGTTCGTCTCGCCGCCCACCGCCTCGATCTCGGCCGAGATCTCCAGCGCGTTCCGCTTGTTCGTGCCCTTGAACAGCAGGTGTTCGAGGAAGTGCGAGACACCGGCGGAGGCACCGGTCTCGTCCCGCGAACCGACCGACACCCAGACACCGAACGAGACACTCCGTACGGTCGGGATCGCCTCGGTGAGGATCCGCAGACCGCTGGGCAGGACGGTACGCCGTACGGTGCCGCCGAGCGGATCGGTGCTGAGCGTACGGGTCACCGCCCGGGCCGGCGCCCGGTGTGCACCGGCGGACCGGCCGTGTCCCGGCCGAGTCAGGAGAAATGGTGGTTGCGTATCCCGCTTCAAGGAACCAGGACTCCTAGCTCGGTGGAGATGGACAGGCCGTGTCCCATCGACATGATCGACAGGACACGGCCCGTTTGGTCAACCCTGTGGATCAGCTACGACGGTCCCGGCGACGACGCTCGCCGCCGCCCTCACCGCCACCCTCGCCCTCACCACGGCTCGGGCCACGGTCGCCCCGGTCCCGGTCGCCACGGTCACGCGGGCCACGGTCGCCGCCCCGGCTGGCCGGACGGTCGGCGCCGTCGGCCTCGGCCGGTGCCTCCTCGCCCTCCGGACGCACCTTGTCCAGGTAGATCTTGCCCCGGGCGTCGATGTCGGCGATCGACACCTCGACCCGGTCACCGACGTTCAGGAAGTCCTCGACCCGCTCGACCCGCTTGCCATCGCCGACCTTGGAGATGTGCAGCAGACCGTCCCGGCCGGGCAGCAGCGAGACGAAGGCGCCGAACGGCGCGGTCTTCACCACGGTGCCGAGGAACTTGTCCCCGACCTTCGGCAGCGTCGGGTTGGCGATCGCGTTGATCCGCTCCACCGCGGCCTCGGCCGACGGGCCGTTGGTCGCGCCGACGTAGATCGTGCCGTCGTCCTCGATCGAGATCTCGGCGCCGGTCTCGTCCTGGATCGCGTTGATGGTCTGGCCCTTCGGCCCGATCACCATGCCGATCTTGTCGACCGGGATCCGGACCGTGGTCACCCGCGGGGCGTAGTCCGACATCGTGGCCGGGCCCTCGATCGCCTGCTGCATCACGCCGAGGATCGTGGTACGAGCCTCGTGCGCCTGCTGCAACGCGGCGGCCAGCACGTCCGACGGGATGCCGTCGAGCTTGGTGTCGAGCTGGAGCGCGGTGACGAACTCCGGCGTACCGGCGACCTTGAAGTCCATGTCACCGAACGCGTCCTCGGCACCGAGGATGTCGGTCAGCGTCACGTACTGGGTCTTGCCGTCGACCTCGTCGGAGATCAGACCCATCGCGATGCCGGCAACCGGCGCCTTGAGCGGCACACCGGCGGACAGCAGCGCCAGGGTGGACGCGCAGACCGAACCCATGCTGGTGGAGCCGTTCGAGCCGAGCGCCTCGGAGACCTGCCGGATGGCGTACGGGAACTCCTCCCGCGCCGGCAGCACCGGGATGAGGGCCCGCTCGGCGAGCGCCCCGTGGCCGATCTCGCGGCGCTTCGGCGCACCGACCCGGCCGGTCTCACCGGTCGAGTACGGCGGGAAGTTGTAGTTGTGCATGTAGCGCTTGGACTTCTCCGGGGAGAGGGTGTCCAGCGCCTGCTCCATCCGGAGCATGTTCAGCGTGGTGACGCCGAGGATCTGCGTCTCGCCGCGCTCGAACAGCGCCGAGCCGTGCACCCGCGGGAGCACCTGGATCTCGGCGGTCAGCGGCCGGATGTCGCGCGGGCCACGGCCGTCGATCCGGACCTGGTCCCGCAGGACCCGGGCCCGCATCTCGGACTTGGTCAGCGACCGGAAGGCGGCGCTGACCTCGCGCTCGCGTCCCTCGAAGTCGGTCGCGAGCTGCTCGCGCACCCGGTCCTTGATCAGGTCCAGGGCTTCCTCGCGCTCGGCCTTGCCGGCGATCCGGAGTGCCTCGGCGACGTCGCCACGGGCGATCGCGGCGACCGCTTCGAACGTGTCGTCCTGGTAGTCCAGGAAGAGCGGGAACTCGGCCACCGGCTTCGCCGCGACCTCGGCCAGCGCGCTCTGCGCCCGGCACAGCTCACGGATGGCGGGCTTGGCGGCCTCCAGGCCACCGGCCACGATCTCCTCGGTCGGCGCGGTCGCACCGCCGGCGACCAGGGCCACGGTGTTCGCCGTCGCCTCGGCCTCGACCATCATGATCGCGACGTCGCCGTCCGGCAGGGTCCGACCGGCCACGACCATGTCGAAGGTGGCCCGGGCCAGCTCCTCGTGGGTCGGGAAGGCCACCCACTGGCCGTCCACGTGCGCCATCCGGGTGGCACCGATCGGGCCGGAGAACGGCAGGCCGGACAGCTTGGTGGACATCGACGCGGCGTTGATCGCGACCACGTCGTACGGGTGCTGCGGGTCGAGCGCCAGCACGGTCTCGACGACCTGGACCTCGTTGCGCAGGCCCTTGACGAAGGACGGGCGCAGCGGCCGGTCGATCAGGCGGCAGGTGAGGATCGCGTCCTCGCTCGGGCGCCCCTCGCGGCGGAAGAACGAACCGGGGATCCGGCCCGCGGCGTACATCCGCTCCTCGACGTCGACGGTGAGCGGGAAGAAGTCGAACTGCTCCTTGGGCTGCTTGCCCGCGGTGGTCGTGGAGAGGACCACCGTCTCGCCGAGTTGGGCGATGACGGAGCCGGCGGCCTGGCGGGCCAGGCGGCCGGTGGAGAAGGTGATCTCGCGGGTGCCGAACGCACCGTTGTCGATCACGGCCTTGCTCTGCTCGGTGCCGAGAGTGTTCTGCTCGGTCATGAGTGTGTTGCACTCCTTCGGTCGTGGGGCTCACGACCGCCCTCTGCGCCGGTGGGTTCCGGCGCGCGCCCGGTTGGCACTTGGGGAGCTGTCCGAACGGCCGGTCTTCGATCGAAGCGCCCGGGGTGCCGGCTCGTGCCGGGCGCCCGGGGGCCACTACCGAGGACCGGTGCCGACCTGCTCCCGTTGGGTGGTCGCGCTGGCCCCTGTTATTCGTTGGTGACGGGTCGGGGGAGCGGTCGTCGCCGGGACGAACCCGACGTCGCGCCACTCCCCCGCTCAGTCACCTCCGCAGGCCGAGGCGCTCGATGAGCGTCCGGTAGCGGCTGATGTCCTTCTTCTGCATGTAGTTGAGCAGCCGGCGACGACGGCCGACCAGCAGCAGCAGACCACGACGGCTGTGGTGGTCGTGCTTGTGCACCTTGAGGTGCTCGGTGAGGTCGGCGATGCGCTTGGTGAGGACCGCGACCTGGACCTCCGGCGAACCGGTGTCGCCCTCGGCGGTCGCGTATTCCTGCCGGATCTTGCTCTTTGCTTCCTGATCGAGCGCCATTTTCTCCCTGTTCTGGTGGGTTTCTAGTGAATACCTCGCACCCGCGGCGTCGTGCAGGCGCGCGAGGACCCTCGTCGGTGACCCGACGTCTCCGTCACATTACCAGCCCGGGGTACGTCAACCCCCTGAAGGGCCGGCCGCGCCGCTCAACCGAGCAGCGCACGGACCTGCGCCACGTCCTCGTTGATCTGCGCCACCAGTGGCTCGATGCCGTCGTACTGGCGGGTCTCGCGCAGCCGCTCGACGAAGTCGATCGCCAACCGCTCCCCGTAGAGATCACCGGCGAAGTCGAGCACGTACGCCTCCACCCGGCGCTCCCGGCCGTTGAAGGTCGGGTTGGTGCCGATCGACACCGCCGCCGGCCGTACCTCGGGTGGCTGACCGGCCCGTCCGCCGTGCCGGACCAGCCGGGCGGCGTAGATCCCGTCCGCCGGGACCGCGGCGTACCGGTGGCAGAGCAGGTTCGCGGTCGGGAAGCCGATCTCCCGCCCCCGCTGGTCGCCCCGGACCACCACGCCGTCGAGCCGGTGCGGTCGGCCGAGCGCGGCCGTGGCGGCGGCCATGTCCCCCGCCGCCACACAGGCCCGGATGTACGTCGAGGAGAAGACGGTCTCGTCGCGCGCGACCAGCGGTGCCCCCTCCACGGCGAAGCCGAACGTACGGCCGAGCCGCTCCAGCAGGACCACGTCACCGGCGGCCCGGTGCCCGAAGCGGAAGTTCTCCCCGACCACCACCAGCGCCGCGTGCAGGTTCTCCACCAGGACGTTGTGCACGAACTCCTCGGCGGTCAACCGGGAGAACTCGGGCGTGAACGGCACCACCCAGAGCACGTCGACCCCGAGTTCCTCGATCAGTTCCGCCCGCCGGGTCGGCTCGGTCAGCACCGCCGGGTGGGTGCCCGGCCGGACCACCTCGGACGGGTGCGGGTCGAAGGTGACCACCACCGACTGCATCCCGAGTTCCCGGGCCCGCTTCGCCGCGTACCCGATGATCGCCTGGTGTCCCTGGTGCACCCCGTCGAAGACGCCGATGGTCACCACCGACCGGCCCCACCCGCCCGGCACCCCGTCGTACCCCCGCCAACGCTGCATCCGCGTCCCTTCCGCTCG
The DNA here is from genome assembly GCF_053601675.1 of Micromonospora sp. NPDC004704. Lineage (NCBI taxonomy): Bacteria > Bacillati > Actinomycetota > Actinomycetes > Micromonosporales > Micromonosporaceae > Micromonospora > Micromonospora sp. NPDC004704. Next base: position 270,547 of record NZ_JBSGCD010000008.1, on the reverse strand, counting down.
TCCGCCCCCGGCCCGGCCCGCTTTCCACGACCGGCGCACTGTTCCGGCCCGCAACGCCCGGCCGGGTCCCGCTTCCCCGGTCGGGCCGGGTCCCCTTCTCCTGCTCAGGCCGGGGCGAGCACGATCTCCGCCCGGGCCCGGCCGCCCCGCTCGCTGACGATAGCGATCAGGCCGCCGGCCGGGTCGAACACGGCGTACGGCCCGTCGATGCCGGCCGGTTCCAGCGGGCCACCGTGGGAGAGCACCTTCGCCTCGGCCGCGTCGGCCTGCCGTGAGGTGAAGAACCTCCGGGCCGCCGCCTCGACCGGCAGGTTCACCACGTCCTGCGGCTCCCGCTCGGCCAGCTCGTCCAGGGTCACCGCCTCGGTCAGCTCGAACCCGCCGACGGCGGTACGCCGCAGCGCGGTCAGGTGCCCGCCGACGCCGAGCTCCGCACCGAGGTCCCGGGCGATCGCCCGGATGTACGTCCCGGACGAGCAGGTCACGTCGACGTCGAGATCCACCAGCTCCGGTGTCGGGCGCCGGACCGCCAGCAGGTCGAGCCGGGAGACCGTCACCCGGCGGGCCGCGAGCTGCACCGCCTCGCCGTCCCGCACCCGCTTGTACGCCCGCTGCCCGTCGATCTTGATCGCGCTCACCGCGCTGGGCACCTGGTCGATCTCGCCGGTCAACGGCAGCAGGCCGGCGCGGACCTGTTCGTCGGTGATCCCGCCCGCCGACGCCTCGGTGACCACGTCGCCCTCGGCGTCGTCGGTGATCGTCGACTGCCCGAGTCGGATCGTGGCGGTGTACCGCTTCCCCGCGCCGATCACGTACGTGAGCAGCCGGGTCGCCCGACCGACGCCGATCACCAGCACTCCGGTCGCCATCGGGTCCAGGGTGCCGCCGTGCCCCACCCTCCGGGTCCGGGCGAACCGGCGGATCCGCGCCACCACATCGTGCGACGTCATACCACCGGGCTTGTCCACCACAATCAGACCGTCGACGCTCACAACCGCCAAGCCTGCCAGACGCCCACCCCCGCCCCCGCCCGCCCCACCCCGCCCCACGCCCCCCGCCCCCGAGCAGCCCGACGATCTTGCACTTGTGGCTGTACAGAAATCACCAGAAGTAAGGCATCTTGGGCACCACAACTGCAAGATCCCCGAGCGGGGTGGGGTGGGGGTGGCGGGGACGGGGTGGGGTGGGGTGGGGTGGGGGTTAGCGGGTGGGGCCGGCGACCGCCCAGGCGTCGGTGCGGAGGCGGAGGAGTAGGCCGGCGAGGCGTACTACCAGGAACAGTGCGAGGCCGGCCCAGATGCCGCCGAGTCCCAGGTCGAGGGCGTAGGCGGCCCAGATCGCCGGTAGGAAGGCGCCCACCGCGGCGACGATGGTGAGATCGCGCATGTAGCGCAGGTCGCCCGCGCCGATCAGCACCCCGTCGAGGGCGAACACCACCCCGGCGATCGGTTGCATGCCCACGAACCACGGCCACGCGACCAGCGCCTGATCGCGTACCTGCTGGTCGGCGCTGAACCAGGACGGCACCACCGGAGCACCGGCGGCGACCAGCAGGGCGAAGACGATCCCGCAGGCACCCCCGATCAGGGCGAGCCGCCGGGCCAGCGCCCGGGCGCCGGCCACGTCGCCGGAGCCGAGTGCCGCGCCGATCAGCGACTGGGCGGCGATGGCCAGCGCGTCCAGCACCAGCGCGGTGAAGAACCAGAGTTGCAGGGCGATCTGGTGGGCGGCGACCGACGCGGCACCGAACCGGGCGGCGACGGCGGTCGCGGACAGGAAGCTGGCCTGGAAGGCCGCTCCGCGTACCAGCAGGTCGCGGCTGAGCACGAGCTGGCCGACGATCATCGGTGGCCGGGGGCGCAGCGACACCCGCTCGGCGACCAGGGCGCCGACGAAGAGGATCCCGCCGAGGGTCTGTGCGGTGGCGTTGGCGACCGCGCTGCCGACCAGGCCGAGCCCGGCCGGGTAGACCAGCAGCGGGCAGAGCGCGGCGGAGAGCAGGTTGGGGCCGAGCACGAAGAACAGTGGGCGTCGGGTGTCCTGCACTCCCCGCAGCCAGCCGTTCCCGGCCGCCGCGAGCAGCAGGCCGGGTGCGCCGAGGGCGGCGATCCGCAGCCAGTCGGCGGCGGCACCGGCCACCGCCGGGTCGTCGCCGGCCAGGGTCCGCGCCAGTGGTCCGGCCGCGATCTGGACCACGAGCAGAATGAGTACGCCGGAAGCGAGGGCCAGCCAGGACGCCTGTACGCCCTCCTCCACCGCGGCGGCGCGGTCACCGGCACCGAACCGGCGCGCCGAACGGCCGGTGGTGCCGTACGCGGCGACGGTGCCGAGCCAGACGACCAGGGTCATCACCGTGCCGGCGATGGCCAGCGCGGCGAGCGGCACCCGGCCCAGGTGGCCCACCACGGCGGTGTCCACCAGGACGTACAGCGGCTCGGCGGCGAGCACGATCAGGGCCGGTACGGCCAGCCGGGCGATCCGGCGCGAGGTGATCGGGGGCGGGTGCGGACCGGCGACGGTGGAGTTGCTCATCGCGCCTGATCCTGGCACGGCTCCCGTAAGGACTGCAATGCTCCACGGGACTTACTCAACGGTCCGGATCGCGGAGCGGATGGGCGGCCGACGGCCGAGTGGGTTGATCCTCGGTCGTCAGCCGCGCACCGGTGGTGTCACTGGCGGGTGTCCATCGACGTCTGCAACGCGCGACGGGCCTGCTCGCGAGCCTCGTCGGTGGTCTCCGGCTTGGTCTTGGTGGTGGCCATGGGACGGCTCCTTTTCCAGGGTGCGTCGGCCGCACAGGGACGCGACCGTTCGCGTACGGGTTCTGCTGATCGCCGCCGGCCCGCCCTCCGGGGTCGCCGGACGGGGTCGGTCAGGGCAGCGTGAGCCCGGGTCGGTTGACCCTGGAGGCGCCCGGCACCGGGTGTGGAACCGTGGCACGCATCACAAACCAAGCTATCGTTCAGGTCCACATTCTGTGCACCAATCCCGCGATACGGAACGGTACGGTGCGTTGACCTGCGGGGTCAGCGGGCGAAGAAGTGCCAGCCCAGCCACCACCAGAACCCGAAGAGGCCGATTCGGCCCACCGGGACCGGGCCCACCTCGTACCGCATCACCTGGGCGCAGACGTCACCGAGAGTAGGGATTCGCGAGCCCTCCCGCCGGGCCGCCCACTCGACCACCGCGAACAGGACGAAGGCCAGCAGGAAGCCGCCGATCGCGAGCATCCGGGTCGCGCTCATCGGCGCACCAGCGCCCAGAAGGCCGCCAACCAGCCGAAGTACACGGCTGACCGGGTCAGCTCGTCGGTCAGCAGCGGATCGGCCAGGCGGGAGAAGGTCGGGAAGTCGTCACCGGAACCGAGGGCGAAGGTGGCGCCCTCGAACACCCCGAAGACGGCAACCGGCAGCACCCACCAGATCGTGCCCGGACCCGGCCGGGCGGGCGGCGGGCGACGGGGCACCCGGTTGGTGAGTCCGAGCCAGATCAGCGCTCCCCCGGTGCCCAGGGTGTAGAGGTTCGCGGACAGGGAGAACGACGGTAACTGGCCGCCCACCAATGACAGACAGGCGAGTACGGGGACAGAAACAAGGGGTTTGTCCCAGGGACGCGGCACATCGACGGCTATTTCCGAGGGCTGCTCCATCTTCCGATTGTGCCCGCGGTGCCGGAGTGCCGAAAGTGCATTAACCCCGGACTATCCCCGATCTTCCGGCTCGGCCAGGACCCGCTCCAACTCGGCCCGGATCGCGCCGATCACCTCGGCCCGACCACCGCGACCGGTGAAACCGGCGGCCAGCCGGTGTCCCCCGCCACCGAGCGCCACCGCGACCCGGCTGACGTCCAGGGCACCCTTGCTCCGCATCGACACCGCCCACTCGGCCTCGGCCACCTGCTTGAGCACGCAGCTCACGTCCGCCTCCGCGGTGCAGCGGACCGAGTCGATCAGGGCCTCCAGGACGTACGCCGGCTGTTGGTGCCGGGCCAGGTCGTCCAGGGTCGCGTAGGTCCAGACCAGCCCGTGCCCGGCCGCGGCGGCCGGTTCGAGTTCGGCCCGGGCGAGGACGTCACCGTAGAGCCGGACGGCGCCGAACGGCCTGGTGTCGAAGACCCGACGGGAGATCTCCTCCGGCCGGATCCCGGTGGCCAGCATCCGGGCCGCCATCTCGTGCACAGCCGGGGTGGTCATGGCGAACCGGAACGAACCGGTGTCGGTGGTCAGCGCGACGTAGAGGCACTCGGCGATCTCACGGTCGAGCGGTACGTCCAACCGGTCGAGCAGCCCCTCCACCACCACCGACGTGGCCGCCGCGTACGGGTCGACCAGGTGGATCCGGCCGAACCGGGTGTTCGAGGCGTGGTGGTCGAGGACCACCACCTCGCCGGCCCGGTCCAGACGGTCGACCAGGTCGCCGATCCGGGACACGCTGGCGGCGTCGAAACAGAGCACCAGATCCGGGTCGGTCCAGGTGTCGACGGCCGGTACGAGCAGGTCGAGACCGGGCAGGGCGCCGAACGGCTCGGCCACACCGGGCGGGCCGGGGAAGGTCGCCTGGAGCTGCCGGAAGCCCATCCGGCGCAGGCCGAGGGCGAAGCCGAGCATGCTGCCCAGCGCGTCCCCGTCCGGGTTGACGTGGCAGATCAGCAGCACCCGGGAATCGGGCGAGAGGGCGCGTACGGCACCGACCGCCGCCGCCCAGTCAGCCTCGCTGGGACCGGCGTCGGCCGGCGACTGCGCGAGCGCCGAGCCGGCCGACCCGGTCACCGCCGGTCACCGGCGTCGACCGCCGGATCGTCCGACTCGTCGGCGTCGAGGTCCTCGTCGTCGTCCTCATCCTCGTCGAGCTTGTACGGCTGCGCGTCACCGGCGTACGCGGCGTTGGCCGCCCGCCGCTGCACCTCCTCGTCCGCACTGCGCGCCACGGCGATCAGGTCGTCGATGTGCTTGACCTGGTCCTGCACGTTGTCGAGGACAAATGCCAGGGACGGCGAGTGGCGCAGCCCCAGGGCCTTGCCGACGGTGCTGCGCAGCAGACCCTTGGCGCTCTCCAGCGCAGCGGCGGTGGAGGCCTGTTCGGTGGCATCGCCGAGCACGGTGTAGAAGACCGTGGCTTCCCGCAGATCAGCGGTGATCCGGGCATCGGTGATGGTGATCATGCCGAGCCGAGGATCCTTGATCTGCGTACGCACCACGGAAGCCACCAGCTCCCGGACACGCTCAGCGTGCCGGCGTACCTTGGCCGGGTCCGTCATTTCCGCACCTCCACGGCATTCCTACTTCCGGCGCGGGCCGGTGGTGCGGTGCACCACCGGCGGCCACCGGCCGACTTTTGAACACTACCTGCGAGCCCCCGCGCGGCGCTCCCGGGCGGCGACCCGGCGACGGCACCCACCGGGGCGGTCCCTCGGGTACGGCCGCGCCGGCCCCTCAGTCGTCCTCGCCGTGCAACCTTCTCCGGACCGACAAGAGTTCGAGCTCCGGTCGACCGGCGACCAGGCGCTCGCAGTTGTCGAGCACCTCACCCACGTGACCCGCCTCGGAGGCCACCACCGCGACCGCTATCTGCGCCCGTCCGTGCAGGTCCAGGCCGCCCACCTCGGCGACCGAGACCTCGAACCGGCGCAGTGCCGCCACGACCGGGCGGACATAGGATCGCTTTTCTTTCAGTGACCGGGAATCGCCCGGCAGCAATACGTCGAAAACCGCGGTTCCAGTAAACATCGAGTGGACAATACCGTCCGGACACCCCGCATGATCAAGGGGTTTACGCCCACCGGGCGTAAACCCCTTGATCAGTTGGACCTATTCGTCAGGCGCGGGTCTTCTCCCGCATCTCGAAGGTCTCGATGATGTCGCCAACCTGGACGTTGTTGTAGTTGCCCAGGGTGAGACCGCACTCGAAGCCCTCGCGCACCTCGGTCGCGTCGTCCTTGAACCGCTTGAGCGAGCTGATCGTGAGGTTGTCCGCCACGACCGCCCCGTCGCGCAGCAGGCGGGCCTTGGCATTACGCCGGATGACCCCCGAGCGGACGATACACCCGGAGATGTTACCGATCTTGGAGGACCGGAACACGTCGCGGATCTCCGCGCTGCCGAGCTCGACCTCTTCGTACTCCGGCTTGAGCAGACCCTTGAGCGCCGCGTCGATCTCCTCGATGGCCTGGTAGATCACGGTGTAGTACCGGATCTCCACGCCCTCGCGGTCGGCGATCTCGCGGACCTTGTTCGAGGCCCGTACGTTGAAGCCGATGATCGTCGCCGCCTCGGCCGAAGCACTCGCCAGCATCACGTTGCTTTCCGTGATGGCACCGACGCCACGGTCGAGGATCTTGAGCTGAACCTCCTCGGGGATGTCCAGCTTGAACAGCGCGTCCTCCAGGGCCTCCACGGAACCGGAGACATCGCCCTTGAGGATGAGGTTGAGCGAGGTCTTCTCGCCCTCCTTGATCTGCTCCATGAGCGTCTCAAGAGTGGCCCGACCACGGGAGTTGGCGAAGCTCGCCGCCCGTCGCCGTGCCTGCCGCTGTTCGGCGATCTGCCGCACCGTACGGTCGTCGGCCGCGGCCAGGAACGTGTCCCCGGCGCTGGGCACCGCGGTCAGACCGAGCACCATGACCGGCCGTGCCGGTCCGGCCTCGGCGACCTGGTTGCCGTTCTCGTCCAGCATCGCCCGGACACGTCCGTGCGCTCCACCGGCGACGATCGAGTCACCGGCACGCAGGGTGCCCTTCTGGACCAGCACCGTCGCCACCGCACCGCGACCCTTGTCGAGGTGCGCCTCGACCGCGACACCCTGCGCCGGCCCGTCGATCGGAGCGGTCAGCTCCAGCGACGCGTCGGCGGTCAGGAGGATCGCCTCGAGCAGCTCGTCGATGCCGATGCCGGGCTTGGCCGCGACGTTGACGAACATGGTGTCGCCGCCGTACTCCTCGGCGACCAGGCCGTACTCGGTCAGCTGCTGGCGGACCTTGTCCGGGTTGGCCTCCGGCTTGTCGACCTTGTTCACCGCGACCACGATCGGCACGTCGGCCGCCTTGGCGTGGTTGAGAGCCTCGATCGTCTGCGGCATGACGCCGTCGTCGGCCGCGACCACCAGCACCACGATGTCGGTGACCTGGGCACCACGGGCACGCATGGCGGTGAACGCCTCGTGGCCCGGGGTGTCGATGAAGGTCAGCGCACGCTCGTCGCCGTTGTGCGGAACCCACACCTGGTAGGCACCGATGTGCTGGGTGATGCCACCGGCCTCGCCCGCGACCATGTTGGTCTTGCGGATCGCGTCCAGCAGCTTGGTCTTACCGTGGTCGACGTGACCCATGACGGTCACCACCGGCGGGCGGGTGACCAGCCGGGCGACGTCAACCTCGGCGTCGAGGTCGATGTTGAACTGCGCCAGCAGGGCGCGGTCCTCGTCCTCGGGGCTGACGATCTGCACGTCGAAGCCGAGGTGCTCACCGAGGAGCAACAGGGTCTCGTCCGAGCAGGACTGGGTTGCCGTGACCATCTCGCCCAGGTTGAACATCTCCTGGACCAGCGAGCCGGGGTTGGCGTTGATCCGGTCGGCGAAGTCCGACAGCGAGGCACCGCGCGACAGCCGTACGACCTGGCCCTGACCTCGGGGGGCACCCGAGCTCATGGTCGGCGCGGACAGGTTGTCGAACTCTTGTCTGCGCTGCTTCTTCGACTTGCGACCGCGGGTCGGCTTGCCACCCGGACGCCCGAAGGCACCCGCGGCACCGCCGCCACGGCCACGACCGCCACCACCCGGACGGCCGCCACCGGCGCCCGCGCCGGCCGGCGCGCCGCCACCGGGACCACCACGGTAACCGCCACCACCACCGGGGGCGCCACCGCCGCCACCGGGGCGGAAGCCGCCACCGGCACCGCCGCCACCACCGGGACGGAAGCCACCGCCACCGCCACCGCCACCGGGACCGCCGCGGAAGCCGCCACCGGCACCGCCGCCGCCACCGGGACGACCCGCACCGCCACCGGGACCGCCCGGACGGCCGGGGCCGCCAGCGGGACGACCGGGACGCTGGGTCGGCATCGAAGCCGGGCTGGGCCGAGGCGGCATGGAGGCCGGGCTCGGCCGGGGCGGCATCGACGCCGGGTTGGGCCGGGGTCCGCCGGAAGCGGCCGGACGCTGACCACCCGGGGTGATGCCGAACGGGTTGTTGCCACCGCTACGCGCCGGCGGACGACCGCCGGGGCCGGGCCGACCCGGTGCCGGAGCACCCGGGTTCGCCGGCCGGGCGGCCGGTGAACCCGGACGCGGCGGAACGGCGTTCGGACCCGGACGCGGCCGGGTCTGTGCGCCACCGTCTGCCGGCGGTTCCCGGCGTACGGTGTCGCGCTGCTGCTGACGGGCGGCCTGGGCGGCCTTGACCGCCGCCTCCTGCTCCGCCTTCAGGGCCGAGGCGCGCGCCTCGGCGGCCGCCACCTCGATGTCGTGCGCGCTCGCCGGCTTGGCGGTCGGCGCGGCTGCGGCCGGCTGCGGCGGACCCGGAACCGGGCCCTTCGGCCGGGCCGGAGGCGCCGACGGCGCCGTGGGCCGCCGGGGCGGCATGGGCTTGGCGGACACCCGCGGCTCGCCCGGGGTTGCCCCGGGGGTCGCCGACGGAGTCGCCGGAGGGGCTGGGGTCGCCGGAGCCGCGGGAGCCGCGGGGTTCGACGACGCGACGAACGCGCCGCGCAACCGGCGGGCGACCGGCGCCTCGACGGTGCTCGACGCGGACTTGACGAACTCGCCCATTTCTTTCAGCTTTGCGAGAACGGTCTTACTTTCGACCCCGAGCTCTTTTGCCAGCTCGTGAACGCGGGCCTTGCCTGCCACTGCACTCCTCACTCCGAGGTCGTGCGGGCAGCACCCGCAACAACCTCACTCGTGCACTTGAAGCCTGGTCATTTCTGGGACTTCATCGTGTGCTCATGTCGGTCGTCCTACCTTGCTTGCGACCCTCGCCCGGCCGGATGGCCGGACGTAGTGGTTGACGCATCAATGTGCTCGGCCAGCGCCCCGGTATCTGGAACACCGGGGATACGCAGCGCCCGCCCGAAGGCGCGGCGCCGCAGTGCCAGCGCGAAGCAAGCCGAGTCAAAGTGCAGATGCGCCCCCCGACCCGGCAGTCTGCGGGCCGGATCAGGTCGGAGATTGTAGCCAACCCCGTCGCCGACCGCGACAATCCGCAGCAGATCGACAGCCGAAGCGCGTTTCCGACAGCCCACACAGGTGCGCACCGGCCACACGCGTCGTACCACTGGGAAAGTCTACCCCTACCCGGCCGAGATCGCTCCGCCCGGCTCCGTCACGTGATCAGCGGACCCCCGCGCACCGGTCGGTGCCGGGCTCGCCGCCTGCTCGTTGTCCGGCCGGATGTCGATCCGCCAACCGGTCAGCCGGGCCGCCAGGCGGGCGTTCTGGCCCTCCCGGCCGATCGCCAGCGAGAGCTGGAAGTCCGGCACGGTGACCCGGGCCGCCCGGGTGGCCAGGTCGACCACCTCGACCCGCAGGGCCTTGGCCGGCGACAACGCGTTGCCGACGAAGTTGGCCGGATCGTCGGACCAGTCAATGATGTCGATCTTCTCGCCGTGCAACTCGCTCATCACGGCGCGGACCCGCTGGCCCATCGGCCCGATGCAGGCGCCCTTGGCGTTCACGCCGGGCACCGCCGACCGAACCGCGATCTTCGTACGGTGACCTGCCTCACGTGCGATGGCGGCGATCTCCACCGTGCCGTCGGCGATCTCCGGCACCTCCAGGGCGAAGAGCTTCTTCACCAGGTTGGGGTGCGAACGGGACAGGGTGATCTGCGGTCCCCGGAAGCCCTTGGCCACGTGCACCACCACGCACCGGATCCGCTGGCCGTGACCGTAGATCTCACCCGGCACCTGCTCCGGCGCGGGCAGTACGGCCTCCAGCTTGCCCAGGTCGACGCTGACGATGCCCTTCTCGGCCCGCCCCTCGTGCGCCTGCACCACCCCGGTGACCAGGTCGCCCTCGCGGCCGACGTACTCGCCGAAGTGCACCTCGTCGGTCGCCTCCCGCAGCCGCTGGAGGATCACCTGCTTGGCGGTCATCGCCGCGATCCGGCCGAAGTCGTGCGGGGTGTCGTCCCATTCCCGGCCGACCACGCCCTCGTCGTCGACCTCCTGGGCGTAGACCAGGGCGGCCCCGGTCTTACGGTCGATCTCCACCCGGGCGTGCGTCTCCGAGCCCTCGGTATGCCGGTAAGCGGTCAGCAACGCGGTCTCGATCGCCGCGAGGATCGTGTCGAACGGGATCTCCCGCTCGCGCTCCAGGGCGCGCAGTGCCGCGAGGTCGATGTTCACCTCTCCTCGCCCTCCACATCTTCGTCGTCAGTGTCGTCGATTTCGGGCAGGTCGTCGTCGTGCATGTCGGACTCGTCGTCGATCTCCGCCAGGTCGGAGTCCGCCACCTCGTCGAGCCGGCTGAACTCCACCTGCACCCGACCGGGGCCGAGATCCGCGTAGGCCCACTCCCCGGACGTCCCGTCCAGGTCGAACCGCACCCGTTCGTCGTCGGCGGCGATCACCCGTCCGGTGACCTGCCGCTCGGTGGCCGGGCGGTCGCCGGTCGCCGGATCCGCCGTACGCTGCTCCGGCGCGGACCGGCCGGGACCCTTCGTGGTGACCTTGACCAGTCGACCGACGTTACGCCGCCAGTGCCGGGGCAGGGTCAGCGGGCGGTCCACGCCCGGCGAACTGACCTCGAGCTGGTATTCCCCGGCGATCAGGTCCCCGCCGGTCTCCTCGGCCAGGTCGAGCGCGGCCGAGATGGCGCGGGACACGTCGGCCACCGCGTCGAGGTTGATGCCGCCGTCGCCGTCCACGATGATCCGGACCACGTGCCGTCGGCCGGCGCGGGAGACCGAGATGTCCTCCAGGTCGTACCCCTGCGCGATCACCACCGGCTCGATCACCGCCCGTAGTTGGGCCCGACGAGCCGTAAGATCACCCCGAGGGCGTTCCACGGAGCGCCGCTCACCAGCCCGCGGTCCAGCCGTCGACCGGCTGGTAGCGCGGCCACGCTGCGTCATATCCGCACCCCTTTCCGAATCGTCGGCGGCCCGTGCGGGCAGCCATGCCAGTTCGCCACCGGGCCCAGACGCGCCCGGCGGCTGCGCAGAGCGTAACGCGCGGGCCGACCGGCGAGCCGGGCGGCGCACCGGCGGAGCGTTACGCCCGGTACCGGCCTTGTGGCCGGGGTCCGCGGCCCATGGTGTTGACTTGCCCGGTGCGGACCGCGGAGACCAACCAGAACCATCGCGTACGGGGGCGGTCCCGTCGCGACCTGATCCGGGCGGCCGGCCTGGTGGCACTGACCGCCGGAACGGGGTCACTGACCGCGTGCGGCCTGTTCGGCGACGACCCGGTGCCACCGCCGCCCGACCCGCTCGCCCCCCTGGTGACCAACACCCTCGATCTCGCCGCCCGGTACGACGCCGCCGTGGCGGCCTTTCCCGACCTCGCCGACCGGCTGGCCCCGGTGGCACAGGCGCACCGGGCACACGCGGCGGAACTCGCCCGGGTGACCCGCACCGCCCTGCCCAGCGGCAGCCCGTCGGCCGGCGCCCCGGCGGGCACGGCGACACCCCCCGGCGACTCGAAGAGTGCGTTGGCGATGTTGCGGGCGGCCGAGACCGAGGGCCGGGAGACCATGGCCAAGGCCTGCACCGAGGCCCCGGCCGACCGGGCGGTCCTGCTCGGCACCATCGCCGCGGCACGGGCCACCCACCTGGAGGTCCTCCGGTGAACCGGGCCGAAGGTGCCGTGGCGGGCCGAGCGGAAGGTGCCACGGTGAGCCGGGTGGGCGGCACGGGGACCGGCGGGCCGACACATCGGCCGAACGGGAGCGACCGGACGAGCGGGCCAGCGGTGGTCCGGGCGGGGGTGGACGGATGAGCGGGCCACTGGACGCGGCACTCGCCGCCGAGCACGCGGCGATCTTCGCGTACGGGCCGATCGGGGTGCGACTGACCGGGGCGGCGGCCACCGACGCACGGGCCGCCGAGGCCGCTCACCGGACCCGGCGGGACGCGCTGGTGCTGCTGTTGACCACCGGCGGCGGGACCGCACCCGCGGCGGCGGCCAGTTACGAGTTGCCGTACCCGGTCACGGATCCGGCGTCGGCGCTGCGGCTGGCGATCGAGATCGAGGAACGTACCGGCGCGGTCTGGCGGGCGGCGCTCGCCACCACCACCGGTGTCGAACGTGGGCGGGCGCTGGACGCGCTGACCGACTGCGCCGTACGGGCCACCCGGTGGCGGCGCACCGCGGGCGTCACTCCCGCCACGGTGGCATTCCCCGGTCGACCGGCCTAGGACCACCGTCGGGGATCACCGGACCGCGGTCGCGACCAGGCCGTGAACGGGCCGGCGGTGGGCGGGTCGGCCGAGTGGATCGTCAGCGAGTTGCGGGCGGGATACCCGGTATACATACTCGGTAGCCGTGTCCATCCGCTACGGCCTGCTCGCCCTGCTCGAACGCGGGCCGATGTACGGCTACCAGCTCCGATCCGCCTTCGAGGAGTCGATCGGCGCTACCTGGCCGCTCAACATCGGGCAGGTCTACACCACCCTCGGCCGCCTCGTCCGGGACGAGTTGGTCGAATCGTTGCCGGAGCACGACGCCGGGCAGCGACCGTACCGGATCACCGAGGCCGGACGGGCGGACCTGGCCGGGTGGTTCGGTACGGCGCTGCGCCGTACCGACCGGCCCCGGGACGAGTTGACGATCAAGCTGGCGCTGGCGCTGGCCACACCGGGCGTCGACATCGACGCGGTGGTGAACACCCAGCGGGTGGCGAGCAGGCAGGCGCTGCAGGAGTTCGTCCGGCGCAAGATCCGCGACACCGACGCCGACAACGTCTCCGGGCGGCTGGTGCTGGACGCGATGATCTTCCAGACCGAGGCGGAGATCCGCTGGCTGGACCACTGCCTGGAGACCCTGGGCCGGGGCGGCACGCGGCCGGTAGCCGAGCAGCCGTAGGGGTTCCGGTCCGGGAATCGACGCCGGGCGCCCACCGGCACCGGATCCGCCACCGTCGGGGGCTTTTCTTTTTCCCGGAAACCGACACACTGTGTCGATGTCCGCACTCGGTACGCTCGCCCGCCGGTTCAGCCACCGACGGTGGTTCGCCCGGACGGTCCGGTTCGTCGTCCCGGTCGACCGGGTGATCGGTCGCCTGACCAGGGGACGGGTGGTCGCGCTCGGGATCGCCCCGTCGCTGATCATCACGACCACCGGCCGCCGCTCGGGACAGCCCCGCAGCAACCCCCTGCTCTTCGTACGCGACGGCGACGCGTACGTGGTGATCGCCTCGAACTGGGGCCAGGCCCAGCACCCGGCCTGGTCGCTGAACCTGCTCGCCGACCCGAGCGCCACGGTCACCCTCGACGGGGCCCGGCGCCCGGTCCGGGCCACCCTGGCGGAGGGTGCGCAGCGGGAACGGCTGTGGCAACTGCTGCTGACGGAGTGGCCGGCGTACCAGACCTATGTGGAGCGGGCCGGCGGCCGGGACCTGCGGATCTTCCGGCTGGCCCCGGACGGCCCCGCCACCGCAGCCGACTCGGGTCCACCCGACCCGCGGCCCTGAGCCCGGACCGGTCCGGGCTCAGCCGAGCGGGCCGCCGAGGCCGATCAACCGCCCCACCAGGTACGTCACCACGGCCGCCGCCATACCCAGCAGCAGTTGCCGGGTGCCGCTGATCCACCACGGCCGGCCGGTGAACCGGGCCACCAGCGCACCGGCCACGAACAGGCCCAGCGCGCCGACGCCCAACGCCAGCCAGAGGTTGGTGAAGCCGACCAGGTAGGTCAGCAGGGGCACCAGGGCGCCGATGGAGAAGCAGACCGTCGACAGGATCGCGGCCGTCCAGGGGCTCGGCTGCTCGTCCGGATCGACCCCGAGTTCCTCGCGTACGTGCACCCGCAGCGCCTCTTCGGGGTTGCTCCGCAGCGCCGAGGCGACCTGTTCGGCGAGATGACGGGGCAGCCCGCGCTGCACCCAGGCGTCGGCCAGTTCCTGCGCCTCGGCCTCCGGGTGCCGCTCCAGCTCACGACGCTCCTTGGCCACCTCGGCGGCCAACTGCTCGTTCTGGGAGCGGACGCTGGTGTACTCGCCGAGTCCCATCGAGATCGCTCCGGCGACGAGGCCGGCGACGCCGGTCAGCACGATGGTGCGCGGCGCGATGCCGCCCCCACCGACGCCGGCGATCAGGGCGATGTTGGTGACCAGTCCGTCCATCGCACCGAAGACGGCGGGGCGCAGCCAGCCACCGGAGACGTCGGCGTGATGGTCCTCTCGTACCGCTGCCGGGGTTTCGGTCATGGCAGGGTGAGGATCTCGTGACCGTCCTCGGTCACCAGGATCGTGTGCTCGAACTGGGCGGTCCACCGCCGGTCCTTGGTCACCACGGTCCAGCCGTCGGCCCACATGTCGTACTCGTGGGTGCCGAGGGTGATCATCGGCTCGATGGTGAAGGTCATCCCCGGTTCCATCACGTCGGTGGGCCGGGGGCTGTCGTAGTGCGGGACGTACAGCCCGCTGTGGAAGGTCTCGCCGATGCCGTGGCCGGTGAAGTCGCGTACCACCCCGTAGCCGAACCGGCGGGCGTACGACTCGATCACCCGGCCGATGACGTTGATCTGCCGACCCGGGGCGACCGCCCGGATGCCCCGCATCATGGCCTCGTGGGTCCGCTCCACCAGCAGCCGGTTCGGCTCGGCCACCTCGCCCACGCAGAACGTGGCGTCGGTGTCGCCGTGCACCCCGTCGATGAAGGCGGTGACGTCGACGTTGATGATGTCGCCGTCCTCCAACACGGTGGTGTCCGGGATGCCGTGGCAGATGACCTCGTTCAGGCTGGTGCAGCACGACTTGGGGAAGCCCCGGTAGCCCAGGGTCGACGGGTACGCGCCCTGGTCGACCAGGAACTCGTGCACCACCCGGTCGATCTCGTCCGTGGTGACCCCCGGCTTGCAGTGCTCACCCGCGAGCTGCGTGGCCTGCGCGGCGATCCGCCCGGCGACCCGCATCTTCTCGATCGTCTCGGCCGTCTGCACGTGGGATCCGCGCCACTGGGCGGGCCGCTTCTTGCCGACGTACTCCGGTCGGGCGATCTGGGGCGGCACCGGCCGCCACGGGGACAGCGTGCCTGGGGTGAGTGGCGCACGGACGTTCATGCCATCCAGCCTATCGCCGGGGGTGCGGGCGCTCACCGCGCCGTGACTCCCGCCACGACGCCTTCGTGTACCCCGGCGGGCCCCAGCCGCCGGCCGGACCGGTCGGGTCCGGATCAGGACGACAGACGCCGCCAGAAGGTCACCTCGGTGCCCTCGGCGGTACGGCTCACCCGCAGCTCGCCGAGCGCCCGGATCAGCTCCAGCCCCCGCCCCCGGAACCCCGGATCGTGCGCCTCCCGCCACTGGCCGCTGTCCCGTACGGTCGCCACCACCGTGCCGTCGGCGACGGTCACCTCGACGGTGATGGTCCGGTCGGCCGGTGCCACCGGATGCTCGATCGCGTTCGCCGCCGCCTCGGAGACCGCGACCACAAGATCGAATAGGTCTTCCTCGCCCACCTGGTGCTCGGTGAGGAAGTCCAGCAGCCGCTGGCGCAGGGTGCTCAGCTTGGTCGGGTCCGCCGGTAGGCGCAGGGCGAACCGGTTCGGGGCGGTCTCCGCGAGCGCCAGGATCGCCACCCCGTCGGCCCTCGGCCGGCGGGGTGCCTGGACGAAACGCACCTGGATCAGCTCCTCTATCTGCTCTTCGGCCGGCTCGACCGGGATCGCCGCCACCGGCCGGGGCGAGTCCCACACCGGGCGGAACGGGAAGATCACGTCGGCCGGGGGGTCGATCCGGGTGGGTGCCCGCGCGGGGACCGCGCTGTAGAACAGCAGCCGTGCCCCCGGCGCCAACCGGGACTCGATCGTGTCGTACCGGGCATCGGGCCGGGCCCCGATCGGCGGGCCGAGCGGTCGCCGGTGCAGCAGGTCGATCTGACCCTCGGGGCCGAGGCAGACCGGTGACGGGTGACCCGCGCTGGCGTAGCAGAGCCGGCCAGTGTGCGGGTCGAACTCCAGGCAGACCACTATCGCGGACGACCCGCGCAGCGCGTTGCCGAACTGCGCGTTGAGGTGGGTGAGGGCGGTACCGGGCGCCACCCCGCCCAGCAGCTCCGCCAGCAGTGCGGTACGCAGTTGACCCATTGCCGCCACCGCCGGCACCCCGGTGTCGAGCACGTCCCCGACCACCAGTACCAGGTGGCCGTCGACGCTCGTGACCACGTCGTACCAGTCGCCGCCGCCCGTACCTGCGGTGTCGACCGTGGTGGTGCCGGCATCGACGCCGACAGGGAGTTGGCGCGTCCCGTGCACCGGACCGGCCGGGTGTAGGCCGTCGTCTCCTGCCGGTCCCGCGCTCATCTCGCCTCCTGCTCCCGCCGGTGTGGAGGGCCGCTCAGCTCTCTCACCGTGTCCGCCCAGTACCCGATGGGAGGAGCGCCGTAACGCTTTGATCATGGTCAGTTGAGCGGTGTGGTGGGCACGACACCCACGGTGACCACGGCCGGAGCGGTCCGGGCGCGATCAGGCGGGGATCGGCGGCGGTAGCTGGATTCGATAATCGGATTGCCCCGACACCCCGGCCGGCCGCATGCTCGTTGTCATGCCGATGCGCGAGGACCGACGAGTGCGCCACCGGTGCGCCGGGTCACCAGCCGCGGCGGGAGCCGGACCGGCCCGCTGAGCCACTCCGGGCACCACAGATCTCCCGGAGACCCGGACACGGGTCTCCGACCGGGCCGGATCACACCGGCCCAGAGCCGGGCCCTCGGACGGCCCGGCGTACGCGACGGCGCGGGACGCGGTCACCTCTCTCACCCGTACGGCAACCGCCGTGCCAACGCCCGTTCCGCGCCGTCGCACCCACCACTGGGCCACGCCGTCGGACAAATCGGGCTCGGCGCCCGAAGCAGGTTCGGACCGACACGAACCAGGAGTGCCGGTCAGACCACGGCCAGGCCGACCACCCAGGTCAGCGCGATGGCGAGGGCAACGCTCAGCTCGACCAGCATGGCCAGGCCGAACGCCTTGAGTGCGTCCTTGGTCGACGGCCAGGCCAGCCGGTTCTCGCCCAGCCGGAGCCGCTCGGCCAGCCAGACGCCGAGCACGAAGCCGAGGACCAGGCCCACCACCGGCACGACGAAGAAGCCCACCAACCCGAGTACGCCGCCGGCCAGCAACGTGCTGTTCGGCACCCCGGTCCGCTTCAGGTTCCGCCCCGGCCAGGCGTACTTGATGATGGTCCCGACCACGGTGAGCGCGGTGGCGACGCCGAGCACCACCCACCGGCCCCAGCCGCCGTCCGCGAAGATCGCCCAGATCAGTACGCCGCCCCAGCACAGCGGCAGTGCCGGCAGCACGGGCATGAGTACGCCGATGATGCCGGCCAGGATGGCCAGTCCAGCCAGGACAGTGACCAGGGAATCGGTGTCCGTCAGATCCACCCGGTCAGCCTGCCCTACCGGAGGCGGATTCGCGTAGTCGAGCGGTTATCTCGTCCGCCGCGACCGGCGCCCCGAAGTACAGGCCCTGCCCGGTGTCGCAGGTCAGCGCCCGCAGCCGGTCGGCCTGCCCGGCGGTCTCCACCGCCTCGGCGGTCACCGACAGGCCCAGCGCGTGCGCCAACCGGACCAGGGCGTCGACGATCCGCTCGTCGACCAGGGCGAGCGGATCGCCGGTCCGGATCCCCTCGACGAACGGTGCGGCGAGCTTCAGCGTGTGGAACGGCAACCGCCGCAGGTACGCCAGGTTCGAGTAACCGGTGCCGAAGTCGTCGATGGCCAGGCGTACGCCGAGCGCGGCGAGTCGGCGCATCGAACGTACGGGCTCCCCGGAGGTGGCCATCAGCGCGCTCTCGGTGATCTCCAGTTGCAGCAGTTCGGCTGGGAAGCCGGTCTCGGCGAGGACGTCGGCCACCATGTCGACCACACCCGGATCGTTGACCTGCCGTACGGCCAGGTTGACGCTGACCACGAGGCGGGAGTCGGGGAACTCCCGCCGCCACCGGCTGCCGTACCCGCACGCCTGGTGCAGTACCCAGCGGCCGAGCCGGATGATCAGGCCGGTCTCCTCGGCCAGCCCGATGAACTGGTCCGGGCCGAGCAGTCCCAGCTCCGGGTGCCGCCACCGGACCAGCGCCTCGACCGCCCGGGTCGATCCGTCGGCGAGTGCCACGATCGGCTGGTAGTCCACGGTGAACTCGCCCCGCTCCAGCGCGGCCGGCAGCACCGCGGCGAGCCCGGCGCGGGTGTTGTCCCGGGCGCCGCGCTCGGGGTCGTAGACCGCCCAGCGTCCGCGCCCGTCCGCCTTGGCCCAGTAGAGGGTGGCGTCCGCGGCCTTCATCAGCTCGGCCGGGCGGGTTCCGGCGAGTGGGCCCTCGACCAGGCCGATGCTCGCCGAGACCTCGAGCTGCTGGTCGCCGACATGCACCGGACGGGCGACGGTGGCCAGCGCCACCTCCGCCACGTCGATCACCTCCTGCGGGCCGCCGCTGCCGTCGACCAGGATGACGAACTCGTCGCCGCCCATCCGGGCGACCAGGTGACCACGGCCGGAGACGGATTCGGCGAGCCGCCGGGCGACCACCACCAGCAACCGGTCACCGAGGTCGTGCCCGAGGCTGTCGTTGATCGCCTTGAAGCCGTCGAGGTCGAGGAAGCAGAGGCCGACCCGGTCGGCGGGTTCACCGTCGGCGAAGACCGCCGCCAGCCGGTCGAAGAAGAGGGTACGGTTCGGCAGCCCGGTCAGCGGGTCGTGCAGTGCCTGGAAGCGCAACCGCTGCTGCAACTCGTACCGTTCGGTGATGTCCTCCGCCATGGCCACGATGAACCTCGGCCGGCCGTCGTCGTGCCGGATCAGGGAGAGCGCCAGGTCGGTCCGGACGACGTCGCCGTCCTTGCGGCAGTACCGCTTCTCCACCCGGACGGTCTCCCGCTTGCCCTCGACCAGCTCCCGGTAGAGCTCGGCCAGCGGCTCGGCGTCCTCGGGGTGGCAGAGCGCGGTCACGTCGGTGTCGCGCAGTTCGCCGACGGAGTAGCCCAGCATCTCGGCGAACGCCTGGTTGACGTCCACGATCCGGCCGCCGGTGTCGGCGATCCCGATGCCCAGCGCGGCCCCGGTGAAGACGGCCCGGAACCGTGCCTCGCTGTCCCGCAGTGCCTGCTCGGTCTCGTCCCGGGCCTGCCAGGCCGAACGGCTGATCCGCTCCTGCTGGCTGAACGTCAGCTCGCGCAGCGCCCGGGCGAAGCCGGCGGCCAGGCCACCCTGCAACTGCGTCACCCGGTGCCGTACGGCCGGGGAGTCGAGCCGTTCGGGGAGGACCGCGGCGGCGAACCCGTTGCCGAGGGCGCGTACGGACCAGTCGAGCACGGCCGGGGCGGTCAGGTGCGCCCCGACCAGGGCCCGACCGACGTCGTCCGCGGGTTCGGCGCTGAACGGCTCGGCGAGCAACGCCTGCGCGAGCCGTACGGTGTGCACGGTCAGCAGGCGTTCGGTCTCCACCGCGCTCATCGGCACGAACCCGAGCCGGGCGACGGCACCGGCCCACTGTTGGGCGTACCGGTGCACACCTGCCCGGCTGAACTCCTCACCGCCGGCCGGTGGTACGGGGGCCGGCACGGCTAGCCGCCGACGTGGTCGACCGGGGCGATCCGCCGCCCGGCACCGCCGCCCGCCGGTCCACTGTCCACAGTGGAGGTGTTGCCCTTCCGGCGATGTTCGTCAGGCCGTTGCATCGTCCGCCTCAGCTCGTACCACCGGTCGTCGACCGGATCGATGAGCCATCGAGCATACGCGCGGTCCGCCGCCCCGTGGCTCCGCCGCAGGGTCGTCACGATCCCGCCGATCGGGGCCCGTTCGACGGCACCGGGAGTGTCGGCCTAGTCGACGGACTCCAGCATCAGCGCGATGCCCTGACCGACCCCGATGCACATGGTGCACAGCGCCCGCCGCGCCCCCCGGTGGCCCAGTTCCAGCGCCGCGGTCAACGCCAGCCGGGCACCGCTGGCGCCGAGCGGGTGCCCGAGGGCGATCGCGCCGCCGTTCGGGTTCACGTGCTCGGCGTCCTCCGGCAGTCCCAGCTCGCGCAGTACGGCGACCGCCTGCGCGGCGAACGCCTCGTTCAACTCGACCAGGTCGACGTCGCCGATGCCGATGCCGAGCCGGTCGAGCAGCCGCCCGGTCGCCGGGACCGGGCCCATGCCCATCACCCTCGGCGGCACCCCGGCGGCGGCCGATCCGGTGATCCGGGCCAGTGGGGTGAGGTCGTAGCGGCGTACCGCGTCGGCGCTGGCGACGAGCACCGCGGCGGCGCCGTCGTTGACCCCGGAGGAGTTCCCGGCGGTGACGGTGCCGCCGTCGCGGAACGGGGTGGGCAGCGCCGCGAGCCGCTCCAGGGAGGTCTCCCTCGGGTGCTCGTCGAGGTCCACCAACCGGGTCTCCCGGCGGCCGGCCGGAACCTCGATCGGCGCGATCTCCTCGGCGAGCCGGCCGCTGGCCTGGGCGCGTGCCGCCCGCTGCTGGGAACGGTACGCGAACGCGTCCTGGGCGGCCCGGTCGACGCCGTACTCGGCGGCCACGTTCTCCGCCGTCTCCGGCATGGCGTCGGTGCCCCAGCCGCGTTCCATCAGCGGGTTGACGAACCGCCACCCGAGCGTGGTGTCGTAGATCTCCGCCGCGCGGGAGAAGGGTGTGGTCGCCTTCGGCATGACAAACGGTGCCCGGCTCATGCTCTCCACCCCGCCGGCCACCATCAGGTCGGCCTCACCGGCGATGACGGCGCGGGCGGCGATCCCGACCGCGTCCAGCCCCGAGCCGCACAACCGGTTCACGGTGGTCCCCGGCACTGCCTCGGGGAGCCCGGCCAGCAGGGTCGCCATCCGGGCCACGTTCCGGTTGTCCTCGCCGGCCTGGTTGGCGCAGCCGAACACCACGTCGTCCACGGCCGCCCAGTCGACCGTCCGGTGGCGGGCCACGAGTTCCCGGATCACGTGCGCCGCGAGGTCGTCCGGACGTACGCCGGCCAGCGCGCCGGCGTACCGGCCGATCGGGGTACGGACGCCGGAGACGAGGTATGCCGCTGTCACGCCGGGCAGCATAACCAGTCGAGATCAAGTCCCGCCCCGCCGGCCGCCCCGACCAGGTCCGGGACGGCGACCAGGTACGTCGGGCACACCCGACCGGCGCCGGTGCCCCGAGCGGGCAAGATAGTTTGTCCCCATGCGCCGGACCCTGGTCGCTCGCGGCGCCGCCGCCAGCCTGCTGACCGGAGTGGTCGTCGTGACCCTCGCCGTGGTCGCCGGTCCGACCTCCCCCATCACCGGGTACGTCAGCGAGGCCGGCGTCGGCCCCAGCGGGTACGCGACCGCGTACCAGGTCGGGATCTTCGCGGTGGCGGTCGGCCTGCTCCTGCTCGCCGCGGCCCTGACCCCGACGCTGCGTCCGGCGTCCACCCTGCTGGCCGTCGGCGCCGCCGGCACCGGGCTGTCCGCCTCGGTTCCCTGCACCGCCGGTTGCCCGCTCCCGCCGTTCGAGCCGACCACCACCACCGACCTGGTCCACGGCGGCGGCAGCATCCTCGCGGTGGCCTGCGTCGTCTTCGCCATGTTGGCGATCGCCTGGTCGGCCACTGACGCCCGGGTGCTGCGCCGGCTCGGCCTGGTCGGCGCCACGGTGGCGCTGCCGCTGTCGGTGACGATCGGCCTGGCCATGCTCACCGTCGGCCGGGGACCGCTGATCGGGGCGGTCGAACGGACCCTGCTGCTCGTCATCGCGCTCTGGGCGATCGCCAGCGCATTGACAGCGGGCTTCGTACGCGGTGATATGTCACCCAAGCGTCCGGCCGGCTCCGCCGTCCGACATCCGGGCCGGCCCTGACCTGCCTGTCCCGCCCCCACGGGAACCGGCGGTCGCCGCAACACCGTGCCGGCGCCTCCGCCCCCGAGAGGATCGCCGATGACCGCCCGTCCCACCGCCCCCGAGGTCGCGACCGGTGCCGCACCGGCGGGTTCGGCGAGCGCCCTGTTCACCCCGTTGCGGCTGCGTTCGGTGACCCTGCCCAACCGGGTGGCGATGGCACCGATGTGCCAGTACTCGGCCGGTCCGGACGGTCTGCCCACCGACTGGCACCGGATCCATCTCGGCGCCCGCGCGGTCGGCGGTGCCGGGCTGGTGCTGACCGAGGCGACCGCGGTCCTGCCCGAGGGGCGGATCAGCCCGCAGGACACCGGGCTCTGGTCGGACGCCCACGTCGACGCCTGGCGGCCGATCACCGCGTTCATCGCCGGGCAGGGTGCGGTGCCCGGGGTCCAACTCGCGCACGCCGGTTTCAAGGCGTCGACCTACCGGCCCTGGGCGAAACACCGGGGCGGGGTGCCGGACGCCGGGGGCGGGTGGACGCCGGTCGGCCCCGGTACGGAACCGTTCGCTCCGGCGTACCGGATCCCGGCGGCGCTGGACACCGACGGCGTCGCCGCCGTGGTCGACGCGTTCGCGGCCGCCGCGGCCCGGGCCGTGGCCGCCGGGTTCGAGGCGATCGAGCTGCACTCGGCCCACGGCTACCTGCTGCACGAGTTCCTCTCCCCGCTGTCCAACCACCGCACCGACGAGTACGGCGGCACCCTGACCAACCGGATGCGGCTGCCGCTTGCGGTCGCCCGGGCGGTACGGGCGGCGGTCGGCCCGGACGTCCCGGTGCTGGCCCGGATCTCCGCCACCGACTGGGTGCCCGACGGTTGGTCGGTGGCCGACAGCGTCCTGCTCGCCACCGAGTTGGCCACCGCCGGGGTGGACCTGGTCGACTGCTCCTCGGGCGGGGTGCTCCCCTCCGCACCGGTTCCGGTCGGGCCCGGCTACCAGGTGCCGCTGGCGGCCAGGATCCGCCGCGAGGCCGGGGTGCCCACCGGCGCGGTCGGGCTGATCACCGAGCCGGAGCAGGCCGAGGAGATCGTCGCGAGCGGGCAGGCCGACCTGGTCCTGCTCGGGCGGGAGTTGCTGCGTGACCCGTACTGGCCGCAGCGGGCGGCGGCCCGGCTCGGTGCCGCCCCCGACCGGCCCGCCCAGTACCTGCGCGCCTGGGAGTGACCGACCGCCGGGGATTCAGCCCCGGCCGGTGGTACGGCGACCGCGTCGGGACACTGAGTCGAGGATGACGGCGGCCAGCAGCACCCCTGCGGTGATCATGAACCGCACCGACGAGTTGAGCTGGAGCAGGAACATGCCCGAGGTGATCGACCCGAGCACCAGTGCGCCGAGCAGCGCGCCGTAGGTCGACCCCCGGCCGCCGAAGAGGCTCACCCCGCCGATGACAGCGGCGGCGATGGCGATCAGGAGGGTGTCGGCGGCCCCGGTGGACTGGCCGGCGGCGAATCCGCGGGACGCGGTCAGCACCCCGCCGAAGGCGGCGAACGCGGAGGCGAGCGCGAACACGGAGATCCGGATCAGCGAGACGTTGATGCCGGCCCGGCGGGCGGCCTCGACGTTGCCACCGACCGCGAAGATGCTCCGGCCGTAGCGGGTCCGGCGCAGCACCAGGTCGACGATGACCACCAGACCCACGAAGATCAACAACGCCACCGGTACGCCCTGCCAGGCGTTGAGTACGCCCACCGCGGCGAAGACCAGTACGGCCAGCCCGACCACCCGCACCAGCGAGGGCAGTACGCCCCGGGTCGGCAGTCCGGCCGCGATCCGGCGCCGACTGTCCACCAGCACGGTCAGGGCGTACACGACCACTGCCGCCGCGCCGATCACCCAGCCGGAGACGCTGTCCAGGTTGGTGTGGGTCAGCCCGCCGATCACCCCGGTGTACGGGAGGTTGATCGTCCCCTCCGGACTGAGCAGGTAGAGCTGCAGGCCCTGCCAGCCGATGTTGCCGGACAGGGTGACGATGAACGCGGGCACCCCGAGCCGGGCGAAGATGCTGCCCTGGAAGATGCCGATCGCGATGCCGAAAATGACCGCGACGATGATCGCGGCGACGTCGCCCCAACCGTTGCGCACGCTCAGTACGGCCAGCAGGGCGGCGGCCACACCGGCCACCGAGCCGACCGACAGGTCGATCTCGCCGAGCAGCAGGACCAGCACGATGCCGACACTGATCGTGCCGGTGGCGGCGATCTGGAGGGCGAGGTTGGTCAGGTTCTGCGGGCTGAGGAAGGCGTCGTTGAGCGACTGGAACACCGCCCAGATGACGATCAGTCCGATCACCACCGGCCAGGCGCCCAGTTCGCCGCCGCGCAACCGCCGCCGCAGGGCGTCCAGGGGGCCGGTGGTCCCCCGGTCGGCCGGGTGTTGGAGACCGTCACCGGCGGGCGGCTCCGGACTCGTGGTCGCCGTACTCATGCCGAGACCTCCCGCCGTGTCACGTCCGCTCCTCCGGGTCCGGGGAGTGGGCACCGCCGGCCGTCGGGCCACCGGCCGCACCGCCGGAACCCGGGCCGGCAGCCGAACCACCGGCGGCCGGACCACCGGCGGGTGGGTCGGGGACCGGGCCACCGGGCGGGCCGCCGACAACCGGGCCTCCCGCCGGGCCGCCGGGGCCGGCGGTCGGACCCGTGACGGGGCCGGTCGCGGGCGAACCGGCCAGGCCACCGCCACCGCCCTCGGCGGAACGGGCCCGGCGTCGGGTGACGGCGTTGTCCAGTGCCCCGGTGATCGCCTGCACGATCTCCTCCTGGCTGGTCCGCTGCTGGTCGAACACCCCGGCGTTGCGGCCGAGGCGCAGCACCGCTACCCGGTTGGCGACCGCCTTGACGTCGGCCAGGTTGTGACTGATCAGGAGGACGCCGAGACCCCGCTGCCGGAGTCGTTCGATCAGGTCCAGCACCTCGGCGGTCTGCGCGACGCCGAGTGCGGCGGTGGGCTCGTCGAGCAGCACCAGCTTCGGTTCGCCGAGCAGCGACCGGGCGATGGCGACCGACTGGCGCTGCCCGCCGGAGAGGCCGGCGGCCGGCAGCCGCACGGAGGGGATCTTCACCGAGAGGCTGACCAGCAGTTCCCGTGCCCGTCGTTCCATCCCGATCTCGTCGATCACCAGGCTTCGGGTCAGTTCCCGGCCCAGGAACAGGTTGGCGACCACGTCTAGGTTGTCGCAGAGGGCGAGGTCCTGGTAGACGGTGGCGATCCCCAGGGCGGTGGCGTCGCTCGGTTTGGTGATCTGCGCCGGCCGTCCCTGCCAGCGGATCTCGCCCTCGTCGGCGGGGTTGACCCCGGCGATCACCTTGATCAGCGTCGACTTGCCGGCGCCGTTGTCGCCGACCAGGGCGACCACCTCACCGGGGTAGACCTCCAGCGAGACGTCGGCGAGTGCCTCGACCGCACCGAACCGTTTGGAGATGCCCGACAACGCGAGCACCGGTGTGTCGGCCACCGCCCTCACCCCGTTTCAGATCACGATCCGCCTGAGGAAGATCACGTGTTGTCCGAGGAAGATCAGGAATTGCCGCGGCGGGTCAGGAGATGCCGGCGGAGGCGCACGGTGCGGCGAACGCACCGGCACAGATCTGCGCCACCGTGTAGAACCCGTCCTTGATCACCGTGTCCTTGATGTTGGTCTTGGTCACCGAGACCGGCTCCAGCAGGACCGACGCGACGTCCTTGGTCCCGTTGTTGCGCATGGTGGTCGACTGCGCGGTGAAGTCCTGGCCGGTCGCCGCGTTGATCGCCATCTGCCCGGCGATGTCCGCCTCGGGTTTGATCGACTTGAAGACCGTCATGAACTGGTCACCGGAGACGATCCGCTGGATCCCGGCGAGTTCGGCGTCCTGACCGGTGACCGGGGGCAGCGGCGTACCGAATCCGGCGCCCTTCATCGAGGCGATCGCCCCACCGGCCATGCCGTCGTTGGCGGCGTAGACACCGATCACCCGGTCCCGCCCGATGGCCGTGATCGCCTGGTCCATCTCCTGCTGGGCCCGGTCCGGGGACCAGTCCGGGGTGTCGAACTCGTTGCCGATGTTGACCTTCCCGTCCAGTACGGAGTGGGCGCCGGCCTTGAAGTCGGCCGCGTTCGGGTCGGTCGGCGAGCCGTTGATCATCACGATGTCGCCGCGCTTCGGGTTCTGCCCGTTCGCGCTCAACTGGTCCAGCAGCGCCTGCCCCTGGACCATCCCGACCCGCCGGTTGTCGTACGAGACGTAGAAGCTGACCGGGCCGGAGGCGAGCCGGTCGTACGCGACCACCGGCACCTTCTGTGACTGGGCGTTGCTGACGATCGCGCCGGCCGCCTTCGCGTCGACCGCGTCGAGGATCATCACCTTGATCCCCTGGGTCAGCATCGCCTCGGCCTGCGACTGCTGCTTGGCCGGGTCCTGGTCGGCGTTCTGGTAGAGGACCTCGCACTTGGGGCACAGCTCGGCAAGCCGCGACTGGATCAGCGGCCGGTCGAAGGTCTCGTACCGGGTCGTCTTGGATTCCGGCAGCAGCAGACCGATCTTGAACCCGTCGGCGACCTTCACGTTGCTGGAGGTCGTGCCGCTACCGCCGCCGTTGTCGTCGTCTCCCCCACAGCCGGCAACCGCGAGCCCGGCCACGAGCAGCGCGCTGGTGACGCGCACGGCGGCGCGAAATCTCGTTGACACGTCTACCTCCTGGCTAGCCGACCCCATCGCCGTAGTACCGCCGCAGGGGTTTCACATTTGCCCTGGTTGTCAGCTTGGCGGAACTAAGCGGTCTTTGGAGCTGCTTTGCCAGCATCGGTCGCACCCCCGCTGCCGAGGATCCACCCCGACAGCCGTCGACCGGCAGAAAGGAAGGCTCAGAACAGGATGGTGGCGAACGTACCGACCGGCTGGAAGCCACAACGCTCGTAGACCCGGCGGGCCGGCACGTTGTAGTCGTTGACGTAGAGCGACACCGTCGGCGCGACCCGGGTCAACGCGTCCGCCACGACCGCGGCCATCGCGGCGGCGGCGATCCCCCGGCCGCGCCACCCCGGCGCCACCCAGACACCCTGGATCTGCGCGGTGCGCCGGGTGACGACCGCGAGTTCGGCCTTGAAGACCACCTGGCCGTCGACAAACCGGGCGTACGCGCGGCGCGCCCGGACCAGGTCGGCGACCCGGCGGCGGTAGCTGCGCCCACCGTCCTCGGCCAGTGGTGACACGCCCACCTCTTCGGTGTACATCGCCACCGCGGCCGGAAAGAGCAGGTCGACCTCGGCCGGGCGGACCGGGCGCACGTCGGGGTCGACCGGGATCGGCGGCGGCGCCCCGGTGGCCAGCAACGGCTGGTTCGGGCGTACGTCACGGGCCGGGCCCCAGTGCGCCGAGAGCTGCTCCCAGAGGCCGAGCACCTCGTCGGCCCGTCCGACGATCGACGAGCAGAACCGGTCCTCGGCGGCGAGCAGTTCACCGAACGCGCTGATCGCGGAGGCGGTCGCCCGTACGGGGGTGAGCTGACCCCCGACCCAGCAGAGCGACTCGATCTCCCGGCCGGAACCGTAGCCGTAGACCCGACCGTCCGCCCGCCACCAGGACAGTCCGTGCGCGGCGATCCGCTCGGCCACCTGGGCAGCCGCGTACGGTTCGAGGTCGAGCAGCCGTTCGACCGCGCCCCGCTCGGCCTCGCCGAGTTGCCGTACCGGAACCATCAGCACACCCACCAGCGTGCCAGATGAGTGACCGCTCGGGCGGGGCGACGTCCGTGCCCGCCCCTCAGGAGGGGACCCTTCCGCCACCGGAGGCGACAACCAGCGGCGCTTCCTGCATCCCGACGCCGGTGGGGCGGTGTTGGGCGGCCCAGCGTACGACCGGGGGTTGCGCCGCGCCGAGCAGCGCGAAGAGTACGGCCAGCACCAACCAACCCGGCGCGCCCCACCCGATCGCGAGCGTGGTCACCAGGACCGGGGCCAGCATGCCGCCCAGTTGCATCCCCATCCCGTACGCGCCCTGGTACTGCCCCTGGGCGTGGGCCGGAGCCAGCCCGAACGAGATGCCCCAACCGGCGGCGGAGTGCCAGAGTTCCCCGATCACGTGCACCAGCGCGCCGGCCACCAGCAGGCCGACCGCCACCGGGGTCGGCACCCCGCCGCTGGCCGCGTAGAGCAGGCAGGCGACACCGATGGCGACTCCGGCCCGGCGGGCGGCGTGCGCGGCACCGGTCAACTGCTCGGTCCCGCGCGAGGCGCGTACCTGGAACAGGACGATGACCGTGGTGTTCACCAGCAGCAGGACCGAGATCAGCCAGCGCGGCGCGTGGGTGTGCTGGGCGATCCAGAGCGGCAGTGCGATGTTGAGCAGACCGAAGTGCATCGACATCAGCCCGTCCAGCACGGTGAAGGCCAGGAACGGGCGGTCCCGCAGGGCGATCAGCCGTGGCCCGTTACCGGTCCCCCGCACCGGTGGGATCGGTGCCATCGGGATCAGGACCAGTGCCGCCCCGGCGAGGCTGGCCGCGTTGACCGCGATCAGCGTGACGTACGCGGTCCGGGTGTCGGCGGCGAGCCCGACGCCGGCCAGGACGGTGCCGACCGAGATGCCGACGTTGGTGGTGGCCCGCAGGTAGGCACGCGTGCGTACGCGCTGGTCGGGCGGGACGGCACCGGCGATCATGGCGCCCCGGGCGCCCCGGAACGCGGCGTCGCTGAGCGCGGTGGCCACCCCGACCAGGAGGAACTGTGGGAAGGACCGGACCGCGATCAGGGCCGCGGTGAGCCCGGCCGAGGCGAGTAGGCCGAGGAACTGGATGCCGCGCGGCCCGAACCGGTCGGCCAGGTAGCCCATCGGGGTGCTCGCCACCAGGCTGACCAGCGCGGTCACGGTGAGGCCGACACCGACCTCCGCCACGGTCAGGCCGACCGATCGGGTCAGGAAGAGCGCGCTCGCGGTGAGCCAGATGCCCCGCCCGACCGTCTGGACCAGGGTGGAGACGGCGAGGATCCGGGCCGCTCCGGGTTCCGGCAGAAGTCGTTCCGGCAGAAGTCGCATCACCCCACCCAACCGTACGACCGTACGGTTTGTCGCCCCATTATTGCCCGACTCACGTCGAGGGGGTTGCAGCCGATGCGTTGGCGATATATCGTCGACACATCAGCGATACTCACAGGAGGAGTTACATGAGTTTCCACCGAAGGTTCCAGGCGATGCACGACGAGTCCCGGATGCGCGGCGGCTTCGGCTTCCCGCCCTTCTCCCCCGGCGGCCACGGACATCCCGGTCACGGCCGGGGACGGGGTCGCGGCCGGGGACGCCGGCCGAACGTGCGCGGCGCCGTACTGGCCCTGCTCACCGAGCGGCCGATGCACGGCTACGAGATGATCCAGGAGCTCGACTCCCGCACCGGCGGTGCGTGGCGGCCGAGCCCCGGCTCGATCTACCCCACCCTGCAACTGCTCGAGGACGAGGGCCTGATCGTCGCCGCGGCGGCCGAGGCCGGCGGCGGGCGCAAGCGCTTCAGCCTCACCGAGGCCGGCCAACCCGAAGCCACCGAGGCCGCCCAGACCCCGCCCTGGGAAGAGTTCACCCCCGACACCGTCAACAGCTGGCAGGAGATGCGCGACGCCGGCTTCCAGGCGATGAACGCCCTCCGCCAGGTCATGATCAACGGCACCGACGACCAGCGCGAACGCGCCGCCCAGGTCCTCGAAGAAACCCGCCGCAAGCTCTACGCCATCCTCGCCGAATCCGAGTGAGAACCACCAGACACCCTCACAGCAGAAAGGGCATCCTCCACCCGAGGGGATGCCCTTTCGCATACACACAAAGGTTTTCGCGGCGGCGTCCCCACGACGGGGATCAAGCCTGACGGCCCAGAGTGGGGACGCCGCCGCGAAAACCCCCCAGCTAATGCACCGTGACAGTAGGCCCGGTGATCATGTCCCGAAGCTCCTCGGGCAACTCAGCACCCATCTCATCCGCCAACCGCAACGCCTCTTCGATCAGCGTCTCGACGATCTGCGCCTCGGGCACCGTCTTGACCACCTGACCGCGTACGAAAATCTGGCCCTTGCCGTTGCCCGACGCGACGCCGAGGTCGGCCTCCCGCGCCTCGCCCGGTCCGTTGACCACGCAGCCCATGACGGCGACCCGCAGCGGCACCGGCAGCCCTTCCAGACCGGCGGTGACCTCCTCGGCCAACTTGTAGACATCGACCTGGGCCCGACCGCAGGACGGGCAGGAGACAATCTCCAGACCCCGTTCGCGCAGGCCCAGCGACTCCAGGATCTGGTTGCCGACCTTGATCTCCTCGACCGGCGGCGCGGAGAGCGAGACCCGGATCGTGTCGCCGATCCCCTCGGCCAGCAGCGCGCCGAACGCGACCGCCGACTTGATGGTGCCCTGGAACGCCGGCCCGGCCTCGGTCACCCCGAGGTGCAGCGGATAGTCGCACTGCTCGGCGAGCTGCCGGTACGCCCGGATCATGACCACCGGGTCGTTGTGCTTGACCGAGATCTTGATGTCCCGGAAGCCGTGCTCCTCGAACAGCGAGCACTCCCAGAGCGCCGACTCGACCAGTGCCTCGGCGGTCGCCTTGCCGTACTTGGCGAGCAGGCGCTTGTCCAGGGAGCCGGCGTTCACACCGATCCGGATCGGTACCCTGGCCGCCTCGGCGGCGCGGGCGATCTCGGCCACCTTGTCGTCGAACTGCCGGATGTTGCCCGGGTTGACCCGGACCGCCGCGCAGCCCGCGTCGATCGCGGCGAAGACGTACTTCGGCTGGAAGTGGATGTCGGCGATCACCGGGATCTGCGACTTCTTGGCGATCGCCGGGAGCGCCTCCACGTCGTCCTGGGAGGGCACGGCAACCCGGACGATCTGGCATCCGGACGCGGTCAGCTCGGCGATCTGCTGGAGCGTGGCGTTCACGTCGGAGGTCAGGGTGGTGGTCATCGACTGCACCGAGACCGGGGCACCGCCGCCGACCGGTACGGACCCGACCATGATCTGGCGACTGATCCGCCGGGGTGCGAGCGGCGGCGGAGGTACGGCCGGCATACCGAGACTGACAGCGGTCACTGGACACTCACCTTGAAAAGAGCGTGATCGGATTTACCACGTCCGCGGTGACGGTGAGCAGCGTGAACGCCCCACCGATCAGGATCACCACGTACGTTACGGGCATCAACTTGAGATAGTCGACGCGCCCCGGATCGGGGCGGCCCAGCCGGGCGAAGATCCAGGTGCGGACCCGCTCGAACCAGGCGATCGCGATGTGGCCGCCGTCCAGCGGCAGCAGCGGCAGCAGGTTGAAGATGCCGACGAAGAAGTTCAGCGAGATGAACACCAGGACGAGGACTTCCCAGGCGTCGTTGGCGACGGCCTCGCCACCGAGCCGGCTGGCCCCGACCACGCTGATCGGGGTGTCCGCGTCCCGCTCACCACCGGTGATCGCGTTCCAGAGGGCCGGGATCTTCTCCGGGATCCGCTGCAACGCCTGGACGGTGCCGACCGCCATGTCACCGGTGTAGTCGGCGGTCGCGCCGAAGGCGTCGATCGGGCTGTAGGTGATCATGCCGGGGGTGGTGATGCTGAGTCCGACACCGAGCGCGGAGACCGGGGAAACCGGGCCGGTGGCGTCGCCCAGGGGCGGGCGCTGTACCGAGGCGAGCTTCACCTCGGCCTGCTGGGTGGCGCCGTCGCGCTGGAAGTCGACCTTCGCGGGCGCGTCGGAGGGCGTACGCCGGACCACGTCGAGGACGTCGCCCCAGGTGGAGACGGCGGCCCCGTTCACCGCGGTGATCCGGTCCCCGGTACGGAGCTGGGCCTGGGCGGCCGGGCTCGGCGGGTCGTTCGGGGTGCAGGCGCGCTGCACGTTCTCCACCACGACGCAGTCGGCCAGGGCGATCACGGCCGGCTGCTGCCGGGCCTGCGCCTCGGTGGTCGGGAAGTCGGGGTTGGGCAGGCCCATGAAGACCGCGGCGAACCAGAGCGCCACGATCGCCAGCAGGAAGTGGGTGATCGAGCCCGCGGACATCACGATCGTCCGCTTCCACACCGGGAACCGCCACATCGCCCGCGGCTCGTCGGCCGGGTCGACGTCGTCGTCCTGGGGGGTCATCCCGACGATCTTGCAGAAACCGCCGAGCGGGATCGCCTTGAGTCCGTACTCGGTCTCGCCCCGGCGGAAGGACCAGACGGTGGGGCCGAAGCCCACGAAGTAGCGGGTGACCTTCATCCCGAAGCTCTTGGCCGTCACCATGTGTCCGGCCTCATGCAAGCTCACCGAGATGAGAATCCCCAGGGCAACCACCACGACCCCGAGCAGGTACAGCATCAAGCTCCCTTCACCGACATCTCGATGATCTTCTGAGCGTGCTCGCGTGCCCAGGACTCCGCCGCGAGCACCTCCTCGACGGTACCCGGTTCGTCCAGTTCCGGAGCCGCCTCCAGAACCCGCTCCAGCGTGTCGACGATGCCGAGAAACGGTAGCCGACCCGCCACGAACGCGGCGACGCACTCTTCGTTGGCGGCGTTGTAGATGGCCGGTCGACCCCGGCCGGTCAGCCCGGCCTGCTTCGCCAGCCGCACGGCCGGAAACGCCGCGTCGTCCAGCGGGGCGAACTCCCAGGTGTGTGCGGCGGTCCAGTCGACCGCGGCGGCGGCCTCGGGCACCCGGTCCGGCCAGCCCAGGGCCAGCGCGATCGGCAGCCGCATGTCCGGCGGGCTGGCCTGGGCGATGGTGGAGCCGTCGACGAACTCGACCATCGAGTGGATCACCGACTGCGGGTGCACCATCACCTCGATGTCGGCGTACGGGACGTCGAACAGCTCGTGCGCCTCGATCACCTCGAGGGCCTTGTTCACCAGCGTGGCGCTGTTGATCGTGACGACCGGTCCCATGTTCCAGGTCGGGTGCGCCAACGCCTGTTCGGGGGTGACCCCGGTCAGCTCGGCCCGCCGCCGACCCCGGAACGGGCCACCGCTGGCGGTCAGCACCAGCCGGCGCACCTCGCTCCGGTCACCCGAGCGCAGGCACTGGGCCAGCGCGGAGTGCTCGGAGTCGACCGGCACGATCTGGCCGGGTCGCTGCACCGCACTCCGTACGATCGCACCGCCGGCGACCAGGGACTCCTTGTTGGCCAGCGCGAGCGTACGACCGGCGCGCAGCGCGGCCAGGGTGGGTGCCAGCCCGAGCGAGCCGACCACCCCGTTGAGGACCACGTCGGCCGGCCACTGCGCCAACTCGGTCATCGCCGACGGGCCGGCGAGGATCTTGGGGATGCGGAAGCCGCCGCTCGGGTAGCCGCGCTTGGCGGCCTCGGCGTAGAAGGCGAGTTGCAGGTCCTGGGCGGCCGAGGACTTGGCCACCCCGACGGCCTCGACCCCGAACTCCAGGGCCTGGGCGGCGAGTTCCGCCACGTTGCCACCGCCGGCACCGAGCGCGACCACCCGGAAGCGGTCGGGATTGCGCCGAGCGATGTCGATGGCCTGGGTGCCGATCGACCCGGTCGAGCCGAGCAGCACGATGTCACGGGGAACGCTCACCCGGACATTCTCCCTGAACCACGCCGACTACCGGACACCGAGCCTCACGCCCCGCCGGTGACCTGCCGATCCGGTCCGGCTGCGCCCTGCCGGTCCGGGCCGGCTCTGCCCTGCCGGTCTGGTCCGGCGATCTTCCTCGGGAGGACCCGGTTCACTCGGGGCGGGGCAGGACAAAGGTCTCCAACTCCTCGCCGCCGTACCAGTCGGTCCGCCGGCCGATCGGCGTCATGCCCAGCCGCCGGGTGACCGCCATCGAGGCGTCGTTGCCCGGTGACACCACCGCGTAGATCTCGGGGGTTCCGTGGGGGAACTCCCGGTCGACCGCGCCCCGGGCCGCCTCGGTGGCGAAGCCGTGCCCGTGCGAGTCCGGGTGCAGGTGCCAGCCGACCTCGATGTCCGAGGTGGGGGTCGAGCCGTCGGCACCGGGCAGCGGTTTGAGCAGCACCGTGCCGACGACCTGTGCGTTGTCCCGGCGCTCGATCGCCCAGGCGCCGTAGCGGTCGCCGTGATCGGCGTGCCGGGCGTGCCAGCGCCGTACCACGTCGGCGGCCCGCCCAGGGTCGGTGAGCGGAAGGTCGGGCGACGCCCCGAGCCAGCGGGTGACCTCCACCAGGGAGTAGATCTCGAAGATCCGGCTCAGGTCGCCCGGTTCCTCGGTCCAGTTCCGGACGATCAGCCGCTCGGTCTCGAACACCGTCATGGCCCGCGATCCTAGACCAGCCCGAAGCCGTGTCGCGATCACATAAAAGTCGGTCGGCCGACGAGGAAGCCGATCTTGAACATGGCATGTCATCTGCTCGCCGTCGCGCACGCCCGGCCCGACCGGGCCCTCCGGGGATCAGGAGGGGCCGGACTCGCGGATGCCGAAGCGGCGGTGGAAGCGGGCCAGCGGAGCGGGTGCCCACCAGTTCCACCGGCCGAGCAGGCGCATCGTCGCCGGCACCAGCAGGGCCCGGACCAGGGTCGCGTCCACCACGATCGCCACGATCATGCCCACCCCGATCAGCTTGATGAAGGTGGTCCCCCCGGTGGCGAAGCCGGCCACCACCACGACCAGCAGGAGCGCCGCCGCGGTGATGATCCGGCCGGTGTGTTGCAGCCCGGTGGCGACGGCGGCGGTGTTGTCCCCGGTCCGGTCCCACTCCTCCCGTACGCGGGAGAGCAGGAAGACCTCGTAGTCGGTGGCGAGCCCGAACAGCACGGCGAGCATCAGGATCGGGTTGCTCGGCTCGATGAAGCCGGTCGGGGTGAAGTCGAGCAGGTTCGCGAGGTGCCCCTCCTGGAAGATCCAGACGACCACGCCGAACGAGGCACCGATCGAGACCAGGTTCATCACCACCGCCTTGATCGGCAGCACCACCGAACCGAAGGCGAGGAAGAGCAGCACCAGGGTGGCCGCCGCCATGATCAGCGCCATCCAGGGCAGTCGCGTACCGAGGCTGTGCAGGAGGTCGGCGTCGGCGGCGGGACGGCCACCGACGAGGACCTCGGCGCCGGCCGGGCCGGGCAGCCGACGCAGTTCCCGTACGGCCGACTGGGCGGTCTCCCCGGTCGGCTCACCCCGGTACGTCACCGAGAGCAGCGTGTGCTCGCCCCGGTTCGCCGCCACCCGTACGCCGGTGACCCCGGACACCCGACCGACCTGCTCGGCGAACCCGCCGGCCACCTCCGCCGGCACCCCCGACACCAGGACCTCGATCGGGTTCGGGTTGCCGCCGGGGAACTCGGCGCCGATTCGCTCGGTGACCACCCGTGGCTGCGCGTCGGCCGGCAGCACCCGCTCGTCGATCCCGCCGAACTCGATCCGCAGGAACGGAGCGGCCAGGATCGCCAGCACCACCAGCACACCGACCAGGTACGGCAACGGCCGCCGCATCACACTGCGCGCCAACCGCGCCCAACCGCCCCCGGCGACCGCGCTCCCGTCCCGACTGGCCCCACCGGTCCCGCCTTCCGCAGCCGACGCAGCGGCAGACGCAGCGGCAGCGGCGGCCGACGCAGCCGCTCGGGCGGCCCGGCGGCGGGCACCCGGCAGCGGCACCCGGAGCGCGTTGATCCGGGGGCCGAGTACGGCGAGCAGCGCCGGCAGCACGGTCAGGGCGGCGAGCATGGCGACCAGGACCGCCGCCACCCCGCCCAACCCCATCGACCGGAGGAACACCTGGGGGAAAATCAGCAGGCTGGCCAGGGCCAACGCGATCGTCAACCCCGACACCAGCACGGTACGACCGGCGCTGTTCATCACCCGGGCGATCGCCGCCGGGGTGTCGTGCCCGGCGGCGAGTTCCTCCCGGAAGCGGCTGACCACAAAGAGCGCGTAGTCGATCGCCATGCCGAGCCCGATCAGGGTGATGATGTTGACGGCGAAGACCGACACGTCGGTCACCAGGTGCAGCAGCCGTACGGCGACGAACGCGCCGAGGATGGCCAGTCCACCGATCAGCAGCGGGGTGGCCGCCGCGACCAGCCCGCCGAAGATCAGGATGAGCAGCACCAGGAGGACCGGGAGGGAGAGCGTCTCGGCCCGGGTGATGTCCTCGGTGGTCTGCTTGTTCGCGGTGACCAGGAACGGCACGTTGCCGCCGATCTGGGTCCGTACGCCGGGGGCCTCCAGGTCCGGTCGGAGCCGTTCGAAGGCCGCGGTCTTGCCGTCCTCGTCGCCGGCCCGCAGTTGCACCAGGGCGTAGGTGGCCCGCCGGTCGGTGGAGAGCAGGGCCGGGGCGCCGGTGGCGTACCAGTCGGTCACGCTGACCACCTCGGGCCGCTGGCGCAGGCGCTCCAGGGTGGCGGTGACCGGCTCCCGGACGGCCGGCTGGTCCACCGTCGTGGTGGCGGAGGAGTAGAGCACCAGCACGTCGGCGCCCTGCTCGCCCAGTTCGGCGACGATCCGCTGCTGGGCACGGCTGGACTCGCTGGCCGGATCGTCGAAGCCGCCGCCGGTGAGCGAACCGAGCACCCCGGTCCCCCAGGTCGCGCCGAGCAGGACCAGGGCCAGCCCGCCGCCGAGCACCGCCCAGCGGAACCGTACGACCGCCGCACCCCACCAGTCGAACATCGACATCCTCCCGCGTCGCCCGTCCCGTCCCGCCCGGCGGTGCCAGCCACCGGTACGGGTGACGATCAAGATCCGGGTTCAGCCTAGGACCCTCCCGGACGGCTCCGATCGGCACTAGGCTCCCCGGATGAGCACAGAGCTGCCCCGGCGGGCCGACGTGGTGGTCATCGGGTCCGGGCACAACGGTCTGGTCTCCGCCGTGCTGCTGGCCCGCGCCGGCCTCGACGTGGTGGTGCTGGAGGCGTCCGGGACGCTCGGTGGAGCCACCCGGACCGAACAGCCGTTCGCGAAGGTACCGGGACTGCGCCACTCGACCGGGTCGTACCTGCTCGGGCTGATGCCGCCGGAGCTGATCGCCCTGCTGGACGTGAAGATCCCGGTGCTGCGCCGGGACCCGCACTACTTCCTGCCGACGCCGGGCGGCCTCGGCTCGCCGTACCTGCTCTTCGGCAGTGACCGGGCGGCGACCCGGGCGCAGATGGCGTCGGTCTTCTCCCCCGCCGACGTGGCCGCCGACGACGCCATGCAGGCCGAGCTGGCGGCGCTGCGCGACGACCTGGCGCCGGCCTGGCTGGCCGAGCCGCTGCCGGTCGCGCAGACCGCCGAGCGGTTCATCCGGCCGGCGCTGCGCGACGTCTTCGTCGACCTGGTCACCGGCTCGGTCGCCGACTACCTGGCCCGGTTCGAGTTCCGGTCCGAGCTGCTGGTCTCGATGTACGCGGTCACCGACGGGCTCTCCGGGCTGAACGCCGGTCCGGACGACCCCGGCACCGGGCACAACTTCCTGGTGCACAACATGTGCCGGCTGCCCGGCGCCGACGGCACCTGGATGATCACCGAGGGCGGCATGGGGACCGTCTCGCGGACCTTCGCCGACGCCGCCCGCGCCGCCGGGGCCAAGATCTTCACCGGTACGCCGGTCAGCACGGTCACTCTGACCGGCGGTACGGCCACCGGCGTGGTACTCGCCGACGGGCGGGAGATCGACGCCGAGGTGGTGCTCGGCGCCTGTGACCCGTACCGGTTGATCGACCTGCTGCCCGAGGGAGCCCTGCCGGCCCCGCTCGCCGACCGGATGGCGGCGGTACGCCGTACCGGCACCACGCTCAAGCTGAACCTGGCACTGTCCGGGCTGCCGCGGTTCTCCTGCCTGCCGGCGGACGCCCCGAGCCCGTTCGGCTCGACCATCCACCTGCTGCCCGGCTCGGCCTCCCTGCTCGACGGGGCGGCCGGGGAGTCGCCGATGGCGGCGCTGCGCGCGATGTGGGCCGACGTACGGGCCGGGCGGCTGCCGGAGGAGCCGACCATCGAGTGGTACCTGCACACCACCGTCGACCCGTCCCTGCGCGACTCGGCGGGGCACCACTCGTCGGCGCTGTTCGTCCAGTCGGTCCCGTACGAGCTGGCCGGCACCACCTGGGCCGAGGCGATGCCGTCCTATGTGGACAAGCTGCTGGCGGTCTGCGAGCGGTACGCCCCCGGCACCGCCGACCTGGTCGCCGACGCGGTACCCCTGCCCCCGCCCGGGATCGAGGCCCACTTCGGCATCACCGGCGGGCACATCCACCACGTCGACAACACGGTCGCGTTCGCCGACCGGATGCCGTACGCCACCGGAATCGACGGCCTGTACGCCGGCAGCGCCGGCTGCCACCCGGCGGGCAGCGTGATCGGCGCCGCCGGACACAACGCCGCCCGCCGCATCCTCACCGACCTCAACCGCTGACCCCGCGCTCCCCCGCTCGCGCCCCGCGCGCCGTTGCGCGCTCGGTGTTGCCGCTCTTGTAGAGAAAGAGTGGCTATCCGCCTCCGGATAACCACTCTTTCTCTACAACAGGCGTTACGGGTGGGGCGGGGCGGGGCGGGGTCGGGCGGGGTCAGTTGGTGGTGGTGGTGGCTTCGGCGGGGGTGGGGGCTTCGGTGCCGGCGCGGTGGGCGCGGATCTCGTGGCCGACGCTGGTGAGGCAGCGACCGCTGGGCAGGTCGAAGCGCCACCCGTGGAGCTGGCAGGTGAGCTGGTCGCCGTCGATGATGCCGAACCGGGTCAGGTCCGCCTTCAGGTGCGGGCAACGCCGCTGTACGACCCAGTCGCCGAGCGTGACGTCCTCGGCGTCCGGGCGCTGCTCGGCGTACCAGCCTTCGGCGTACTGGAGCCGCTCCTCGGAGAGGCACTTGAAGAAGGCGTACACGAACTCGTTGTACTGCCCGATCCTGGCCGCCGAGAACCGGCAGGAGAGGAAGAGGGAGTTGACCCAGTCGACCTCGCCGGAGTGCAGGAGCGACTCGATCAGCGCCCGCTCGGTACGGAACCGGTAGCGGACCTTCTCGTCGGCGGCTGCCCGGACCTCCTTGCCCGGGAAGTCCACCACGATCGACTCGACCGACTCGCCGTCGTAACCGATGAGGTCGAACCGGATCGGACCGCCGACGCCCTTGGCCAGGTAGACGGACTCGTCGAGCAACGGCTCGATCCGGCGCTTCATCTCACCCAGGACGTCGACCTCCGGGTGCCGCCAGGTCGCCTTGGCCGCCTCGATCACCGGCCGCTGCCGGGCCTGGTACTCGCGCAGGTGCTCTTCCTTGTTCTCGAAGAACTTGCGGACGTCGGCGACCGGGTGGGTGGTCTCGCAGGTCTCGGTGGTCAGCTCGGAGACGGTGCCGGGCAGGAGGATGACCCCGTTGTCGTAGCCGAGCCCCTCGTAGTGGTCGATGAAGACCTGCTGGTCGGGGAAGATGTTGCCCTCGTCGCCGTGGATGTCGTTGAACTGCCACAGGTCGTCGTCGAGGAAGCAGGGCGGTCCGGCGATCGGGAAGACGTAGGACGCCTTCAGGTCGTCGATGTAGCGGATCGTCCGGTCCATCTGCCGGTCGCGCTTCTGCTTGCCGAACGCCGTCTTCGCCGCGGTCGGCAGCTCGTAGACCATCGGGTACCAGATGGCGCCGGAGAACTGGATCATCTGCGCGTGCACGTGGCCCAGTTCGCTGAAGACGTCCAGATCGCTCGGGCGGGCGTCGTTCTGGTTGAGCAACCGGATGCCGTCGTACTCGACCCAGAGTGACGAGTCACCGATGGGGCCGTCGGTCGGGCTGGTCAGCGCCTGGATCATCACCTTGAGCCCGCCGTCGAGCTCGACCACCTCGTTGCTGGTGGTACGCAGGAAACTGGTGAAGCCCAGGTCCCGCAGCTCGTCCTCCAGCTCCGAGGTCGGGTACGCCGGCAGCAGGACGGTCGCCTTCTTCGAGATGAACCGCTTCAGGTGCGCGGCGTCGAAATGGTCCCGGTGCAGGTGCGAGACGTAGAGGTAGTCGACCTGGCCGAGGGTTTCCCAATCGAGCTGTGAATTGTCCGGGAATGGGAACCACGAGGCGAAGTAGGCCGGGTTGACCCACGGGTCGCACAGGATGCTGCCCGCACCCGTGTCGATCCGCATACTGGCGTGTCCCGTACCGGTCACTCGCACCGCGCACTCCTTCAACCGAGAGAACAAGTCGTACGCCCAAACGCTACCGGAGTGAGTACGGGGCCCAACCCGCGACGCCAGGTTGGCTGCCTCACGCCAGCGTGGAGACCCTCCGGCGCAGCCGGTGACCGGCGTGGGAAACTGAACCGGAGATCCGATCGTGAGGGGAAGGACCGAACGTGGCAGGAAGCGAGCCGGTAACGTCGCCCGATCAGCACAAGCCGGGGCACCGCAGGGCAGGCCGGATCGGCGCTGTCGTCTCCGCGGCGGCTCTGCTGGCCATGCTGGTCGGTAACCACGAGGGCGCGACCGAGGACATCTGGCTGATCGGCATCGCAGCCGGGCTGCTGTTGATCGTGATCGGCGACACCGTACTGCGTCGTAACGGGCTCCGTTCCTGATCCTCGGCAGCCGCCGGGATCGGCACGGCACACCGGCAACGTACGCATTCAGGCCCGTCCCGGAACCGGGACGGGCCTGAATTCATGTTCTACCCGGTTGCCCGGGATGATCGAGACGGTCAGCGGCGGCGCAGGATGTCCTGCACCTCCTTCAGCGCGGCGTCAACCTCGGCTTCGAAGTAGCCGCCGGGCACCAGACCAAACTTCATCAGGTCGAGTTCGGCCGGGTTGACCGGCATCGGCCCCCGCCCGGACATGCTGGTCAGGATTCCGTCGAACAACCGGTCCACCTGCTCCGGGTCGTACCCGCTGCCGAAGCGGCGGACCTGGAACTGGCGACGGATGTTGTCGACCCGCTGCATGTCGCCACCGGGGCCGCCGGGCATCGGCGGAGGGCCACCAGCCGGGGGGCCACCCATCGGTGGGCCACCCATGGGCGGGCCGGCGATCGGCGGGCCACCCGCGGGCGCCATGCCCGGTCCGGGACCGGGGCCACGGCCGCGCAGGTCACGGTCGGGCATCCGGATTTCGGCGGTCATGTCCGTCTTACCGTGGCGTCCCGACTCGAAACCGTCGAAACGATCGTCCGGCGACGGCCCGAAATTGGGACCGGGCGGACCGGCCGGCCCACGGGCACCGGGAGGCGGGCCGCCGGGGCCACGCGGGTTGTCATAACCACCGCGCGGCGGGACCTCGCCGCCGAAGACGCCGGTCGGCTCGTCGTACCGTCCGTACGGGTCAGGGGGCGGCCCGGCCTGGGCGGGCATCGGTCGTTGCGGCAGCGACGGCTGGCCCGGAGGCAGCGCACGGTCGTCCCGCATCGGCGGACCCATCCGGTCGGGGTGACCCATCGGTCCGGGAGGACCCATGCGGTCGGGGGGCCCCATCCGATCCGGGGGACCCATCGGGCCGGGAGGACCCATCCGGTCCGGCGGACCCATGCGATCCGGAGGGCCCATCTGTCCGGGGGGACCCATGCGATCCGGCGGACCCATCTGTCCGGGGGGACCCATGCGGTCCGGAGGACCCATCCGGTCGGGCGGACCCATGCGATCCGGGGGACCCATCCGGTCGGGGGCGCCCATCCGGTCGGGCGGACCCATCCGGGCCGGCAGGCGGGAGTCGGCGCCCCTGCTGCCGCCGCCGCGCTCCTCCAACTCGGCGAGTTGGCGCTCGACCCGGTCGAGATGCAGGTCGACCTGCCACTCGTCGTAGCCGCCGAAACGGACCCGGAACACCACGTCGTGGACTTCCGCCGAGGCGACGGGCGCGCCGACCGGCGACCCGGCGAGCGTGGACTCGACCCGGTCCAGGAACGTGTCCACCTCGTCGACCTTGTAGCCCCGCCGGAGCGCCTTACGCCGGAAGCGTTGACCCTGACTCGCCACTATGTCTCCTGCTTCGATCGCTCATCACGCAGCCCACTGCGCCAGCCGGCCCATCCGCGGTGCCCGGTCACGTGGCCACCTCGGCCGCGGCCAACTGCCCACATGCCCCGTCGATCTCCCGCCCTCGGGTGTCGCGGACCGTGGTCGACACCCCGGCCTCGCGCAACCGTCGGACGAACTCCCGCTCCACCGGCTTCGGGCTGGCATCCCAGCGGCTGCCCGGCGTCGGGTTGAGCGGAATGAGATTCACGTGTGCCAGCCGTCCGGCCAGCAGCCGACCGAGCAGGTCGGCACGCCACGGCTGGTCGTTCACATCTTTGATCATTGCGTACTCGATGGAAACGCGACGCCCCGTGCGGTCGGCGTAGTCCCATGCCGCATCCAGCACCTCGGCGACCTTCCACCGCTGGTTGACCGGAACGAGTTCGTCGCGCAGATCATCATCGGGCGCGTGCAACGACAGCGCAAGGGTCACCGAGAGGTCCTCGCCAGTCAACCGGCGGATGGCCGGCACCAGACCGACCGTGGAGACGGTGATGTGGCGCTGGGACAGGCCGAGCCCCTCCGGCGCGGGGGCGCAGAGCCGCCGTACCGCCGCGATCACCCGGGAGTAGTTGGCCAACGGCTCGCCCATGCCCATGAAGACCACGTGCGACAGCCTCGGCGGCGAACCGGCGACCGCACCGGACGCGGCCACACCGGCGAGGTAGACCGCCTGGTCGACGATCTCGGCGGTGGAGAGGTTCCGGGTCAGGCCGGCCTGACCGGTCGCGCAGAACGGGCAGGCCATGCCGCACCCGGCCTGGCTGGAGATGCAGACGGTGATCCGGTCGGGATAACCCATCAGGACGCTCTCGACCATCGAGCCGTCGTGCAGCCGCCAGAGCGCCTTGCGGGTCGCGCCGTCGTCACAGGCCAACTCGCGGACCGGGGTCAGCAGGGTCGGCAGCAACGCCTCGGTGATGCGGTCGCGGGTGGCGGCCGGCAGGTCCGTCATCTGTGCCGGGTCGCGTACCAGCCGACCGAAGTAGTGGGTGGAGACCTGGCGGGCGCGGAACGCGGGCTCGCCCAA
Organism: Micromonospora sp. NPDC004704; assembly: GCF_053601675.1. Lineage (NCBI taxonomy): Bacteria > Bacillati > Actinomycetota > Actinomycetes > Micromonosporales > Micromonosporaceae > Micromonospora > Micromonospora sp. NPDC004704. The sequence continues at coordinate 227,661 of NZ_JBSGCD010000008.1, read as the reverse complement.
CTCCGCGACCAGCGCCTGCCGGTCGGGCAGGGCGAGGTCGGCGAGATGGCGCGGAGGCATTGCCGCGCGGGCGGACTTCCCGGCCGCCGTCGGCGCGTCCGGACTGATCTGGATCATGGGCAGGCTCGTCATGGCTTGTCCAGTCTCCCACGCCGACGGAAGCACGTACCTGGCCGAGGGGTCCGAACCGGTACGTGAACCCGGTGAGGTCGCGGACGTGTGAACATCTCAGCCGACCGGCACCAGGAGCGCCAACAGGAGATAAGCGACAGGTACGGCGAACAGCACCGAGTCCAGCCGGTCCATCAGACCGCCGTGTCCCGGCAGCAGATTGCTCATGTCCTTGACGCCGAGATCCCTCTTGATCATTGATTCGCCCAGGTCCCCGAGGACCGCCGCACCCGAGACGGCCACCCCGAAGAGGGCTCCCCAGAGCGGGTTCACGTCGAAGAGCAGGAAGAGCAGCAGGGCGCTGCCCCCGGCCGCCGCCAGCACCGACCCGGCAAAGCCCTCCCAGGACTTCTTCGGGCTGACCGACGGGGCCATCGGGTGCTTGCCGAACATCACCCCGGCGGCGTACCCGCCGGTGTCGGAGAGCACCACCGCGGCGATGGTCACCACCACCCGCAGCGGCCCGTTGGTGGGTTCGGCGGCGAGCAGCGCGGCGAAGCCACCCAGGAACGGCACGTAGACGGCGATCAGCGTCGCCGCGGTGATGTCCCGCTGGAAGCCCGCCGGTCCGTCGCCGAGCCGCCAGACCATGGTCGCGAGCACGGTCACCAGGAGCCCGAGGCTGAGCGCGTCCGGGCCGGCCCACCAGGCCAGCCCCACCATCAGCACACCACCGACGACCAACGGCACCAACGGCGCCTCGGCGCCGCCGCGCCGTACGGCCTGGGTCATCTCCCAGATGCCGATCGCCACCGCGGCGGCGATCACCGGGAAGAACGCGACCGGCAGCAGGACGAGGGGAAGGACCACCGCCGCGCCCAGGCCGAGCCCGACGCCGATCGCGGCCGGCAGGTTGCGCCCGGCCCGGCTGTTCGCCGGCAGGGTCGCGGGCCGTCCACGGCCGGCTCGACGTCGACCGGTACGGGGACGCGCGCCGCTCGGCTCGGCCTCCTCCGGATCGAGGGCCGGTGCACCGTCGGGCATCCCGCCCGGACCGTGCTCGACGTACTCGGGGTGCAGTCGGCCGGGGTCGACCTGCTCCGGCCGCCCCTGCCGGGGGTCGCCGTAGTCCGCTGTCGGCTGGTTCGGGTGACCGGGCGGCGCCACCAGGTTCTGCTGGTTCTGCTGGTTCTGCTGGTCGAAGCCGCGGATCGGTGCCCAGCCGACGGGATCGGTCAGCCCGTTCGCACCCGCGTCGGCCAGGTCGTCGCCACCCGGGTAGCCGCCGCCGGGGTAGCCCGCACCGGAGTCCCCCGGTCCGTACGCAGGCCCGTCCGGCCGGTCCGCGCCCGCGTACGGGCCGGGCGGTCCTCCGTACGGACCGGGCGGGCCGGTGTAGCCGTCGCGACGGGCCGGCGCGTCACCGTGCCGGTACCCGGACACGGGTGCATAGCCCGGCGGGTCGGCAACGGCCTCGGGCGCGGCACCGGTGTGCCGCGCCCGAAGTCGAGGCTCCTCGGGAGCATCCGGCCAGTACGGGCCGGCAGGTCCGTCCTGGCGCTGCCGGCCCTGTGACTCGGCGCTGCCGTTGGGGTCGAGGTAGGACATCAGACCTCGAGCAGCTCGGCTTCCTTGTGCTTGACCAGTTCGTCGACGTGCGTCGAGTACTTCTGGGTGAGGTCGTCCAGCTCCTTCTCGGCGCGGCGCCCCTCGTCTTCACCCGCCTCGCCGTCCTTGACGATGCGGTCGAACTCCTCCTTGCCCCGGCGGCGGATGTTGCGAATCGCCACCTTGGCTTCCTCTGCCTTGTTCCGGGCCACCTTGATCATTTCCCGGCGCCGCTCCTCGGTCATCTGCGGGAGCAGGATGCGGAGCTGGTTACCCTCGTTGCCGGGGTTGACGCCGAGGTCGGAGTCGCGGATCGCCTTCTCCATCGCCTGTAGCTGCGAGGCGTCGTAAGGCTTGATGATCGCCATCCGGGGCTCGGGTACGCCGACCGACGCCATCTGGGTCAGTGGCGTCGGGGTCCCGTAGTAGTCAATAATGATCTTGGAGAACATGGCCGGAGTAGCCCGCCCGGTGCGGATGGCACCGAACTCCTCCTTGGCGTGCTCGACCGCACGTTCCATCTTTTCCTCGGACTCGAGGAGAGTGTCGTCGATCACCTGCTCCCTCGCCTCCCTCTGCTAAGTCGTAGTCGTTTCTCATGCCCGGCTGCCCGGCTCGCGCCGTGCCCTGCTCATGGTCCCGGCTTACGCCGTTGCTCTGCTGTCCGGTCCCGGCTTACGCCGTGCTCTGCTCGATGGTCCCGGCTTACGCCGTGCTCTGCTCGATGGTCCCGGCTTACGCCGTGCTCTGCTCGATGGTCCCGGCTTACGCCGTGATCAAGGTCCCGATCCGGTCGCCGCCGACGGCGCGGATGATGGTGTCGTCGCCCTCGGCCCCGAAGACCAGCATCGGCAGGCCGTTCTCCTCGCAGAGGCTGAACGCGGCGGCGTCGGCCACCCGGAGCCCACGGCGGAGCACCTCGGAGAAGGTGATCTTGTCGAACTTGCTGGCGGTCGGGTCGGTACGCGGATCGGCGGAGTAGACCCCGTCCACCCCGTTCTTGCTCATCAACACGACGTCGGCACGAATCTCCAGCGCCCGCTGGGCGGCGACGGTGTCGGTCGAGAAGTACGGCATCCCGGCGCCCGCACCGAAGATGACCACACGGCCCTTCTCCAGGTGCCGGATCGCCCGCAGCGGGATGTAGGGCTCGGCCACCTGGGCCATCGTGATCGCGCTCTGCACCCGCGTCTCGATGCCCTCCTTCTCCAGGAAGTCTTGGAGGGCGAGGCAGTTCATCACCGTACCGAGCATGCCCATGTAGTCGGCCCGTGCGCGATCCATGCCGCGCTTCTGCAACTCGGCGCCGCGGAAGAAGTTGCCACCGCCCACCACGACGGAGACCTGCACGCCACGGCGTACGACGGTCGCGATCTGCCGGGCGATGGCCTGGACCACGTCGGGGTCGACCCCGATCGCCCCGCCGCCGAAGACCTCACCGGAGAGCTTGAGCACCACCCGGCGGGCCCGACCGGGCGGCGGCGCCGTCGGATCGTCCGCCGCCAGGCTCCGATCACTAACCACCTGCGTCATCCGACCCGCCTCTCTTCCGCGGACATCCCGTCCGCTGCCCCGTCGCCGCACCTGCCGCTGCCGACCCTATGTGACGAGGAGGCCGCGGTGCCTGTCATGTACACCGGCGGCCTCCTCGTGGTTTGTCTCAGTCCCTCACCGACCCGGGCCGCAGTGGTGGCCCGGACCGACGGTGGGATCCGTCAGGCCTGGCCGACCTCGAAACGGACGAAGCGGGTCACGGTGATGCCAGCCTCGGCGAGCACCTGCTTGACCGTCTTCTTGTTGTCCGTCACGGACGGCTGCTCGATCAGGACGTAGTCCTTGAAGAAGCCGTTCACCCGACCCTCGACGATCTTCGGCAGGGCCGCTTCCGGCTTGCCCTCCTCGCGGGCGGTCTGCTCGGCGATGCGCCGCTCCGACTCGACCGTCTCGGCCGGCACCTCGTCACGGGTGACGAACTTCGGCCGCATCGCCGCGATCTGCATCGCCGCGCCGCGCGCGTCAGCGTCGGCGGCCTCGTCGGTCTTGCCGGTGTACTCGACCAGTACGCCGACCGCCGGCGGCAGGTCCTGCGCCTTGCGGTGCAGGTAGACCGCGATGGTCCCGTCGAGTACGGCGAAGCGGTTGAGCACCAGCTTCTCGCCGATCTTGGCGGACTGCTCCTGGATCAGGTCGGCGACGGTCTTGCCGTCCAGCGTCGAGGCGAGCAGCCCCTCGGCGTCGCTCACACCCGCCTGCTCGCCGTGCTCGACGAGCTGCTGGGCCAGCGCGATGAAGTCCGCGGTCTTGGCCACGAAGTCGGTCTCGCAGTTGAGCTCGAGCAGCGCCTTGCCGGAGTGGGCGACCAGGCCGTTCGCGGCGGTACGGCCGGCCCGCTTGCCGACGTCCTTGGCACCCTTGATACGCAGCAGCTCGATGGCCTTGTCGAAGTCGCCCTCAGCCTCGGTGAGCGCCTTCTTGGAGTCCATCATGCCGGCGCCGGTCAGGTCGCGGAGCCGCTTGACATCCGCAGCGGTGAAGTCTGACATGACTCTCTCTTCGGTGATTGGGACTGCGATTGATGATCTGCTAAAGGGATAACTCGGTCCGGGCGCGTGGTGTCCACGTACGCGCTCGGGCCAGCCGGCCGCGGTGTGCGGCCGGCCGACCCGGCGGCAGGGTCACTCAGCGGCGGCGGCCACGGGTTCCGCGGCCTTCGGCTCCGAGTCGTCGGCCTTCTTGTCGGTGTCCTCGATCAGCTCGCGCTCCCACTCGGCGAGCGGCTCGTCGGCGGCCACCACACCCGGCTCCGGCTTCTCGTCGCCGCCACGGTGCTTGCCGGAGCGGGCGATCAGGCCGTCGCCGACCGCCGCCGCGATCACGCGGGTGAGCAGTTCGGCGGAGCGGATCGCGTCGTCGTTGCCCGGGATCGGGAAGTCGACCTCGTCCGGGTCACAGTTGGTGTCGAGTACCGCGATCACCGGGATGCCCAGCTTGCGGGCCTCGTCGACGGCGATGTGCTCCTTCTTGGTGTCGACGACCCAGATCGCGGCCGGAACCTTGGTCATGTCCCGCAGACCACCGAGCGTCCGGGTGAGCTTGATCTTCTCCCGGGAGAGCTGCAGGGTCTCCTTCTTGGTGTAACCCGCGGCGGTGCCGGAGAGGTCGCCGAGCGCCTCCAGCTCCTTCATCCGCTGGAGCCGCTTGTAGACCGTCTGGAAGTTGGTCAGCATGCCACCGAGCCAGCGGTGGTTGACGTACGGCTGGCCGACCCGGGTCGCCTGCTCGGCGATGGCCTCCTGGGCCTGCTTCTTGGTGCCGACGAACAGGATGCTGCCGCCCTCGGCGACGGTCCGGCGGACGTACTCGTACGCCGTCTCGATGTACTCGAGGGTCTGGCGCAGGTCGATGATGTAGATGCCGTTGCGCTCGGTGAAGATGAAGCGCTTCATCTTCGGGTTCCAGCGGCGGGTCTGGTGCCCGAAATGGACACCACTTTCCAGCAGCTGACGCATGGTCACTACGGCCATGGTGGGGTGCTCCTTCGATGTCCCTGGTTGTCACGCCGGGCCGGTTGGCCCGGCGTCCTGGCGCCTGGTCGACGGTCATGGTGGGCCCAATCAAGATCGGGACCAGGGGGCCGTCGTCCCACGGGCAACCGTGGAAAGGGCGCGCGAGGTCGACCGCGCAGGGCGGTCGCCATTGCCAAGTGTACGCCCCGCGCCCCCCGCCCCCGCACAAGCCCGGCAGGCCGGGCGAACGCGGGGACACCGGTGACGCGGGGAACGGGTGGTGCGTACCCGCTCAGCCGGCGGCGAGCGCGGCGGCGACGAACAGGACCAACCCGACGGTGAGGTACGCGGTCGGCGGGCGCAGCCACACCCTGCCCGGATCACCGATGGCCGCACCCCCGGTCAGCAGCGCGTACATGCCGGTGGCGAACATCGGGAGGCCGAACGCGAGGAATGCCCCGGAGATGACCCCGCTGGGCGATACCGTCCCGCCGATCGCCCCGTCGACCAGGATCCGGAGCGCCGGTACCTCGAAGATCACCACCAGTACGGCAAAGAGCAGGGCGATGACCGGGCGGCGGGTCCGGTAGACGCCGTCCCCGGCCGGGGCGCCACCCGTACCGATGCGGCGGGGGCCATCGGCGGGCTCGCCGTACAGACCGGTGGGCTCGCCGGTGGGGAACTCGGGTCCCGGCGGGAGGTCGGCCGGCTGGGCCGGGATCATGATCATTGGGCCGGTGGGCAGGTGCAGTGCTCCGGCGGCCGGGTCGGCCTGCGGGGACGACAGACCCGCACCGGGTACCGCCGGGGCGGGCTGCTGCGCGCTCCGGCCACCGGCGACGATCGGGTAGCCGGACAGCGGCGGACGTTCCGTACCGCCCGCGCTGTGGGCCGGTTCGGTCCCGCCCCACCCACCGTCGACCGCCGGTTCGGCCAGCCGCCCGGTGGTCTCGCCCCGGCCGGTCGGTACGTCCCCGCCCCGCCCCGGGTCCGCCGCGTCCCGCCCACCACGCTCCGCCGGTACGGGGACGGCGTCCGGCCGTACCCGGATCGCTTCGAGCGGGTCCCGCCCCAGGTCGATCGGGTCGGCGTAGCCGGTGGGGGCGTACCGGTCGGGTTCGTTGCGGAACCGGTCCGGATCGGCGCGGAACCGATCCGACTCCCCGGCGAGGCGGTCAGGATCGCGACTGCCGAGGCGGTCAGGATCGGCGACGAACCGGTCGGGGTCCACGGCGAACCGGTCCGGAACGGCGGGGTACCTGTCCCGGTGGGAGTCGCCGTCCGGGTCGGCGGAGTGCCGGTCCGAGCCGGCCGGATAACGCTCGGACTCGGGATAGCGCTCGGACTCCGCCGGGTAGCGCGCGTCGGTGCTGGTCCGCCAGTCCGACTCGGGATATCCGCGCTCGTCGGCGTACCAGCGCGGCTGCTCCTGCCCCTCGGGGAAGTTCCGTTGTCCATCCACGATCGGGCACCGTAAACGACCCGCCCGAGGCGGCGCCAATTAGATGACCTTGATGCCCGGCTTGTTGCCGCTTCTGACTTCCGGCCGAGGCGCCGCTTTTTATCCGCGTTGCGGAGATTCCCCGACGGGAGCAGTGCGGCCGGGGGTGCGTACCGGCACGTGACGAAGGTCGCTGCGCGCGACGGCCGGTCGGCGGACCATCACCCGGTATGACGGTTACCGAGGAGTTCGCCCTGGCGGAGATGTTCCGCCGCTTCGCCCGGCACGAGTTCCGCGGTGTCTCCCCCCGGTACGAGTACCTCTCCGCACTGCTCGCCGAACGACCGGACCTGTCCGGGCCGTTGCGCGCCGCCGGTCCCGGGCAGCGACGGGCGATCCTCTACTTCGCCGCCGTGCAGTACCTGCTCCGGACGACCGCGGCGGGGCATCGGCTCGCGGCGTACCTGCCGACCCTCGGCGGTGGGCGGGAGGTCGACGACGGGCTGGGCGCGGCGTTCGCCGACCTGGTCGGTGCGTACCGGGACGAACTGACGGCGATCTGCGGAACCAGGACCACCCAGACCAACGAGGCCCGGCGGGGTGCGGTGCTGCGGGCGGGCTTCGGCCGGGCAGCCGCGTACGCCGAGGACCGCCCGCTGCACCTGGTCGAACTCGGCACCAGCGCCGGCCTGCTGCTGATCAGCGACCGGTATGCCTGCCGGTACGTCGGCCCGGACGGCCGCACCGAGACCTACGGGCCGGCGGGGGTGCCGGAGTCGCTGACCATGACGGTCGGGCTGCACGGTCCCGGTTGGCCCGAACCGGCCGCCACCGAGCTGACCGTCGCCGATCGGGTCGGCATCGACCTCGCCCCGATCGACGCCACGGATCCGCTGGCCACCGACTGGTTGCGGGCCTGCGTCTGGCCGGAGCAGACCGAACGGCTGGCCCGGCTGGAGGCGGCCCTCGCCGAGGTGGCCCTGGTCGGGCCGCGACTGGTCGCCGGGGACATGGTGCAGACCCTGCCCACCCTGCTGGCGGAGGTGCCGGACGGGGTGGTGCCGGTGGTCTTCGCCTCGATGGCGCTGACCTATCTCGACCGCGCCGACCGGCAGCGGCTGGCGGCGATCCTGGCCGGGTTCGGCGCCCGGCGTGACCTGACCGTGGTGCTCAACGAGGCGTCCGTCTCCGGCGCCGAACTCTTCCTCGACCGGCGACCGGCGACGGCCGGACCGCCGGGGGTGCTCGCCGCCGCTCTGCTCACCGTGGTCGCCTGGCGCGACGGCCGGGCCACCGTCGAGGTGCTGGGCCGCACCGGCGGACACGGCGACTGGTTGGAATGGCACCCCATGACGTACGCGTACGCGCCACCGGCCTGACCAGCGCTGGCAATCAGCCGCATAGCACGGGGTGGCTTGATCGTCCGGCTGTCCACAGGGCGCCCCGTCGTCCACAGGCTCGCCCTCACCGGCTGCGCCGTACGGCCGGTCCGTTCACCCTCGACCCCATGACGCTGGAACGGAAGGCGGTCGGCGCGTACGGCGAGCGCTGTGCCGTACGGCACCTGGTGGCGAACGGTCTGCGGGTGGTGGACCGGAACTGGCGTACGCCCGCCGGGGCGCACGGTCCCGCCGGGGAGATCGACATCATCGCCTGGGACGGTCCCGTGCTCGCGTTCTGCGAGGTGAAGACCAGACGGGGCACCACCTTCGGCTCTCCCGCCGAGGCGGTCGTGCCGGCCAAGGCACGGCGGTTGCGGCGGTTGGCCGCGCAGTGGTTGGAGCAGTCCGGCGCCCATCCGGCCGAGGTCCGCTTCGACGTGGTCTCGGTCTTCGCACCACCGCGCGGCCCCGCCCGGGTCGAACACCTCAAGGGCGCATTCTGAACCCCCGGCCGGCTGACCCCCGGCTGGTGAGCCGCGCCAATCGGCGGCACGGCTCACCGAGGCGGCGCGCCCAACCGGCGGAGTGTGGGTCAGCCGGGGTTGGCGGCGTTCCAGTCGACGAGTTCGGGCGACCGGTTGGTGATGATCCCGTCCACCCCGAGGCCCTTGAGCTGCTGCCACTGGGTGGCCGAGTCGACCGTCCAGACCATCAGCGCCACCCCGGCGGTGTGCAGGCTCGCGATGACCGCCGGACGGGCGGTCAACGCCGCCACCGCCGGGTTGTACGCGGTCAGGTGGTACTGCCGCGCTATCGCCACCGGGTCCGTGTCGAGGGTGCTGCGCAGCAGGCCGAGCGGGATCTCCGGGGCGAGCTGGTAGCTGTACGTGAGCGCGCTGGTCTCGAAGCTCTGGATGAAGACCCGGCCGGTCATCTGCTCGGCCCGGATGATGTCGATGATCCGGCCGACCTCGGCCTTGGTGTGCGCACCCTTGATCTCCAGCAGCAGCTTGCCACCACGGGTACGCAGGTCGGCCAGTTGCTCGGCCAGCGTCGGCAGGCGTACGCCGGTGAACTGCGAGCCGAACCACGAACCGGCGTCGAGTTGCTTGAGCTGGGCGGCGGTGAGGCTGCGGATCGCGCCGGTGCCGTTGGTGGTCCGGTTCACCGTGCTGTCGTGCATCACGAAGGGCACGCCGTCCTTGCTCGGCTGGACGTCGTTCTCGATCCAGTCGGCCCCGTTGCTCCGGGCGATGTCCTGGGCGACCAGGGTGTTCTCCGGCGCCACCGCCGAGGCGCCCCGGTGGGCGATGACGGTCAGCGGCGCACCGACGGGCCGGAGGTACGGGCTCGGCGCCAGCTCGGTGACCTTGACGTTGTCGAACGAGACGGTGGCCCCGTTCACGATCAGCGCCTGGACGTCCCGACCGGTGCCGGCCGCCGAAGGCGCCGCGGCGGTGTTCGTCACGTTCCACGTGTTCGCCGTGGTGAGCTGGGCGAACTCCAGCCCGTTCGTGGCGGTGCTGCCGCTGCGCAGGGTGGCGATCCACCACGGCGGGGCACCGGCGGCCGGTACGTCGAGCCCGAGCGCGGTCCACCGGGTCGCCTCGGCCACCGACTCGAACCGGACCGTCGCCTCGAGCCGGAAGTCGTTCAGGTGCCGACCGAAGGTGATCTTCTTCGAGCCGCTGCCGGCGGCCCCGTACAGCCGGCCGTTCTTGACCGTCCAGTCACCGTCGACGGCCCGCCAGCCGGCGGGCAGGCCGCCCGTGTCGAAGTTCGCGGAGACGACCACGCTGCCGGGGGCGGCTGCGGCCGGCGTGGTGTTGTCGACGGCGGTGAGCGTGGACACCGAGGCGGCCAGCGCCAGCAGTGCGACGGCGACCCGGCCGGGGGTGGTGGCACGGGCGGGCGCGAGGCCCGATCGAGTGAAGACCATGATTGGGCACGGTAGGGCGGACCGGGGAACAGTCGACCCCGAATCAGTGACGAGTACGGAAATCAAGGATGTACGACTCATCGTCGACCGAAGTGGCCGATCCCGAACGGAAGCGGACCCGTGCCGGTGGCCGGTGCCGGCGTACCGGTTAGAGTGCCGGGCGTCATGACGAGCACTCCCACGGCCACCGCCGCTGGCCGACCCCTGAGCAAGCTGCCGTCACTGACCGGGTTGCGGTGGGTCGCCGCGATGCTGGTCTTCGGCTTCCACGTCGGGACGATGCGGGTCATCGCCGAGCCCGACTACCACGCCGTGGTCAGCAAGGTGTTCACCCTCGGCCTGTCCGGGGTCCAGTTCTTCTTTATCCTCAGCGGGTTCGTGCTGGTCTGGTCGGCCCGACCCGGTGACACCCCGCTGGCGTTCTGGCGGCGCCGGGCCGCGAAGATCTTCCCCAACCACGTGGTGCTCTGGGCGGCGGTGCTGCTGCTCGGGCTCTACTGGGCGGACCCGTTCAACCTCAAGGTCGCGATCACCAACCTCTTCCTGGTGCAGGCCTGGAACCCGACTCCGGGTTGGTTCTACAGCGTCAACACGGTGAGCTGGTCGCTCTCCTGCGAGCTGTTCTTCTACCTGTGCCTGCCCCTGGTCCTTCCGCTGATCCGCCGCCTGCGCCCCGGGGTCCTGGTCGCCGTCATCGTCGCGATGCCGCTGCTGATCCTCTCCCTCTGGCCGGGTCAGCTCCTGGTGCCGGAGGCGGACCGGTGGTGGTTCACCCAGGTGTTCCCGCTGGTGCGTTCGCTGGAGTTCTGGATGGGGGTGGCGGCGGCCGAGCTGATGGTGCGCGGCCGGTGGCGCGGCCCGAACCTGAAGGTCGCGACCGTGATCTTCCTGCTCACGTGGGTGGCCGCCACCCAGTGGATCCGCGCCGAGCTGTGGACGACCCTGCTCGCCGCGGCGTACATCCTGGTGATCGCGGCGGCGGCCGAGGCGGACGTACGCGGAACCTGGTCGCCGTGGCGGTCCCGGCCGATGCGCTGGCTCGGCGAGGTGTCCTTCGCCTATTACCTGGTGCACGTGTTCGTGGTGACCAGCATCCTGCGGGCCACGAACCATCAGGGCGGTTTCCCCGGCTGGCAGGGACCGGCCGCGGCGGTCGGCTTCCTGCTGCTCAACCTGGTCCTCGCCGGGCTGCTGTACCGGTTCGTCGAGACCCCGATGATGCGCCTGCTCGGGCCCCGACGGCGCCCACCGTCGACCTCACCGCCACCCGCCCGGGTACCGCGCCAGCCCGGCCCAACCGACCGCGACAGCAACAGCGACGGCGATCCGGGCACGGCGCACGATCCTGTTGCCGATCGGGCCACCCCGCAGGGCCGAAGTGCCGAGCGGGTCAACTGACCGGGTACGCCGCCGCCGCCGCGAACCCTCACGGGTAGTGGGCGTCACACCGAGGTCCAGATCACAGCGTTCGGTCGCCGGGTCGGCTTGGTACGCGTATACCGTCCTGCCCATAGTTGTGGCTGCCGTACGGGCGTAGGCGCTGCTCAGCGTGCCCGACCACCACCTGTCGCCCGGAGGATCCCCCGTGTCGGTTGATGATCGACTGTCCGCGCTCGCCGAACTGGCCGAGGCCGAGGTGATGTTCCGGTACGAGTCCGGCACACCGGAGAGTGTCCAGTCGACCCTCGGGATGGCGCAGACCCGGATCGGTGGCGGCGTCGCGGTGTCGATGCGACACGACCCGGCCGGGGGCTACTGGAACAAGGCCCTCGGCTTCGGTTTCGACGAGCCGGTGACCGCCAAGACGATCGCCGAGGTCTGCGACTTCTACCGGACGCAGGGCCGCCAGCAGGCCACGATCCAGATCGCCCCGTCCCGGCTGCCGGACGACTGGGACGAGATCTGCGCCGCGCAGGGCATCACGCCGGGCTCGTACTGGGTGCAGTTGGCCCGCGAGGTGGCTGACTTCCCGACGGTCGAGACGACGTTGCGGATCACCGAGGTCGACACCACCCAGGCCGCACAGTGGGCCTCGGTCCTGATGCGCGGCTTCGGCATGCCCGAGGAGGGTCTGGCGGAGATGATGGCCGCCACCGTCGCCCACCCCGACTTCCGCGCGTACGCGGCCTGGGACGGCGACGAGATGGTCGGGGCCGCCAACCTGTTCGTCCACGGTGAGGCCGGCGGGATCTGCGGTGCGTCGACCCTGCCCACCCATCGTGGTCGGGGCGCCCAGTCGGCACTCCTGGCGGCCCGCGCCCGCGGCGCCGCCGAGGCCGGCTGCCGTTGGCTGACCGCGCAGACCGGCCGTCCGGCCGAAGGTGATCACAACGCGTCGCTGGAGAACATGCTCCGGCTCGGTTTCCGGGTCAACTACGACCGCCGCAACTGGGTCTGGCAGGCGGACCTCCCGGCCTGACCGGGGTCAGGTGACCGGGGTGACCGCCGGTCGCCACATGGGTTGGATGCCGGGGCCGCCGTCCGGGAGCACGATCGGGGCGCCGAGCGCCCGGAACCCGTGTCGCTCGTACAGCCTGCGGTTGCGGGGAGTGCTGGCCTCCAGGTAGGCCGCGACGCCGTCGGCATCGACTCGGGCGAGTTGGTGGGCCAGCATCGCGCCGCCGAGCCCACGGCCCCGGTGATCCGGTAGGACCACCATCAACTGGAGATACCAGTGCGGCTCGTCGCGTGGGTGACGGCGCTGGGTCAGCTCGTGCACGAGGGCCATCCGGGGCGCGTACTCGCCGTAGGCCTGGGCGAAGACGGCGGTCAGCTCCTCCGGGGCGGGTGCGGGTGCGACCGCGCCACCGTCGGTGTACTCCCACAGGGACAGCCCGCCGATCCCGCCGGAGTCGTCCTGGGCGACCAGGATCTCGCCGGTGGCGAGCACCCCGTGCACCCAGCCGACGGTCTGCTCCGCGCCGGAGGTGAGCCGGTCGCGGCGTATCCGCTCGTCCGGCACCACCCAGCCGACCACGGCCTCGTCCAGGCTCGCCTCGCCGAGAACGATCGCGATCGCCGCCGCCTCGTCCGCGCCGGCCCGCCGTACGGTCACACTTCCGGACATGATTTCCCCCCCGGTTTCCGGAACGGCAATCATAGTTCGGACCACGGTGGACGGCTGCCCCCTGAACCGGGAGCTTGAGTCTCCGGTGGGTGGAGGGTGCAGGCTGGTCCCATGGACGACGGCACCGCCCCGCAGCGGTACACGATCGGGCAGTTGGCGCGGCGTACCGGGTTGGCGGTGCGGACGATCCGCTACTGGTCCGACATCGGGGTGGTACCGCCGGTGGACCGGTCCACCGGTGGCTACCGCCGGTACGACGCGACCGCGGTGGCCCGGCTGGACCTGGTCCGTACCCTGCGTGAACTCGGTCTCGGCCTGGATGCTGTACGCCGGGTGCTCGCCCGACAGGACACCCTGCCCGAGGTGGCGCTACTACACGTCCGGGCCCTCGACGCGGAGATCCGTACGTTGCGGCTGCGCCGGGCGGTACTGGCCACCGTCGCGAACCGTGGCAGCACAACCGAGGAGCTGACATTGATCCACAAACTGGCCCGACTCTCGGTACGGGAGCGCCAGCAGGTCATCGACGACTTCGTCGACGAGATCTTCGCCGGGGTCGACGACTCCGACGCTCTGGTGGTCGCGGGATGGATGCGGGAGTTGCCGACGGAGTTGCCCGACGACGCGACCGCCGAGCAGGTGGACGCCTGGGTGGAGCTGGCGGACCTGGTCGCGGACGAGGACTTCCGTCGGTCCGTACGACGAATGGTGTTGACCGGTGGGGACGACAACCGGTTGGACTTCGGTCTCACCATCCGCCCGGCGGTGGTCGAGCACGCGGGGCGGGCGGTGGCGGAGGGGGTCGCGCCGGAGTCCTCGGTGGGCGCGGCGGTGCTTGCCCGGATCGTCCCCGCCGACCTGCCGGAGCCGGAGCGGGCCGCCCTGCTGACCTGGCTGGAGACGGTGGCCGATCCCGCCGTGGAGCGGTACTGGGAGTTGTTGAGCCTGGTCAACGGGGTCGCCCCGGCACCACCGGCGGTGCCCGCGTTCACCTGGCTGCTGGCCGCACTGCGCGCGACGCCGACCGGTCCACCGGCCCCGGCGCCCGCCGGGTGACGAAGGACAACCCTTATTGCAAACAGGTGGCAGCAAGGGCATGCTCTGGATCATGCCCGCGCCCGATGCCCGTCCGCCGATCCGGCGTTCCCTGTTCGCACACGCGCCGATCCGGCTGAGCCCGCAGGTGGTGCTGCGGGATCTCCTGGAACGGGTGGACGCCGACACCCCGCCGTCCGGGCCGGACGGGCCCGTGGCGCAGCTCGAACGGCGGGTGGCGACCCTGCTGCGCAAGGAGGCCGCGCTGTTCTTCCCCACCGGGACGATGGCGCAGCAGGTCGCGCTCCGGATCCACGCCCAGCGCCGCAACGTGCCCGCGTTCGCCGCGCATCCGCAGACCCATCTGGATGCCTGGGAGGCGCAGGGTTACCAGGTCGTGCACGGGCTGCGCTTCCACCCGGCCGGTGACCGGCACCGGTTGATGACCGGCGCGGACCTCGAATCCATCGGTGAGCCGCTGGCGGCGGTGCTGTGGGAGTTGCCGCAGCGCGACATCGGCGGCCTGCTGCCCGAGTGGGAGGAGCTGTTGGCGCAGGTCGAGACGGCACGCTCCGGTGGGGCGGCGACGCACCTGGACGGTGCCCGGCTCTGGGAGGCGCAGACCTACTACCGCCGGCCGTTCGACGAGATCGCCGGTCTCTTCGACACCGTGTACGTGTCGCTCTACAAGGCGCTCCAGGGCGTACGCGGCGCGATTCTGGCCGGTGACGCGGCGACGATCGCCGAGGCGGCGGTGTGGCGTACCCGGCTCGGTGGTGCGATCCATGACGCCTGGCCGCTCGCCCTGGCCGCGCTCGCCGGGCTCGACACCCTGCTGCCCCGGATGCCGGCCTACCGCGACCATGCGATCGCGATCGCGGCGGCGATCAACGCCGACGGCGTGGCCCTGGCCTGGCCGGATCCGCCGCAGACGCCGATGTTCCACGTCCACCTGCCCGCGGGCCCCGCGGCGGTCGAACGGGCCGCCGCCGCGATCCTGGCCGAACACGGCGTCCAACTCTTCGGCCGGATCCGGTCCGCGCCGGATCCGACCAGGTCGAGTTTCGAGGTCACCGTGCACGAGAACGCGATGGACTTCACCCCGACCGAGGTGGTCAACCTGCTCCGGGAGTTGGTGCTGCGCGCGGTCCGCGACTGACGCCTACCTGGCGTCCGCGGTCACCGCCGGGCTCTCCACCGGTACGGGGTGCCGGCTGAGGATCGACACCCGGTTGAACGCGTTGATCGTGATCGCCGCCCAGCTCAGTACGGAGATTTCGTCGGCGGTCAGCACGGACTCGATCCACGCGTAGTCGGCGTCACCGGTCCGCTCCCCCGCGACCAGGGTCGCCCCCTCGGCGAGCATCAGCGCCGCCCGTTCCTTCGCCTCGAACAGCTCGGTCTCCCGCCAGACGGACAGGACGGAGAGCCGGTGCGTGGTCTCGCCCTCGGCGAGTGCCCGCGCGGTGTGCAGTTGCAGGCAGTACCCGCACCCGTTGAGCTGCGAGACCCGGATGTTGACCAGTTCGAGCAGGCGACGGCCCAGGCCGAGTTCGGTGGCCTGGGCCCGTACCTGGATCGCGGTCGCGTTGAGCGACTTGAAGATCGCGGGTGACTGTTTGTCGAGGTAGAGCCGGCGACCCGGTTTCACTACGCACCGAGCCGGGCGAGCAGGTTCGGGGTGACCGGGTCGACCAGGTCGTCGTACTGGTGGTGGCGGGTGAGGTACGTCTTCACGAACGGGCAGATCGGCACGATCCGCAGCCCGGCGGTGCGTACGTGGTCGAGCGCCCCGGTGACCAGGAGGCTGCCCAGCCCCTGGCCGCCGTACTCCTTGCCGATCTCGGTGTGGAAGAAGACCCGTTGGCCGTTGTTGTCGAAGAACTTGGCGAATCCGGCGACCGTGCCGTCGACGGTGATGGTGTACCGGTGTCCGGGCTCGTCCAGCTCGACGGTCGGTTCGGGGGCGGTGTTCGTCATCGGGTCTCGTCTCTCCTTCTCGGGGTACGGGCTCAGGGGCGGAGTTTCAGCCGGCCACCCGGCAGGGGTGGCGCGGGAATGAGCTGCTCCCAGTCGGCGGGAAACGTTCCGTAGGGCAGGTCACCGGCGCCGGGGTCGCCTTCGCCGAAACCCTGCGCCTGCCACCGGTTGCGGTACTCGACGATCTCCTCGTGCGTACGCCCGATGAAGTTCCACCACATGATGATCCGCTCGTTGAGCGGTTCGCCGCCGAGCAGCAGAATCCTGGCCGGTCCCTGCTCGGCGGTGACGGTCAGGGTGTTTGGTCCCGCCTGGACGAAGAGCAGTTCGGACTGACCGACGCCGGCACCGGCGACGGTGACCCGGCCGTCGTCGACCAGGATGCCGTGCTCGAAGGTCGGGTCGACCTCGATGGTCACCGTCGCGCCGACCTCGATCCGGATCTCCGCCCCGATCAGGCGGGTGGCCGTACGGACCGGGGAGGTCGAGCCCATCAGGGAACCGATGAAGACGCTCACCCGGGCCCCGGTGAGGCTGATCGGCTCGGGGGTGTAGTGCTCGAACCGTGCCTCGCCGTGCCGCTCGTGGTCGGGCAGGGCGATCCAGAGCTGCGCCCCGCGCAGGACGGTGGTGTCGGGGGTGGAGAACTCGGAGTGGGCGATGCCCCGGCCGGCGGTCATCAGGTTCACCTCGCCCGGCCGGACCGTACGGACCGAGCCGACCGTGTCCTTGTGTTCGATCTCCCCGTCGAAGAGCCAGCTCACGGTCTGGAGTCCGGTGTGCGGGTGCCCGTTGACCGACATCCCACCGGATTCGGTGACGTCGTCCGGGCCGTAGTGGTCGACGAAACACCACGCCCCGATCAGCGACCTGGCCCGCTGCGGCAAAGTCCGGCGTACGTTCAGCGCCCGCAGCCCGCCCAGCGGGACCAGCCGGGGTTCCAGGATCTGGAGTCCCTCGGGTCCGGACTCGCAGGTGGTGAACTCCGGATCGGCCTCCGTGGTGCTCACGTACGTCCTCCAGCCTCCCGACGGCGACCGGATCTCCGCCGTCAACCCAGCGAGCGTAGCCCCCCGTCGGGTGCGGTACCCATGATCTACTCCTTGGCGATGCCGGTGGAAGCGTTCGGCTGGCATCGGCTGCCGCCGGCTGCGGGACGGTCCGCACGCCGCCGTACCCGAAGGGCTTTTCTTGACCACGATCCGTGTTGCCCACGCCGACGAGATCCCCGCACTCGTGCGGTATCCGGACGACGCCGAGCGTTCCGCCGGCACCGCCGCGTATCTGACCGACCTGCTCGCCAAGCGCTGCACACGACCGGAGTGGTGCCTGGTGGCGGAGGAGGGCGGTCACCTGGTCGGCAGCGTGGTGCTGTGGACCATGCCGGGCCACGAGGTGCCGAGCGACGTTGTCCTCCTGGAAGCGCCCTGGGACGGGACCGAGCCGGCCGTCGGGCTGGCCCTGCTCGCGGAGGCGGCGACCCTGGCCAGGACGCTCGGCGCGACCGAACTGGGGCACGTGGTCGACTCCCCGGCCCAGGCACCGCAGTTCCAGCGCCATCCCGAGCAGCGCGGTGAGCTGCTGCGCCGGGCCGGCTTCACGGTGGCTCGCGACGGCCGACGTTTCCGCTGGTTGGCGGGCGGGGAGCTGCCCGCGCAGGACGGGCGACTGCGGTTCCGGTCCCTGGCCGAGCTGGGTCGGGAACCCTTCGTCGACCTGCTGGAAACCCTGCTCGCCGACACCGCCGACGCCAGGCTGACCGAGGACGTACGCCGGCACAGCCTGCGCCGGGCCGCCGAGCTGCTGTTCGAGGAGACGGCCGAACTCCACCACGAGCCGCAGTGGTGGGAGATCGGGTACGCCGCCGACGGCAGCCCGGCGGTGGTCAGCCTGCCCGCGCACAACCCCGCCTTCGCGGTGATCGGGTTCGTCGGCGTGGCACCGGCGCACCGGGGCAAGGGTTACAGCTCGTCGGTGGTGGCGCGGGGCACGGCGATCCTGGCCGGGAACGGCGCGACCGAGATCCGGGGCGACTGCGACGTACGCAACGTCGCCATGTTCAGGGGCTTCCAGCGCGCCGGATACGACAACTTCGCCAACCGGATGGAGTACGTCCGCCCGCTCTGACGCCAGGGCCTGTCGCGAGAGTCGATCCTGATCGTTCCAGGGCACTACCGTCAGGTTGCCGCGGCATAACACCGGACGGAAACCTTCTGCTCCGGGCTCCACTGCTGTTCGACCGTGGCCAGCAGCTGCCAGCCGAGCCTCTCGTAAAGAGCCGCCGCCGCCGTGTCGGAAGCCACCACGTCCAGCACCGGATGCAAGCCGCGATCCCGTGCTTCTCCGACAGCCTGCGCCATCAGCAGCGCACCGATCCCACGGCCGCGGGCCGACGGAGCGACGAACAGTCGGTTGACCACGGCAGTCGCGTCGATACTCACGCCCGTACGATCGCCCCACAGCCCAGGTGCCGCGTCTCCCTCCCCGCTTCGGGACAAGACGATGTGGCCGGCTATCCGGCCATCCAGTTCCGCCACCCAGGAGGCGATGAGCGATGGCGGCGTGAGCCATGCGTCCGGGAGATCGGGCCAGTTCACCGGATAACCGTCGCGCTCATGGACCTCCGCCAACACCCGCACACAGTCACCGAGGTCGCGATCAGTCCGCTGTCGGACCCTCAGGGGTACGTCCGCGCCGGACACGTTCTCGATCTTCACTGCGGCATGGAAACACAGCCCAAGGCCCGTGACCAGCGACTTTCACCACAGACCCTGGTCGGGTTCGACGCCTGGTCGGGGCAGGTCGCGGCGCCGATTGTTGTCGCCCGCTATGCCGGCGAGGTGCTCCGGAAGATCAGCTCTTGTCGGCGGGCAGGTGGTTCGTGGCCCAGCGGGAGATCTCGGTGAGGACCGGAACGAGCGCCTGCCCACCCGGAGTGAGCTGGTAGGAAACCGCCACCGGCGGCCCGGGCTCCACCGTACGGGCGACGAGGCCGACCTCGGTCAACTCGGACAGCCGGTCGGAAAGCACCGAATCGCTGACACCCTCGACGGCTCGGGACAACTCGCGGAATCCAGCCGGCCCGTTACGGAGGCTGCCGAGCACCAGGGCACTCCACCGCTTGCCCAGCACACCGAACGCGCGTGCCAGGGCCGCGTCGGCGCGGTCGCAGTCTCCTGCGTGGTTGACGGCGCTGGTCATACCACCAAAGCTAGCAGATCCGCTGGCGCTATGCTTTTCGAAGCGGCTAGTCTTGCCGACGGTTAACCCGGTATTAGAAGTGACTATCAAACCTGGAGCTACGAGCAATGACTGAGACAACCCGGCCGCGTCCGAGCGTGGCCGTCATCGGCGGCGGATACGCCGGATTCAAAGTCGCCAAGGCACTCGACGACGTCGCCGACGTGACCCTCGTCGACCCCTCCGACGCCTTCCTGCACAACGTGGCCGCATGGCGCGCACTGGTCGAGCCGGAGTGGGTGGAGCGGATCTTCCTCCCGTACAGCCGGCTCCTGCACCACGGACGGTTCGTGCGCGACCGGGCCGCCGCGGTCGAAGGCCGGCAGGTCACGCTCGCCGGAGGCGGGCGCCTGGAGCCGGACTACCTGATCCTGGCCACCGGCTCGTCCTACCCGTTCCCCGCCAAGAGCGACGAGACGGAGAGCGCGACCGCCCAGGCCAAGTTCCGCGACGCCCACCAGGAGCTGCGCGGTGCCCAGCGGGTGCTGCTGGTCGGCGCCGGGCCGTCCGGCCTGGAACTCGCCGGGGAGATCAAGTCGTCCTTCCCGGAGAAGCAGGTGACCCTGGTCGACTCCGGACCGGACATCCTGCCCGGCCGGTTCGACCAGGCGCTCCGCGACGAACTGCGCGCCCAGCTCGACAAACTCGGGGTCGAACTCAAGCTCGGCAGCCGGCTGAACGCGCTGCCCGGCATCGCCCCGGCCACCGCCGGACCGGTATCGGTCACCACGGTCGACGGCGAGGAACTGACCGCCGACATCTGGTACCGCTGCTTCGGCGTCGGCCTGCAAACCGACTACCTGCACGGCGCGCTCGCCGAAGCCCGCAACGAGCAGGGGTACGTTCGGGTCGACGACCAGCTCCGGGTCACCGGTCAGGACCGAGTCTTCGCCATCGGCGACATCTCCGACGCCGACGCGAACATGGCGGGCATGGCCACCCGGCAGGCCGAGCTGGTCGCCGCGAACCTGCGCACGCTGATCACCGGTGAGGGTGAAGTCGCGACGTACGAGCCGGCCGGGGTCATGATCGCGGTTCCGCTCGGCCCGGAGGGCGGTGCCGGACAGCTCCCCTGGATCGAGGGCATCGCCGGTGCCGAGGCGATCTCCGGCATCAAGGGCCGCGCCATGCTGGTCGAGATGTACAGCGCCCAGTTCGACGCTCCCGAGCGGGTCTGACCCGAGCAGGATCGGGGAGGTCCCGCCTGGGCGGGACCTCCCCGTATTCCCTGTCCTGGTCGGTTGCCGCCGACCCGGAGCCTCACACCAGGTACACGTCAGCGGTGGTCCCGTCGGGACGGGTAACCGTGAGGTGCCCATTCGGGGCCAGGTCGTGCAGGACCGCCGCCACCCGGAGCGCCCGGTTCATCGCCACCGTGCGATTGGTGCCCTGCTCGGCCGCGAGCCGGGTCAGCGCCTCGTCGGCGGGCCGGACCAGGTTCACCGTGACCTTGACGTAGGAAATGGTCACGAGGCGCGATCCGTCGCCGCGACAACCGGTGCGGGTGCGTCCGGATTTCGGACTTTGATCGCCCAGGCGAGTTGTGGGCAGCCGTCGGGGGTGCACTGACGGCACGTCCCCGGCTGCCAGGGATGCCGGCCGGGCTGGTGCTGCCGCAGTGTGAGATCGGCGCCCATCCGGATCGCCGCAGCGGTGAGCGGCTCGTCCATCCGACTCATCCGGCAGCCACCTCCCGCACGATCGCGGCGACTCGTACGTAGTTGCCGAAACAGGGCAGGTGCCCCGGCCGGTTCGGGTCCGTGCAGGTCGACCAGTGGGCGGACACCCAGACTTCCTGCTCGTTGTCACGGGTACGTGGGTCGGTGGGGTCGACGGCCACCACCTGGATCTCGGTCTCCGCTGTGGCCAGGTTGCCGTTGGCGTACCACTCACCTGGCCCGAGGTGCAGGACCGTGCCCCGAGATACCGGGCCGATGTTCACCGTCATGTCACCGCCTCCTGTTTCACGGCGGTCAGCATCTCCGGATCGGTCACGAGCTGCCGTGCCCACCGGAGCCGGCTGCACCTGCCGGGCGCGTAGCAAGGGCACAGCCCGCACTCCTCCCCGGTCTCGTGGCGGGCAACGATCACGCGGGCGATCCCGTGCAGTGAGGGCCATAGGGACCGGGAGAATCTGGAGAACCACTGCTGGAGTTCGTTCATCGCCGCCGCCACACCCACCGGGGGCGCCGGGTGTTCCAGAGGATCCGGATCAAGGCCCCCGTGGACCGGGCCACCGGCGGCTCCGACACTGGCGGAGCGTCCGCCGGCCGGTACGCACCGCACCGCGCGGGGTACTCGGTCGCCGGGCCGGGCCGTACCGGTGGGGCCGGCTCCGGGTCGGTGGGTTCGAGCCATCGCATCGCATTCCTCCGTCAGGTGGCCGGAGGTGCGCGACGACCCATCCCAGGGCAGCGGCACCTCCGAGCCGAGCCTGCACGGGTCAGGCCCGACACGATCGGGGGCACGACCGATAGCGGAAGACGATCCAGGAATGGGAACCCGCTACCGGCCGTGCTCACTCCCATCGTTACGGCGCACGACGACGATCACCAGGAGTTACCTGTCCGTACCTGTTCGCCATCTGTCCGGTGGAGCTTCCGGACAGATGATCGTTCAGCTTCCCGCGTTAGCCAACGCCTGCCGGTATTCCGTCGTCCACTCGGCGTCGCGCTGGTCGTCCGGCAGGCTGTCCAGCCCTGCACGCAGGTTGTCCACTGCAGCGGCCGTCTTGCCGAGCGCCAGGTACGCCAGCCCGATGCCCATCCGGGAGAACGTCGGCGTCAACCAGTACGCGGCGCCCAGAGGCTCTTCCGCAGACGCAGTCTCGGTGAGGTCGCTCGCCTCGCCAAGCAGGCGTCCAGCCGCAACCCGGTCTCCCAGCAGCGCGTACCCGTGCGCGGCCTGCACCGCGTCGCCAACCCGCTGCAACGCGGTCGCCCCCGGCGTGTTGTACGCGGCGAGGAAGTGCCTCACGATGCCGCGAGGGTTCCCACGCTGGCGTTCCAAGTAGCCCCGGAAGTTCTCCGCCTGGGCGGCAAGCGGGCCGTTGTCGATCTGGTCAGCCTGTTCGGCCGCCTCGACCAACACTCGCGTTGCCTCGGCGTCGTTGCGAGCCTCGGCGTGCAGCCAGCCGACGAACTGCGTCCATTCCGCAGCGACAGCATGCATCTCGGACGCGTGGAGACCGCGAGCCTGCACGGTGAAATCCAGGACGGTGCGCCACTGCGGCACGGCCCACGGCAGCATCATCGGCGCGGGCATCGCGTCGTCAAGACGTCGCTGCGCGGCCAATGAGTCGGCGAGCAGGTGGACGGTGGCGGCGTCCAACCGTGACGGCCGATCGATCACGTACTCGATTCGCTTTTGGTCATCCGGCGTGGTCACGGCCGGTGCGTCGACAACCAGCGCGGCGAGCGCACCGCCGGCTTCAAGCGCGTCGTCCAGGCGTCGGGCAGTCTCGGGTGTCGGCCGACCTCGGCCAATCTCCAGATCGTGCAGGTAGCTCTTGCTGAAGTAGACGCGCTTGGCCAGGTCACGCAGGGACAGACCGCGAGCGATACGCAGCTCAAGCAGGCGTGCCGGGAATCGCGGGTCGACGATGGGCGCAGGCGGCATCGGTACTCCCCGGGTAGAGGACTGGACAGCGGAACCGCCGGGCCTCTTCCCCCGGGAGTCGCCAGTTCGGACGGTACACGGTCAGAACGATCGAAGGCGCCGGCCACGACCCGAGATATGGAGGGCCAGGGGTATTCGGGTACCACTGGCCGGAACAGGACGGCAACCGAGACTTTGGGACTGGCGACCGCCCGCCGACCCGCGGTGGCGCCCTTCGTGAAGGGACACGAGGGATGGAGCGGAGCTTCGTCCGGCACCCGGCATACCTGGAGGGTTATCTCTAAAAGCTGATTTGCTCCGGTGCGGTCTTCGCACCTAGGCACGATGGCGCCTCAACTGGGTCCACGCGATGAGGTTGACCTGCGGTTGCCTCCGCATCACCAACGACGTCGGAGGATAGGTTCAACCTTTATTCGCTATCTGCCACTTAGGACTAAAGCGGATTGATATATGTAACTCGCCACGGTTGATCATGCATGAGCGTGCGCAGACGTGCTGAACGCACCACCTGCGCCTCGGCCGGTTGATGGTGAGGCTGGATCCGGAGAGGGGCACCACTAATCTGTCCTAGGTGCATCGACAGGTAGCGCAACCTACTTCTCCATCGTGGTCGAGATTTCTCGCCCACGGTTGGGAAGGAGGTGGTGCGAGGTGTCGCAACCGACCGGGCCAGCCGGCCCGGAGCAAGATCCGCCGACCGGTCGCTACCGGAAGGCAGGTGACCTGGGGGTCCTGATCATCAGAATCCTCACGGAAACCGTCCGGCTGATGGACGCGTTCTTGTCCGGAAGCTGGAGTGGCCCCACCTAACCCAAGGGTTAGACGGGGCCACCAGCGGGAGATTCCCTCGCCTCGGGGCTGCAACCATGGGGCGGGGGGACTCTCCGATCCCAGGTGTTCCGCAAGCGCAACACCAGCAGGTTTGTTCATTATCTGAGCGGAAGCTAGCTCGATTCTGACACGGAAGTCGCATGTATGCGACATGCATGTCCTACTCACGCGTCATACCTGACACAACGCGTAGGCAACGGACGCCCACCTCTGGTGATCCGGTCACGAGCCCGGCGCCCCCGTCGCCGCCCCTGACTGCCACACGGGTCGACCTTCGATAGCGTCGGCACTCCACCAGAACGCCCACCCGCGCTTCCGCACCCTGCACGATCTAATTACGCCCGTACCATAAGATCGCAATGTCATCATTACTTACCCTCCGTCCGAAATAAGACCCGATAGCACATCGAAGGCTTGATCGTCCGGCTGTCCACAGGGCCCCTACGTTGTCCACAGCGGTGCCGAGCCGCCAGCGCTGTCCTGCGGGCATCGGTCATCTTTCAGCCATGACATCCCTACGACGAGCGAGATCCGTACACCTGGCAGCAACGCCCTGCGCGACACCAGCAGCCGGACCGCCGAACTGCCGCCAACGCCCGCCCGACACTGATGAGTTTGGGTCGTCGCGGTGAGTTACGCGAAGGTGCTCTGTGTCGGCCTGGTCGGGGTGACCGGGCACCTGGTCGAGGTCGAGGCCGATCTCGCCCCCGGACTGCCCGCCGTTGTCCTGTCCGGACTGCCCGACACCGCGCTCAACGAAGCCCGTGACCGCGTACGCGCCGCGATCGTCAACTCCGGCCAGCACTGGCCCAACCGCAGGATCACCGTCAACCTGCTCCCCGCCACCCTGCCCAAACACGGCTCCGGCTTCGATCTCGCCATCGCCGCCGCCATGCTCGGCGGCTCCGGTGAACTGCCGCTGGCGCCGCTGGAGGACGTGGTCATCCTCGGTGAACTGGGGCTGGACGGGACCGTCCGGCCGATCCGGGGCGTACTGCCGATGGTCGCGGCGGCGGCCCGAGCGGGGATCAGTCGGGTGGTCGTACCGGTCGGGAACGCCGCCGAGGCCGCAGTAGTGCCGGGGGTACGGGTACGGGCGGTGGACAACCTGCACCGGCTCGTCGCGTACGTCCGGGACGGGGCCGCGCTGCTTGATCCGCCACCGCGCACGACGGCGCCACCCGTGCCGGGGCCGGATCTGTCCGAGGTCGCCGGTCAGGGGCTGGGGCGGAGGGCAGTGGAGATCGCCGCAGCGGGTGGGCATCACCTGGCGCTGCTCGGGCCGCCCGGTGCCGGCAAGACGATGCTCGCCGAACGGCTCCCGTCGATCCTGCCCGAACTGGACGACGACACCGCCCTGGAGGTCACCGCGCTGCACTCCATCGCCGGCATCCTGCCGCCGGGCGGAGACCTCGTACGCCGACCGCCGTTCCAGGCTCCGCACCACACCGCGACCGTGCCGGCGATCGTCGGGGGCGGATCGGGGCTGGCCCGTCCCGGAGCCGTGTCACTGGCGCACCGGGGAATTTTGTTCCTGGACGAGGCGGCGGAGTTCCAGTCGCGGGCGCTCGACGCGCTGCGGCAGCCGCTGGAACACGGGCGGGTCGTGATCAACCGGGCCAATGGTGGCACCGAGTATCCGGCCAGGGTGCAGCTCGTACTCGCCTCCAATCCCTGCCCCTGTGCGAAACCGGCCGGGGACACCCACTGCGAATGCACCCCGCTCGCCCGTCGGCGGTACCTGTCCCGGATCTCCGGGCCGCTGCTGGACCGGATCGACGTGCAGGTGGAACTGAGCCCGCTGCGGGCGGCCGAGCTGATGGACAGCGGGGAGTCGAACGAGTCTTCCGCCGAGGTGGCGGCACGGGTCGCGGCGGCACGGGCCGTGGCTACCGCCCGCTGGGCCAAGCTCGGCTGGAAGGTCAACGCCGACGTACCCGGTCCGTACCTGCGGCAGGCCCGCTGGCGGTTGCCCGCGGCCAGCACCCACGGGCTACGCCGGCGCCTGGACCAGGGATCCCTTTCCGCGCGTGGCTTCGACCGGATCATCCGGATGGCGTGGACCATCTCCGACCTCGACGGCCGGGACCGGCCGAACGCCGACGACGTCAACGAGGCAACCCATCTGCGTACCAGGGAGGCATCATGAGTAATCCGCACCGGGCCACGTCAGCGGAGCCGATCCGCCCGACCCTGGACCCACCGGCACCGCCCGACGAACTGGCCGAGATCAGGCTGGCTCGGGTCGCGCTGACCTGGCTCGCCGAACCGGGCACCTGGTCGGTCTACCGGCTGACGAACGAGTACGGGCCGGTCGGCGCGCTGGACCGGCTGCTCGCCGGTGACGTACCGGATCGACGGCTGCGTACGGCGGTAGCGGCTCGGCTGGCGGCGGGCGACCCTCGCGAGGTGGCCGCCGCCGCGATCGCGCACACCGAACGGCTCGGCGCCCGCATCGTCGTACCGGAGGACAGCGAGTGGCCGTCGCAGGTACGTGACCTGGAACGGCTGTCCCTGCCCGGCGCCGACCGCAAAATCGACCAGGAAACCGCACCGCCCCTCGCCATCTGGGTACGCGGACAGTGGCCGCTGGCCGAGACCCTGGACCGGGCGGTCGCCGTGGTGGGTGCCCGAGCCGCGAGCCCGTACGGCGGCTACGTCGCCACCGAACTCGGCTACGGACTGGCCGACCGGGGATGGACGGTGGTCTCCGGTGGGGCGCACGGCATCGACGCCGCCGCGCACCGGGGCTCGTTGAACGCGGGTGGGCTGACGGTGGCCGTACTCGCGTGTGGGGTGGATCGGCCGTATCCGGTGGGCAACAGTTCGCTGTTCGACCGGATAGTGGAGAGCGGTCTGCTGATCAGCGAGTGGATGCCGGGCGCCGAGCCGCTGCGTCACCGGTTCCTGATCCGGAATCGGCTGATCGCCGCCGCCACCGCCGGGACGGTGCTGGTCGAGGCGGCAGCCCGCAGTGGTGCCACCCAGACGTTACGCCGGGCGCTCGCCATCAACCGGCCTGCGATGGTCGTCCCCGGGCCGGTGACCTCGGCGATGTCGGTGGGCGCCCACGAACTGCTCCGCGAACATCCGCGCACCCGGCTGGTCACCGGGCTGCCGCACGTACTCGAAGAGGTCGGTCGGATCGGCGCGGACCTGGCGCCGCTCGCCCGCGCGCCCCGGCAGCCGCGCGACCTGCTGGACGAGGAATCGGCCCTGGTCCTGGAGGCACTCCCCCGGCGAGGCGCCCTCGGTCCGGACGAGCTGGCCGCCCGCGCCGGCCTGGACGTACGCCACACGCTGCGCAAACTCGCCCTGCTCGAAGACCTCGACCTGATCGTCCGCCGCGACGGCGGCTACGCCATCGCCACCCCGTCACCCCGCCCCACCACCATCGCCCCCGCCCCCTAACCAGTCCGGCGATCTTGCACTTGTGGCTGTACGCAAATCCGGACCAGGTGCCGCTACTCGGGCGCCACAAGTGCAAGATCGTCGGCGGGGTGGGCGGTCAGGAGCGGGTAGTCAGGACCTCGAGGTAGTGGGGGTTGTACATGACGCCGAGGACGTTGCCGAACGGGTCGACCACCGAGGCGGTGATGAAACCCGAGGGGCGGTCGACGCGGGGCTCGAACTCCTTGGCGCCCATGGAGATCAGCCGCTCCAGGGCCGCCGTCACGTCGTCCACGTGCCAGAACAGGACCGCGCCGCCGGGCTCGGTCGACCCGCCGCCGGGCCGGTAGCGGCCGTCGATCAGGCCCAGCTCGTGCTGGTAGTCGCCGAGCCGGAACTCCCGGTACCCGGGCTTGCCGTCCGGACCGGGGAACTCGAAGTACGGCTCGATGCCGAGCAGTTCGGCGTACCACCGGGTTGCCGCGTCCAGGTCGTCGGCGAAGTAGGTGACGGTGGCCATGCCGCGCAGAATCGGAGTGCCGCTCATGACTAATCCTCCAAAGTCGATCATTTTCGCTGGTCAACGCGTTTTCCGTGGTGCTGAAAGAAACGCTACCGGCCATTGCGGAACCTCCCGTTCCTCAATGCCTGGCAGACTTCGGGAATGTTGGAGACCTCGGTCCGGCTGCTGCGGTTGCTGACCCTGTTGCAGACCCGGCGTACCTGGTCGGGTGCGGATCTGGCGACCCGCCTGGACGTCACCACCCGGACCGTCCGCAACGACGTCGAGCGGCTGCGCCAGCTCGGCTACCAGGTGCACTCCTCAACCGGCGTGACCGGCGGCTACCAACTCGGTGCCGGCACCGCGCTACCGCCGCTGCTACTGGACGACGACGAGGCCATCGCGGTTGCCGTCGGGCTCCGCGCCGCCGCGGGTGGCACGGTCGCCGGGATCGAGGACCCCTCACTGCGGGCCCTGACCAAGCTCGAACAGACCCTCCCGACCCGGCTGCGCCACCGGATCGACGCGCTGCGCTCGGCCACCGAATCCGCGGCGGGTGGCGGGCCGACGGTGGACATCGACACCCTCACCGTCATCGCCGGTGCCGTACGCGACCATGAGCTGCTGCGCTTCGACTACCTCGACCGCGACGGACAGGCCACCACCCGCCGGGCCGAGCCCCACCGGCTCGTCTACACCGGACGCCGCTGGTACCTCGTGGCCTGGGACACCGACCGGCAGGACTGGCGTACGTTCCGCGCCGACCGCATCAGGCCCAGGCTGCCGAACGGGCCGCGCTTCACCCCTCGGGAGCCACCGGAGGGCGGGGCGGCCGATCACGTCATGCGCGGCCTGCGCTCACTGGCCTGGAAATACCGGGCCCGGGTACGCCTGCACGTGCCCGCCGAGGTCATCGCCGAACGGATGCCCCCGGAGGCCGGACTGCTGACCGTCATCGACGAGCGGAACTGCCTCCTGGAAACCGCCTCCGACCTCCTGCACGACCTCGCCGGATTCCTCGGCCACCTCGACGTCCCCTTCACCGTGCTCGACCCGCCCGAACTCCGCGACCACCTGCGTACGCTCGCCGACCGCTACTCGGCCGCCGCCGCAGAGTCGCAAGTGGACTGACGGGATGCCGGTCGGGGCGGCAGCGCTCCCACTCCCCGTGACATCCGCGACATCGATGGGGCGTAGCCTTCCGCACGGCTCAGCGCAAAGTCGCCCAAACGGAGGGTTTTTCATGGCTCTGGTACGACGCGCGTCCGTTCTGGACAACGCCGGGCAATTGGTGGTGACGGCGGTCGGACGCGTTGCCGCCGCCCAGGCCAACACCACCACGTCCACCCCGGCCAACGGCGACGCATCGGCCGCCACCGGCACCCCTGATCCGGGTCAGCCGGCCGGCGGCAACGGCGAGGCGCCCGCAGCGGAGGCCGCCTCGGCCACGTCCCAGCAGGCCGGGTTCGGTGCCGTACTCGCGGCGTTCGCGACCATCGGCGCCGGTGGTTACGGCGCGTGGCAGATCTGGTCGAGCGGCGGGGCCGCCGCCATCATCCAGCCCCCGGACACCACCGCAGTCTTCGGTACGTTGCTCGTCTTCGCCGCCGCCGTCGAGCGGGTGCTGGAGCCGTTCTCCCGGTGGTTCCCGGGTCGGCGTACCGAGGCAGCGCTCGAACAGACGATCGTGGCGCTGGCGAACCGGACCAGCAACCCGACCCACGCCGACCTGGTCGCGGTGGCACAGGCGAAGGCGCGGGTCGAACGGGCCAGGGGCAACCGGACCATCGTCGCCTGGGGCATCGCGACCGCGTTGGCCACTGTCGCCTCCAGCGCCGGCGGTTTCTACGTCCTGCACGCGGTCGCCGGTCCGGAGTGGGACGGGCTGCCGGTCTGGGTCGACGCGATCGTCACCGGTGTGATGGTCGGCAGCGGCACCAAGCCGGTGCACGACCTGATCAGCCGGGTCCAGGGCGCCAAGGAACAGGCCCAGAACCCGACCGCCTGACGGATCAGCTTGTGAGCGGGCCGGACCGGAGGAACTCTGGTCCGGCCCACCCCATCCCGAAGGTTCCCGGCGAGCCGGCTTGACTCCGGTGGGCATACGGCCGACGGTCACGGGTGATGAGCCGTGAGACCCGCAGTACCCGAGCGACGCACGAGCGTCTGCCGCAGCCGATGCGTGACGCGGTGGACGACTTCGCCCGGCACCTGTCCAAGGTGGAGAACCGGTCCACCCACACCGTCCGGGCCTACGTGGCGGACATCGTCTCGCTGCTCGACCACGCCGTCCGGCTCGGCGGCGGCACCCCTGCCGACCTGGATCTCGCCGCACTGCGGAGCTGGCTGGCGAAGGTCCGTACGCTCGGTGCCGCCCGTACGACACTGGCGCGGCGGGCCGCGGCGGCGCGTACGTTCAGCGGGTGGGCGCACCGGACCGGCAGGATCGCCACCGATGTCGGTGCGGCGCTGGCCAGCCCGAAGGCGCACCGGGAGCTGCCGAGCGTGCTCCGCGCCGACCAGGCGACAACGCTCGTCCTGGCCCCCGGTGACGAGGCGTCCCCGGTGCTGCTGCGGGACCGGGCCGTGCTCGAACTGCTCTACGGCACCGGGGTACGCGTCAGCGAACTGTGCGGGCTGGACCTCGGCGACGTCGACCACGCCCGACGGGTCGTACGGGTGCTCGGCAAGGGCAACAAGGAACGCTCGGTCCCGTACGGCGTACCGGCACAGCAGGCGCTCGACGGCTGGCTCCGGCTGGGGCGTCCGGCGCTGGCCGGGCCGGAGAGCGGGGACGCCCTGCTGCTCGGGCAACGGGGCGGGCGGCTCCTGCCGACGATCGCTCGTCGGCTGGTTGCCAACTACGCGACGGCGGCCGGGCTGCCCCGTACCAGCCCGCACGGGCTGCGCCACTCCGCCGCCACCCACCTGCTCGAAGGCGGCGCCGACCTGCGTGCCGTACAGGAGATGCTGGGACACGCCTCCCTGTCCAGCACCCAGATCTACACCCACGTCTCCGCCGAAAGACTTCGTGCCGCCTACCGCCAGGCTCACCCCCGCGCCTGACCACGGTTCGTCAATTGGACGGCGACCGGGACGGGGGCGGGGCTTAGGATGATCACGTGAGCGACGCAGCGTCACCGCCGCCCGAACCGATTCCCGGGGCCCGCCTGCTCTTCTCGCTCGACCCGGCGATCACCCACCTCAACCATGGCTCCTTCGGTACCGTGCCGATCGTGGTCCAGCGCGCCCAGCAGCGGTTGCGCGACGAGACCGAGTCGAACCCGCAGCGGTTCTACACCCGTGGGCTGACCGACAGGATCGCCCACGCCCGCCGGTACCTGGCCACCTTCCTCGGCGCGGATCCGGAGGGGACGGCACTGGTCGGCAACGCCACCACCGGCGCCGCGGTGGTGTTGCAGTCGGTGGGTCTGGAGCCGGGTGACGAGGTGGTCAGCACCGACCACGGGTACGGCGCGGTCGCCTGGTCGGTCGAGCGGGAGTGCCGGCGTACGGGCGCGGTGGCGCGAACCCTGACCGTGCCGCTGGCCGCCACGGACGAGGAACTTGTCGAGATCATCCGGTCGGGTCTGCGGCCGGGGCGGACCAAGCTGCTGATCGTGGACCAGATCACCTCGCCCACCGCCCGCCTCTTCCCGGTCACCGCGATCGTCTCGGTGGCCCGCGCACTCGACATCCCGGTGCTGGTCGACGCCGCGCACGTCCCCGGAATGCTCCCGGTCGAGGTGGACGGGATCGGGGCCGACTTCTGGGTCGGCAACCTGCACAAGTGGGCGTACGCCCCGCGCGGCACCGCCGCGCTGGTGGTGTCCCCGCGATGGCGGGGACGGATCGAACCGCTGGTCGTCTCCTGGGAGCAGGAGAACGGGTTCCCGCTCAGCGTCGAGTACCAGGCGACGCTGGACTACAGCCCGTGGCTCGCCGCCCCGGTGGGTGTGTTCGCCCTGCGGAGCCTCGGTGTGGACCGGGTCAGGGCGTACAACGCCGGGCTGGCCGCGTACGGGCAGCGGGTTGTGGGTGCGGCGCTCGGTCTGGGACCGGCCGACCTGCCGGACCCCGGCGGACCGACGATGTCCATGCGTCTGGTTCCGTTGCCGGATGGTGTCGGCGCCACCCTGCCCGAGGCGATCACCCTGCGGCAGCGGGTCGCGGACACCCTCGCCACCGATGTTTTCCTCGCCCCGTGGAACGGTCGGGGTTGGGTGCGGCTCAGCGCCCAGGTCTACAACCGGGCCGAGGAGTACGACCGTCTCGCCGAGGCCCTGCCCGGTCTGCTCGCCGCCGCGCGCTGAGCCGGCGAGCCCCCGGTCCGGCCCTCGGGCGGCGGTTGAGCACCGGCAGCAGCCGGACCCGGGCCAGGCCGAGCAGGGCGAGCGGGTCGAGGTACTGCTCGCCCCGGCGCAGGCCCCAGTGCAGGCAGGCCGGCGCGGGACAGCCGGGGTGGCCGGGAAGCAGGGTGCCGAGCGGATCCCCGGCGGCGAGCCGGTCACCGGTCTGCACCGACGGCTCGACCGGCTGGTAGGTGGTCCGCAGCCCGTCGGCGTGGGAGATGCTCACCAGCGGCGTGCCGGCGACCCGTCCGGCGAAGAGCACCACACCGGCACCGGCCGCGCGGACCGGCGAGCCCGCGTCTCCCTCAAGGTCCACCCCACGATGCCCGGACTGCCACGGCAGCGGCGGCGGGTCGAACCGCCGGACCACCCGGGGTACGCCAGCCAGCGGCCACCGCCAGGCCGACCCGACCGGCACCCCTTCCGCCGCTGACGGGACGGGCGGTACGGCCGTCACCAACGTTGCTGCCAGCGACAACACCAGCAGGGCCAGGGCGGGGCGACGGTACGTCCTCATGGCCGGCAGCGTGCCCGGCGGTGTGGGGCAGCGCAACGGGTACGGGCCGGACCTGTGGACAACCGGACCGGCTGTGGAGAACGCCCGCCGAGCTTGTTGATCTGCTATGTGACACCAACCACGGTGGAGGGTCGATCGAAGGTCGGGACTTTGGTCCTGCCGCAGTGGGGTGTTCCGGCCCGCGCGGTGGGGTGGCGGCGCGGGAGATGGTGAGGGTGTCAAAAAGAGCTTCTAGCAGCGGAGGCAACGATGACCACCATCAACAGCGGCGGCAAGGCTTCGGCGGCGACCCCGGCGCACGCCCTGGAACAGGCCCTCTCACCGGGCCACATGCTCACCACCACCGCCGCCCGCGCCCTGGCCGTGCTCCGGATCAGCACCGGGTTCGTCTTCTTGTGGGCGTTCCTGGACAAGACCTTCGGCCTGGCGTACTCGACCCCCACCGAGCGGGCCTGGATCAACGGTGGCTCGCCCACCAAGGGCTTCCTCTCCAACGTCGAGGTCGGGCCGATCCAGTCGATCGCCCACTCGATCGCCGGGACCTGGTGGGCCGACACCCTGTTCATGGCCGGCATGGCGGCCGTCGGCATCGCCCTGATCGCCGGGATCGGTCTGCGGGTGGCCGCCGGCTCCGGCGCGCTGATCATGGCGATGATGTGGCTGGCCGAGTTCCCCCTCGCCAGGTTCACCAGCGCCGGTGAGCCGTCGGGATCGACGAACCCGATCACCGACTACCACCTGATCTACGCCGTGGTCCTGGTTGTCCTCGCCGCCGCGTACGCCGGTCACACCTGGGGCCTCGGGCGGATCTGGGCCCGCCTGCCCTTTGTCCAGCGCAACCGTTGGATGCTCTGACCTGGCCACCGGGAACACGTGCGGATGACCGCCCCTGCTGAGTCAGACCCGACGGAACCTAGTCTTGGTCCGGTGCGCCCGCCCACAACCGCGGGCCCCGGACCGGGAAGGCCTACCGATGACCACGGTGAACGAGGTGAGCGGCCCGTCGCGGCTGGCTGAGCCGGGCGAGGGGATCAGCGCCGAGGAACTGCAACTGGCCGCCCGCAACCACGGGCTCCCGCTGGAGGCGCTGCGGTACGACGTGACACCGGTCGGTCTGCACTACCTGCTCACCCACTACGACATTCCGGACACCAACCCGGAGACCCACACGCTCACCATCGACGGTCTGGTGGACCAGCCCCTGATCCTCGACCTGGCCGAACTGGAGCGCCGCCCCCGGGTGACCCACCGGGTCACGATGGAGTGCGCCGGCAACGGGCGCGCACTGCTGGAGCCCCGCCCGGTGAGCCAGCCCTGGCTGGTCGAGGCGGTCGGCACCTCGGAGTGGACCGGCACCCCGCTGGCACCGCTGCTGCGTGAGGCCGGGCTGGCGGCGGACGCGGTCGACGTACTCTTCACCGGCGCCGATCACGGCGTGGAGCGCGGGGTGGAGCAGGACTACCAGCGTTCCCTCCCGGTGCCCGAGGCTCTGCGCGAGGACGTGCTGCTGGCGTACGAGATGAACGGTGCCCCGCTGCTGCCGCAGCACGGCTCCCCGCTGCGCCTGATCGTGCCGGGGTGGTACGGCATGGCACACGTGAAGTGGCTGCACCGGATCGAGGTGCTCGACCGGGAGTTCGACGGGTACCAGAACGCGGTCGCCTACCGGGTACACCAGGACGCCGACGATCCGGGCGTGCCGGTGTCCTGGATCGAGCCGAGGGCGTTGGTCCAGCCGCCCGGCTTCCCCGACTTCATGTCCCGGTCCCGCGCGCTGCGCCCCGGTACGGTCCCGCTGACCGGTCGGGCCTGGTCCGGCCACGCCCCGGTGACGAGCGTCGAGGTGACCGTCGACGGCGGCCTCACCTGGTCCCCGGCCACCCTGGAGGCGCCCGCCACCGGTACGGGCAGTACCCGGTGGGCTTGGGTCCGCTGGCGGTACGACTGGGACGCCGCCCCCGGCCGGTACACCCTGAGCGCTCGGGCTACCGACGCGTCGGGACGTACGCAGCCGGTGGAGCAGCCGTGGAATCGGGGCGGGTTCGCCAACAACCTGGTGCAGCGGGTCGAGGTCGTCGTCGTCCTCGACGAGTGAGCGGTTCGGGGGTCGGCCCGCCCTGCGACCGGCCCCCGCCGTCAGCTCGCTGCCGTGCTCAGCTAGTCAGCTCAGTTACCGAAGCCGGAATCCGCTGGAAGGGAGATCTCCGGCTTTTCCAGCTCTTCGACGTTGACGTCCTTGAACGTCATGACCCGGACATTCTTCACGAAGCGCGCAGGTCGGTACATGTCCCAGACCCACGCGTCGTGCATCTCCACCTCGAAGTAGACCTCGCCGTCCGAGTTCCGCACGTGCAGGTCGACCTGATTGGCAAGATAGAACCGGCGCTCGGTCTCGACCACGTAGGAGAACTGGCGGACGATATCGCGGTACTCCCGGTAGAGCTGCAGTTCCATCTCGGTCTCGTACTTCTCGAGATCTTCCGCGCTCATCGCACTCCGCCTTCCATGGCCACATCTTCCCCCACCGACGCTGGCGGCCGAGGCTGCTCCCCCAACGCCACGCCGACGGTACCCCCTGGCGGGGTCGTCCGCTTCCTCGACTCATCCCCACCCACCCGCACCGGGCGCCGGGACCGTGGCGGGCGCCCGGCCCGACCGGAGATCGACGCCACGTTCACGTACGAGAAGCGATGCTCCTCGCACGGGCCGTGACGCTCCAGCGCGGCCGTGTGCTCCGGCGTGATGTAGCCCTTGTGCTCGGCGAACCCGTATCCGGGATACCGGCCGTCCAGCTCC
Source organism: Micromonospora sp. NPDC004704 (assembly GCF_053601675.1). Taxonomy (NCBI): domain Bacteria; kingdom Bacillati; phylum Actinomycetota; class Actinomycetes; order Micromonosporales; family Micromonosporaceae; genus Micromonospora; species Micromonospora sp. NPDC004704. The sequence continues at coordinate 192,346 of NZ_JBSGCD010000008.1, read as the reverse complement.
ACCATGATCCGGTCCCGGGTGACCTTGGCCAGCACGCTCGCGGCGGCGACACAGGCCGCGACCTGGTCACCCTTCCACACGGCGAGCCCCGGCACACCGAGGCCGTCCACCCCGAACCCGTCGGTGAGGACGTACTCCGGTCGGGTGGACAGCGACGCCAGCGCCCGGCGCATCGCCGCCAGGTTGCAGACGTGCAGCCCGCGCGCGTCGACCTCGTCGGCCGGGATGACCACCACGGCGTACGCCAGGGCCTGGTCGACCACGGCCCGGTAGACGCGTTCGCGGGCGGCCGGGGTGAGCAGCTTCGAGTCGGCCAGCTCGTCGATCTCGCCGCGGCGCCCCTCGGGCAGTATCGCCGCGGCGGCCACCAGCGGGCCCGCACAGGCGCCCCTGCCGGCCTCGTCCGCCCCGGCGACGTGACGGAAGCCCCGCCGCTGCAGGGCTCGCTCCAGCGCGTACAGGCCGCCCTCGCGGCGGACCACGGTGCGCGGCGGGGTCAGCACTACCGCTCACCGCCCAGCAGGCGGCCCAGCAGGGCGGGCAGCTCGGTCGGATAGAACCGGTCGGCGGTGGCCTCGAGCTCGGCCACCGACCACCACCGGTGCTCATCGATGCTGTCCCGCTCGATCTGGTCGAAACCGGCCGTGTCCACCTCGAAGGCCAGCTCGGCCGGCACCCGGACCAGGAAGAACTCCTGTTCCTGGCGGTACCACCGGCCGCCGAACGGGAACTCGGTGACCTCCTGCCAGACCGGCTCGCCGACCTGGTCCGCGCTCAGCCGCAACCCGGTCTCCTCGGCCAGTTCGCGGACCGCGCCGTCGGCCGGGGACTCACCGGGGTCCAGACCGCCACCGGGGGTGAACCAGTAACGGTGGTCCGGCCGCGCCGGATCCCACCCCCGGAACAGCAGCACCCGGTCGGCGCCGTCGAGCAGCAGCACCCTGGCTGCCCGGCGAGGGGTGAAGACGGTCACCGGCTCAGCCTAGACGCGCCCGGTCCGCCCGAATACGGGCGGCCGGGGCGGAAGACGACGGATCGGGGACCGCACGGTCGGGTGTTACGAATTGGGGACCCCGTCGTACGAGTCCGGCACCGACAGCCACTTGGCCCGGTCCAGCGGCCAGAAGACGGTGAAGGCCCGCCCGACCACGGAGTCCACGGGGATGGTGGCCAGGTTGATGTCCCCGTCGGGATTACCGGCCTTGGACTGCTCCCAGTGCTCCAGCGAGTCGCCGGAGGCCGACCGGTGGTCGCCCATCACCCAGAGCCGCCCCTTCGGCACGGTGATGTCGAACTCCTCGTCGGCGGCCGGGTCCCGGACCCCGTTCTCGGTGAAGATGTACGGCTCGTCCAGCGAGTGCCCGTTGATCATCAGCCGGTCCTGCGGGTCGCAGCAGACGATGTGGTCGCCGCCGACGCCGATGACCCGCTTGATGAAGTCCTCGCCGTCGGGGTTGTTGCTCCACTCGAACGGCGCCCGGAAGACCAGGACCTCGCCCCGGTGCGGCTCGCGGAAGTCGTAGACCAGCTTGTTGACGAGCACCCGGTCGTTGATGTCCAGGGTGTGCTGCATCGACGGTGAGGGGATGTAGAAGGTCTGCAGCACGAATGCCCGGACCAGGACCGCGACCAGCACGGCCACGCCCAGCAGGATCGGAAGTTCCCGCCAGAAGGAATTACGCGGCTTCGGCTTGTCGGTCTGCTCGTCAATCACGGGTGGAGCCTACGATGCCGAGCTGGGAGCCAACGCCGGGAACTCGCGGAAATGAACAACGGCCCCAGAATCGGCAGCACGACCGCAAGTCCGGCACCGCCGTCCGATGTGACCGGGGTACGCGTTCCGGCCGGCGCGGCGACGACCTCCGGCAGCTTCTCGAAGGTCTCCGGCACCGACAGCGAGTCCCAGCGGGCGTACGGCCAGACGACCACGAAGGCCCGGCCGATCACGTTGTCGATCGGCACCGGGCCCTGGCACCGGGCGTCCTGGGAGACGAGTCGGTGGTCACCCATCACGAAAAGCTGGCCCGCCGGGACCACCACCTCGTCGAACCGTCGGGAGCGGCACTCCCGGGGGTCGGGCGGGATGTCCAGGGGCGAGTCCTGCAACACGTAGGTCTCGTCGAGCGGTACGTCGTTGACGGTCACCCGGCCCTGCTCGTCACAGCACTTCACCCGGTCGCCGGGAACCCCGACCACCCGCTTGATGAAGTCCTTCTCACCGGGGCGGCTCACCCCGACCAGATCCCCGACGGTCCGTCCCAGCTTGCCGACAAAACCCGGCTCGGGTTCGTCGCTCTGCTGTGGTGCCCAGCGGTCGGTGCCCCGGAACACGACAACCTCGCCCCGGACCGGGTCACGCATGTCGTAGACGACCTTGTTGACCAGCACCCGATCGCCGATCAGCAGGGTGTCCTCCATGGACCCGGAGGGGATGAAGAACGCCTGGAGCAGGAAACTGCGGATCAGTACGGCAAGGCAGAAGGCAACCACGAGGAGCAGCGGCAGTTCCTGCCAGAGTGGCATCTGCTTGCGGGCACGGCGGACCCGTCGGCGCCAGGGCTCGACGTCGTCCTGTTCATCCACGCTACGTACCACGCAACTCCCCGGTCCCGAGATACAGCACTACCGCCCGGTCGAGCCGAAGTCGGCCCCGGGCGGTAGTGCGGACGCGTCCCGCCCCACGACAACCGTCGCGGTCAGACGTTGCGCTTCTGCCCGTGCCGGCCAGCGTAGTCCCCACCGGCCAGGACGGCACGCCCCCACGACCGGGGGCGATGCCGGACCGGGTCAGCTGGACTGCTTCTCGCGCTTCTCCTTGATCTTCGCCTTCTTGCCGCGAAGCTCACGGAGGTAGTAGAGCTTGGCCCGGCGTACGTCACCGCGGGTCACGACCTCGATCCGGTCCAGCGCCGGGCTGTTGATCGGGTAGGTCCGCTCCACGCCGACGCCGAAGCTGACCTTGCGGACGGAGAAGGTCTCCTGCAGGCCACCGCCCTGGCGGCGGATGACCACGCCCTGGAAGATCTGGACGCGGGAACGGTTGCCCTCGATGACTCGGGCGTGCACCTTGACGGTGTCACCGGCGCGGAAGGCTGGGGTGTCGGTCCGCTGCGACTGGGCGTCAAGGGCGTCCAGGGTGTTCATCGCTGCATCCTCGTAAGGCTCACGGCGCACCGGGGTCGGCGCGCGGATTGGGTGATACTGATCCCCGCACGAACCGGAGATCCTCGTAGCCGCCCGCGGCGCGGGTGACCACGGCAACCCCCCTACTTTGCCATATCGGCGGGCGGCACCTGAAATCCGGCTCCGCGCAGGGTGGCCACGTCACGTTTGTCCAGTTGCTCGGGCGGCAGTACGGCCAGCAGGTCCGGTCGGCGGTCGGCCGTACGGAGCAGGGCCTCGTCGCGCCGCCAGCGGGCGATCCGGCCGTGGTCACCGGAGCGCAGGATCTCCGGTACGTCCTGCTCCCGCCAGCTCGGCGGCTTGGTGTAGACCGGCGCCTCCAGCAGCCCGTGCGCGTGCGACTCCTCGTCCAGGGAGTTCGCGTTGCCGAGGACGCCGGGCAGCAACCGGGTGATCGCCTCCAGCATCACGATCACCGCCACCTCGCCGCCGAAGAGCACGTAGTCGCCGAGCGAGACCTCGGTGACCGGCATCCGGGTCTCGGCGTGTGCCAGCACCCGTTGGTCGATGCCCTCGTACCGGCCACAGGCGAAGATCAGGTGCGGTTCGGCGGCCAGCTCGTGGGCGAGGGCCTGGGTGAACGGCACCCCGGCCGGGCTCGGCACCAGCAGTCGCGGCGGGGGCGTGTCACCGGCCGGGACCAGGGCGTCGAGCGCCTCACCCCACGGCTCCGGCCGCATGACCATGCCCGGACCGCCGCCGTACGGTGTGTCGTCGACGGTCCGGTGCACGTCGTGCGTCCAGGTGCGCAGATCGTGTACGCCCAGTTCGAGCACCCCACCCGCCCGCGCCTTGCCGATCAGGGAGAGATCCAGGGGCGAGAAGTACTCGGGGAAGATGGAAACGACGTCGACGCGCATGCCACTCACACTCAGCTCGGGGGACCAACCGGTCGGGAACTCGGAAGACCGACCGGTCAGAGGTCGAAGAGGCCAGCGGGAGCGTCGACCACCACCCGGCCGGCGGCCAGGTCCACCTCGGGCACGATCGCCTTGACGAACGGCACCAGCGCGACCCCACCCTCGGGTCGACGCAGTACCAGCAGGTCGGAGGCGGGCGCGTGGTCGATCCGGGTCACCTCGCCGAGCGCTTCACCGGTCGGGCTGACCGCGGCGAGGCCGACCAACTGGTGGTCGTTGAACTCGTCCGGGTCGCTCGGCGGGGGCACGTCGGCGCTGTCCACCCAGAGCAGGGTGCCGCGCAGCACCTCGGCGAGATCCCGGTCGTAGAAGCCCTCGAAGAGGACCAGGGGACGGCCCTGGTGCCAGCGGACCGTCTCGATGGTCAGCGACTCCGGCACCCGTACCGGCTCGCCCTGGTCGGTCACCGGTGCCGGGCCGACGGGGACGGGTGCGTTGGCAGGTGCTGTCGGGTCGGCGCGAAACACCGACCCGACAGCGAACCGTGCCTCGGGTTCGTCGGTCCGCACCTCCACGGTTACCTCACCGTGGACACCGTGCGGCCGCCCGATCCGGCCAACGATCAGGAGCATCAGTACGAGTCGACGATGTCGACCCGGACCCCACGGCCACCGATCGAGCCGATGACCTGGCGCAGCGCCTTGGCGGTACGACCGGACCGGCCGATCACCGTGCCGAGGTCCTCGGGGTGCACCCGTACCTCAAGCCGCTTGCCCCGGCGCGAGTCGACCAGCCGGACGCGAACGTCGTCCGGGTGGTCGACAATGCCCTTGACCAGGTGCTCCAGTGCCGGCCGGATAGCCACGTCAGGCCTGCTCGCCGGAGGCGGCACCAGTCTGCTCCTCGGTCTTCGCCGGCTCCGCGGCCGGAGCGGCCTCGGCGGCGGGCGCAGCCTCGGCCGGAGCGGCCTTGGCGGCCTTCTTGGCCGGCTTGGCGGCCGGCGCGTCGGCAACACCGGCGGCGGCCTTGGACTCGGCCTCGTAGATCGCGAGCCGGTCGGCCGGGGCGTCCTTCACCAGCAGCGGCGGGGGCGCCGGGAGGCCCTTGAACTGCTGCCAGTCGCCGGTCTTCTCCAGCAGACGCTGGACAGCCTCGCTCGGCTGCGCGCCGACGGACAGCCAGTACTGGACCCGCTCCGACTTGACCTGGATGATCGACGGGTGTTCCTTCGGCTGGTAGATGCCGACGAACTCGATGGCGCGACCGTCCCGCTTGGTACGCGAGTCGGCGACGACGATGCGGTATTGCGGGTTGCGGATCTTACCCATCCGCAGGAGCCGGATCTTTACGGCCACAGTCTGTTCGCTCCTGTTGCGATTCTCACCAGCCCGGAAGGGCGGTGGGCGGGTGAGCGCCAACCGGCACAGTGGGGTTTGGGCCGGAGACAACTCGGTGGACTGGCAACACGCCCGGGTTAGAGGGCGCCGAACGCGTGCCGGATACCAGCGACCCATTGTGCCAGACCCGGTACGGATATCTCACCTCGGACCCGGTCAACCTGGCCATTCGCCATGATTGTCCGATTCGTCGCTCTCACGACGCCTCCCCGTCCGCGTCGTCCCCGATCATCCCGGAGTACCACCCGTGCCGGACCACCGGCCCCTCGGCCAGCCGGTGCAGCAGGTCGCGGGCGGGCCCGTCGGGCACCCGGTCGAGCGCCCGGCGGGCCTGCCGGGCGTGCTCGTCGACCAGCCGGGCCAGCTCGGTCAGCTCGGCCGGGAAGCCCTCCAACGACGGCACGGCGACGCCGCGCGGTCCCCCGAGGCTCCCCCGAAGCTCGCCACCCGTCGGCCCCGGCTCGCCACCCGCCGGCCGTGGCTGCCGACCGGCCGCCCGCAGTTCGTCGGCCAGTGCGTAGCTCACCCCCAGGTGCCGCCCGTAGCGGGCCAGCGCGTCGACCACCGGCGGACCGGCCCCGCCGAGCCGCCCGCCCAACCGGCAGGGCAGCTCGAACGTGGTGGCCATCCGGGCGGTGAGCAGCTCCACCCGCGCCGACCAGTCGACCCCGGCCACCGATCCCACCCCGGTCGTGGGCGACAGACCGGCCAGCGGTGGGGCGGCGTCGGCGGTACGGAGTTCCCGGGCCCGGCCCTCGCAGTTCGCGGTCAGCGCGTCGGCGAACTCCGTCACCACCGCCGCCCCGCCCTGGGCTGCCAACTCGTACGCGCGGGCGAGCAGGTAGTCGGCGAGCAGGACGGCGAACCGGCTCCCCCACGGCACCGGTCCCGTTCCGCCGTCCCGACCACCGGCCGGGCCACCGGCGCTCGGGGCGGCGCGGGGCGACGGAACCCACGGGCCGGAGTTGCGGGAGGGGGCGCCACGGGGTTTCGGGAGGCCGGGGGAAGGCCGGGCGGGCGAGGCGCCGGCACCGTCCATCGCCAGGCCGGCGAGCAGGCCGAGATCCACCGCCGCCGCCAGCGCGTGGCTGACCGGGTTGCGACGGCCGCCGACGTACGCGGCGGCGAGCAGGAGCACCGCCGGGCGGATCGAGACCGCCGCCGGGTCCCTGTCGACCGCGAGCAGTCGGACGAACATCGGCCAGTCCTCGCGTACGCAACCGGCCAGCAGTTCGGCCACGGCGGTGAGGTCCCGCCGCAGTGCTCGGCCCAGGCCGGGATCGAGCGGTGGGAGCGGCCTGAGGACCTGTTCGGCACGGACGCCGTCGGGATGCAGCGCCAACCACCGGCACAGGGTGAAGATCGGCCGGTCGTCGTCGAAGGTCGACTCCAGCATCCGCCAGGTGAGCAGGTAACGGCGTGCCGCGTGGCGGCCGGACTCGAAGTAATTGGCGTGCCGGGCGCCCAGCTCGCGGGCGTACGGGGTGGGGTCGACCGGTGCGTCGGCGGACTCGTGCAGCGCCGCGTCGATCTTGGCGGCGGCCAGCGTCCCGGACTCCAGCGCGAAGCTGATCCCCTCGCCCGTGAACGGGCTCACCAGCCCGGCGGCGTCGCCGACCAGCAGCAGCCCCGGCACCCCGCAACGGGCCGGGTCGAAGTCGAGCCGCAGCGGCGCCCCGCTCATCCGGCCCACCGGACGGGCCCGCCGGAACCGGGGGTCGGTCGCGACCAGGTCGGTCACGAACCGGTCGTACAGGCTGCGGACACTGTCCCGGTGGGACGGGTCGAACAGGCCGACCCCGACGTTCACCACCCCGCCGCCGACCGGGAAGACCCAGCCGTACGAGGGCAGCAGGTGCCGTTCGGTCACGTCGAACATGGGCATATGGATCTCCAGCAGCGGGTCGAGTCCGACCACGCCGGTGAGATAACCACGGGCGGCGAAACCGGTCTGGTCCGCCGCGCCCGTACGGAGTCCGGCCTGCCGGCCCAGCCCGGAGGACGCCCCGTCGGCGGCGACCACCACCGGAGCCCGGACCGCCATCCGCCGCCCCTCCCGTTCGATCTCCACCCCGCGTACGGCACCCGGCTCGCCCAGCAGGTAGGTCGCGCGGGCGTCGGACCAGAGCGTCGCGCCGGCCCGGACCGCCGAGTGGCAGAGCTTCGCGTCGAGTTCCAGCCGGGGCACCACCATCCCGTACGCGAGCGGCCCGTCCCCGTCGTACCGGAAGTCCCGGCTGCCCCGGCCCCGCATCCGGACCCGGACCCCGACCACCCTGGCCGCCCCGTCCAGTTCCGCCAGCACCCCCATATCGGCCAGCAGCCGCACCGCGGCCCGGGTCAGCCCGTCCCCGCAGCTCTTCTCCCGGGGGAAGCCGCGCCGGTCCACCAGCAGCACCTGCCGACCCCGCCTGGCCAGGTGGTACGCGGTCGCCGACCCGGCCGGTCCGGCGCCGACCACCACCGCGTCGAGCCGGACCGGGCCGATCTCCCCGGCCATCTCAACCGGCCCGGGCGACGGCATGGTCGGCCAGCCGCCACAGCGACTCCCGGGCCGGTCCGGCTGGCAGCCCGGCGAGGTGGCTCCGGGCACGGGCGGCGAGTTCGCGGGCCTCGCCGAGGACCTGGTCCACCACCCCGGACCGGAGCACCAGGTTGCGTACCTCGGCCAGTTGGGCGGCACCCGGTTCGAGCACACCGAGCAGTTCCCGTACCCGTAGCGCGGCCGGTGTGCCACGGGCCAGCAACCGGAGTACGGACAGCGTGTAGACACCCTCCCGGACGTCGCCGAGCGGGTACTTGCCCAGCCGCTCGGCGCTGCCCCAGACGTCCAGGGCGTCGTCGGCGAGTTGGAACGCGACGCCCAGGTCGTGGCCGTAACGGGACAGGGCGGTGACGATCCGGTCCGGGGCACCCGCCAGCCGGGCACCCAGCCGGCACGGAAGTTCGAACAGGGTGGCGGTCTTACCGGCGATGATCTCCAGGTACTCGGCCTCGGTCAGGCCGGTGTGGAAGGCGTTCTCGGTCTCCCGGAGCTGACCGGTGCAGAGTTCCACCAGCGCCCGCGCGGTCTCCCGGCCGTAGCCGTCGTCGAAGGTGGCGATCAGCGCGCTCGCCCGTGCCACCAGGAACGTGCCGGTGACCAGGGCGTTCGAGTCACCCCACTGGGCGTTCACGCTCGGCCCGTGCCGACGGGTGACGGCCCGGTCGAGCACGTCGTCGTGGTACAGCGTGGCCAGGTGGAGCAGTTCCAGGGCGGCGGCGGCGTCCAGTAACCGGTCCGGCCGGAAGGTGCCGAACTCCCCCGCGACCAGCAGCAACGCCGGCCGGATCCGTTTGCCGCCCCGGTCGAGCAGGGCGGTGGCCATCGTCCACAGGCCGGGGTCCCGCGACGCCACCGCGTCCTTCATCCGCCGGTCCAGGTCGGCCAGGGCGGTACGGGTACGCGCACTGGTCAGCCACCGGTCGTCCACCGTCGCCGCACCGACCACCGTCATCACCTTCCTCGACTCAACCACGCCAGCCCCTTCCGATCGGACCCGTTGCCGCCGGGGTGCCGGCGCCGCCGGCCGGCGGGCGGGGACCGGGCGGTACGGGTGTTTCGAGCACCACCCGGCAGCGGACCAGGAACGCCTCCACCCCGCGACCGTCGATCCGGACCGCGACGATGCCCGGTCCGGTCAGCACCGCGACTCCCGGCAGCGCCGGACTGGCCGGGGGCACCTGCGCCCGGTCCCGGATGTTGCCGGCCGCGTCGACCGCGATCAGCGACAGCGGGCGGCCACCGGCGTTGAGCAGGGTGAGCGTGACCCGCTCCGCCGGACGCGGCAGCCGGAGCACCAGGCCGAGGCCGAGGCGCAGCGCCGTACCGGTGGCCGGCGGGTCCAACGGCACGACCGACCGGGCACCGCCGTCGGGTGTACGCAGGCCGAAGCCCTGCTCGGTCCACTCCGGCGGGAACTGGACACCCCGTTCCCGGTCACCGAAGTCGAGCGTGACCTCGGTCGGCGGCGGCGGGGCCGGCGGGCAGTACGGCTGCGCCGCGAGCAGCTCCACGTCGTCGAACCAGACCCGCTCCACACCCGGAGCCGGATCCCGCCCGTCCGGCCGGTACGCCTCCAGGAAAACCGTGATCGCGGCGGAACGGGCGGTGACCCGTACGGTCAGCGGGCTCCACCGCTCGGACGCCGTACCGTCGCTCCACACGATGGTGTCGGCGCCCGGGTCGTGGCCACCGGCCGGGTCGACGCCGAGCCGGGCCGTACCCGGCCGGGCCTGGTCCAGGTCGTACCAGGCGGTGAGCTGGTACAACCAGTCCGGGTTGGCGCCGATCCGCTGGTACACCCCGACCCGTTCACGGGCGGCGGCCTGGAGCCCCTGGGCACGGCGTCCACCGTGGACGACGACGTTGCTCGCGGTGTGCCGGGGCGCGGTGTCGGTCGCCGCCGACGCGCACAGGTACGGCTCCCAGCCGATCGCCACCGCCCCGGTGCCGCGCTGGGTGAACCCGTCCTCGAAGTGCCGGTTGACCACGTCGACCGCCCGGATCACCACCTCGTCGCTGCCCGTACCGCCGTCGTCGTCGGCAACCGTGCAGCGGGCCAGGAAGGTGCCCCGGTCCGGGTACCGGTGCGCGGCGACCGCGTTCCCCCTGCTCGCCGGGGACCGGTGGACCTCGGTCACCACCGCCGGGATCGGGGTGGCGCAGTCACCGAACGCCCAGGTCGCGGTGTGGGTGTCGCACCACCCCGGATCGCTGAACGTGGCGGTGAGGGTGAGGACCGTGCTCGGGTACGTGAACAGGTCCGGCCCGGCGTCCACGGTCGGTGGCACGTTCCGTACGGTCACCAGCCGGGAGTCGGTGGCCATCCCCCCGTTGCGGTCCCGGACCCGGAGGGTCACCTCGTAGACCCCGTTGTCGGACCAGGCGTGCCGTACGGTGCTGGTCCCCTCCGACCGGGGCTGTCTGCTCGTCTGGACCACCGTGCCCGGCTCGGTCCCCGACGCGTCACCGAAGTTCCAGGTGGTTTCGTGCGAGTCGGTCCAGTCCGGGTCGGAGAACCGGCCCACGAGCGTGACGAGTGCACCCTCGTCGACCACCAGGTCGGGGCCGGCGTCGACGATCGGCGGCACGTTCGCCACGTACACCAGGGCGAAGCTCCGGCTGGTGGCGCCGCCGGGTTCGGTGATCGTGAGGGAGTGTTCGGCCAGGTAGACGCCGCAGGCGGAGTAGCTGTGGGTGAGGTCGCGGGTCGCCGCCGCCGGGCTGCCGTCGCCGGGCGACCAGGTGTACCCGGCGGCCGGGGCGGTGTGCCCGGCGGTCAGGGTCAGCGCGGATCCGGCGGTCCCGGTGTACGAGCCGCCGCTGCGGGCGGCGAGCACCGGGGTCTGCGGGTGGGGGCCGAGCACCTCCAGGGTCCCGGCGAGGACCAGCCCGTCGGCGGCGATCGTGATCGGGTCGTGGAAGACGGCCCGGACCCGGCCGATCCGGGCGAGTTCGGGAGGCCAGCCGGTGAGTCCCCGGAGCACACCGGTGACCGGGTCGGCCCGGGTCGAACTGCCGATGCCGGCGGCGACACCGCTGACCACGGCGGCCACCACCACGATGACGATCCCGACCAGGATGCTGCCCGCCCCCCAGCTCACCACCGCGAGGATGAGCGCCACCAGCCAGAACGCGGTCGACTCCGCCGGGTCGATGTCGGGGTCACCGACCACCTGGTACTCCATCGCCTGGATCCCGTCCGCGTCGAGCACCCCGTCGGGATGCCAGCGCAGGCCCGCGTCGGCCCGGAAGGTGGCGTCCACGTCGATGCTGCCGAGGACCGCGTCGACCACGGTCAGCGCACCGGTCATCCGGATCGCCCCGTCGACCAGCTCGACGTCGAGCTCGCGTACGTCGGCGCGGCTGCCGTCCCGATCGACCCGGCGGGGCAGGTCCGCTGCGGCCCAGCCGTTGCCGGCGCGGGCGGCCTCGATCCCGGCCCGGACGACCGGTCCGGCCAGCGCGATCGCGAACTCCCGGCCGGCCGGGACCAGTGGGCCGATCGCCCCGATGTCCGCACCGGGGGCGGCGTTGACCGCGATGACGAGCGAGTCGGAACGCGCCCGGGTGGCGACGTCCCGCGCCTCGAACCGTTCGCCACCGGCCTGCGGGGTCCAGAGCGCCAGGTAACCGCGGGCGGCCAGGTCGGTGTGGAACAGGTCGCCGATCAACGCGGCGAGCTGCGCGGCGGTCGGCACCGGCACCGTACGCGGCCCGAAGCCCTGGACCAGGTCCGCGCCGTGGCGGCCGAGCCGGGTACGGAGGGTGTTTTCGAGGAGTCCGAACAGGCTGCCGTTGTTCACGGTGTAGTTCGTGCCCTCCAGCCCCGGCGCCGGGGCGATCGGTCCGACGGTCACCACCGCCGTGTCGAACCGCACCGTGTACGCCCCCGGCGGTGCCTCCAACTCGGCGAGGATCTCCACCCGTGCCTCGATCCCCATCGGATCGGCCAGTTCGGGCGCCGGTCCGTCCCCGATCAGGTCGAACATCCGCAGGTAGGTCGGGAGGCTGATCCGCACGTGTCCGGGGTCGGGTCGGCTCACCTCGATCCGGTAGCCGGGCTGGCCCTGGTCGTCGTACAACTCCAGGTGGGTGTCGACGGTGTAGTTGTTGCCGCCGAAGGAGAGCGCCTGCCCGGACTCGTCCCGCTCGTGCGGGATGGTCGGCACACCGGGGTGGACAATCCCGCCCGGTCCCCCGTTGCCGTACGCGAGGTGCAGGTACTCGGCGAGGAGCTGGTCGAGTTTTCCGCCGACCGGATCACCGGCGACCACCACGTCGACCGCGGTACGGGGCAGCCCGTCGAACCGGATGCCGACGTCGAGGGAACCCGGCAGCGGCTCGATCGGCACCTCGACCCGTACGGTGGCGGTCAGGTCGAGCAACCGGGCGGACGGAACCGGCGGGTCGGCGAGGGTCACCTGGACGATCGCGCCGAAGACGAGCCGGCAGCCGTCGATCTCGGGCACCAGTTCGGCGTCGAGGTGCTGCTGCGGGATCTCCAGTTGCCCGCCGGAGGTGGTCCGGCCGCCGAGCTCGAGCCCGGCCGGGATCGGCACGTACGCGGGGACCGTGCCGGTGTCGCCGCACCCGGCGGACTGCCAGGCTCCGCGCAGCGCCTTGCGCAGGACCGATGGCGTCGCCGCGATCACGACGTCGAACCCGTGGGTGTCGGCCATGGTCCTCCCTTCGCACTACAGGTCGGCGGTCGGTGGGGTGCCCCGCCGCAGCCGTGCGGCCACGACGGTCACCGGCGGTGTCCGCTCGCCGTCGAGCAGCGCGACGAAGATCCGTTCGGGTGCGAACCGGGGCCGGGCGGCCGAGATCCGCCGGTAGTCGAGCAGCGGCGGCAGCACCGGATGCTGGTCGCGCAGACGCCGGAGCGGGTCCGGGCCGGCGCCACCGGGTCGCCAGCGCGGCGGTCTGGTGTCCAGCACCGGCCCCGGTGCCACGGCGACGATGCCGACTTCGACGAGGAGCCGCCGTACGTCCTCGGCGTCGTCCGGGTCGACCGCCCGGCCGGCCAGTCCGGCGACCTCCCGACGCAGGTCGGCGAGGCGGCCGGCGGCGCCGGGGCCCAACCTGAGCTGGTCGGCGAGGGCGGGCCTGATCTCGGGGTCGATGCTGTAGTCCAGCCGCTCGATGGCGAGCAGCGGGTTGGCCGCAGCGGCGCGGCCCAGCCGGGGGTCGGCATTGACCCGGGCGAGGATCTCGGCCGCGCGTGCCTGCAGGTCTGCCCAGGAGGTGATCTGGTCGGCCACGGGGACCTCCCACCAGGGGAACGACTTGCCCGGAGCCTAGGGCCCTGACCTGCGGTTTTACGGCTTCTGTCAGGAGGGCGACACTCTTGGTAGCGCCATTTTGTCCGGACTCGCCGGTCGGTTCGGTGCGGAGCTGCGGGAGCTGTCGCAGACCCCGCCGGGCGCTCAGCGCACCGGAGGCCGGTCCCAACCCGGCGGCAGCGACGCCGGCACCGTCCAACCCGGATCGGGTACGAAGTCGCGCCAGGTTCCGTCGAACGGGAACTCGCCGGCCTCGATCATCCGTACCACCCGCAGTCCTTCGGCCCGTACCGCCGCCTCGTCCGGCACCCAGTAGCCGTCGGGGAAGGCGAGGCGCTCGACGAACTCCTCCTCGTCCTTCCAGCGCCAGGACAGGTCCGGGTCGACCACGATGTCGAGGTCCTGGTCGACCACGTCCACCCCGGCCACCTCGCCGTCGTCCCAGCGCACCCCGTGCTCTTCGAGGTTGACGTACCAGTGGGCGAACCGGTCCTCGGCGTCGCGGAACAACCAGACCGAGTGGTCGGCACCGGTCGGCAGGAACTTCAGCAGCGGCGGACCCGCCCAGACGCCGGTGGCGAGCCGGTAGGAACGGCTCAGCCACTCGGCGAACGGCATCGCCCGCATGCCCCGGCCGTCGTCGGCGACCTCGTGCGCGACCGGCGCACCACGCGCGATCCAGACCAGCAGACCGCGCTCGTCGTCGCTGACCACCCGGGCCGACCGGACCCAACCGATCCGCCCCCGACGCACGTTGCGGTGCATGATCAGCCGGCCGGGGGCGAACCGGGACGCGGACGCCCCGGTCAGCAGGTCGTCGCGGGCACTGGCGGACACCGCAGGATCAGCGGGCCTCAGTAGGAGCGGGCCAGGATGGCGACCAGGTCGGGCTCGTCCTCCGAGTCCGGCACCGAGCCGTCCGCACGAACCAGGCAGCGTACGGTGACGCCCTGCCCGTTCGCCTCGGCCTCGCCCTCGACACCGACCGCGGACCACGGCACCCGGGCCCAGCCGGTGGCCGCCGCCTCGATCGCCTCGGCCAGCGTGCTGACCTCGAAGGTGCGGGACCTGCGCAGTTCGAGGGCCTCGTCGTGCAGGGCCTTCTGGTCGGCGTCGAGCGCGGCGAGCACCGCCGAGACCGCGTCGGCGACCGGGACCGGGGTCTTCGACCCGTCCGTACGCCGGACCACGACCGCGTTACCGGCGGCCAGGTCGCGGGGGCCGACCTCGACCCGTACCGGATAGCCCTTGAGCTCGGCGTCGACGGCCCGGCGGCCGAACGGGGTGTCGACCCGCTCGTCCAGTACGACCCGGACCCCGGCGTCGCGCAACGCGTCGCGGAGCTTCACCGCCGCCTCGCTGACCCCGTCGCCGGCCTTGACCACCATCACGTACGCCTGGATCGGGGCGAGCCGGGGCGGCACCCGGAGCCCGTTGTCGTCACCGTGGGTCATGATCAGGCCACCGAGCATCCGGGTCGAGGTGCCCCAGGAGGTGGTCCAGGCGTGCTGCATGCCCCCGGTCGCGGCGGAGTACGTGATGTCGAACGCCTTGGCGAAGTTCTGCCCGAGCTCGTGGCTGGTGCCGAGCTGGAGCGCCTTGCCGTCGCCCATCATGCCTTCGAGCGTGTACGTGCTGGTCGCACCGGCGAACCGCTCACGCGCGGTCTTCCGCCCGACCACCACCGGGATGGCCAGTACGTTGACCATCATGTCCTCGTACACCTCGTGCAGGATCCGGCGGGCGTAGGCCCGCGCGTCCGCCTCGTCGACGTGCGCGGTGTGCCCCTCCTGCCACAGGAACTCGCTCGTACGCAGGAAGATCCGGGGGCGCAGTTCCCACCGGACCACGTTCGCCCACTGGTTGAGCAGCAGCGGCAGATCCCGGTACGAGTCGACCCACTTGGCCATGAACTCGCCGATCACGGTCTCGCTGGTGGGGCGTACCACGATCGGCTCGGCCAGCGGCTTGCCGCCACCGTGGGTGACCACGGCCAGCTCCGGGGAGAAGCCCTCGACGTGCTCGGCCTCGCGCTTGAGGTAGGACTCCGGGATGAACAGCGGGAAGTAGGCGTTCTCCGCCCCCGCCGCCTTGATCCGGTTGTCCATCTCGGCCTGCATACGCTCCCAGATGGCGTAGCCCGCTGGTCGGATGACCATCGTGCCACGCACCGGGCCGTTGTCGGCGAGCTGCGCTTTGGCGATCAGGTCCTGGTACCAGCGGGGGAAATCCTCCGCACGGGGAGTGAGCACGCGTGCCATGACCGCATATCCTATGCGCCCCCCAGCACCCCCCACCCCACCCCCACCCCCCGACGCCGCCCCACCGCGAAGAGCACGGCGATCTTGCAGTTGTGGCTGTTCACAAATCCGACCAAGGCCACGATTCGCGGCACCACAACTGCAAGATCGCCCACGTTTGGGGTGGGACGGGGCGGGAGGGGTGGTACTCGCGGGGTTGGGCGGCTGATCGGCAGGGCTGTGGCGACTTGCTGCCCCCATAGGGGCGAAAAGTCGTCACAGCCGGGGATGAGGGAGGCGATCGCCGCGGGGGTCGAGTTTGGGGGCTTGATCCACGCGCACTGAGCTGTTCCCAGAGCGCCCTCGGCGACAGCTCAGCGCGCGTGGATCAAGCGAGACACCTCAGCGCGCACCGGTCAAGGGGCGATGCGTCAGCGGACGACTTGGCCGCGTAGGACTATGCGGCTCGGGGTGCGGAGGACCCGCAGGTCGGTGCGGGGGTCGGTGTCGTAGACGACCAGGTCGGCGAGGCCGCCTTCGACCAGGCCGGGGAAGCCGAGCCACGCTCTGGCTCCCCAGGAGCCGGCGGCGAGGACGTCCAGGGTGGACATGCCGGCCCGCTCGTGCAGCAGCAGCATCTCCTCGGCGGCGAGACCGTGGTTGATCCCGCCACCGGCGTCCGTACCGACGAAGATCGGCACGCCGGCCTCGTACGCGGCCCGGACCACCTCGGGGAAGCCGTCGCGCAGGGCGAGCATGTGTTTCGCGTACCCGGGGAAGCGTTCGGCGGCACGTTCGGCGATGCCACCGAAGGTGTCGATGTTGATCATCGTGGGGACGAGTGCGGTGCCCCGGCGGGCCATCTCGTCGACCAGGTCCACGCTGAGGCCGGTGCCGTGCTCGACCGAGTCCACCCCGGCCCGGACCATGATGTCGACGGCGGACTCGGAGAAGGTGTGCACCGCGGCGCGTACGCCGGCTTGGTGCGCGGCCCGGACCGCGTCGGTCAGGGTGGCCTCGTCCCAGGTCGGCGCCAGGTCACCGGCGTCCCGGTCGATCCAGTCGCCGACCAGCTTGACCCAGCCGTTGCCGGCCGCCGCCTGCTCGGCCACGGCCGCCCGCAACTCGCTCGCCGGCACCTCGACCCCGATGTCGCGCAGGTAGCGCTTCGGCGGGGCGATGTGCCGGCCCGCGCGGGCCAGTCGCGGCAGTCCCGGCTCGTCGTCCAACTCCGGGTACGGGTACGGCGAACCCGCGTCCCGGATCGCCAGGACCCCCGCCTCCCGGTCCGGTACGGCGAGCGCGCGGGCCTCGTCCAGCCCGGTGATCGGCCGCCCGCTCGGGGCGATGCCGATGTGGCAGTGCGCGTCCACGAGTCCGGGCAGCACGAACCCGCCGTCGTTGATCGTCTGCGCCCCGGCCACCGGCTCGTACGTGACCCGGTCACCGACCAGCCACAGGTCACGTACCTCGTCGTCGGGGAGCAGGACTCCGCGTACGTGCAGTGAAACCGGGTCGAGCTGGCTCACTTGTTGTCGTCGGGCCGCTTGGTGAGCTTGTTGAAGTCGAGTTTCGGCAGCTTGAAGCCGGGCGGCAGGCCCTGCCCGGCGCCCGGGTCCATTCCCGGCGGGAGCTGCGGCATGCCGGGGAAGCCGGCACCGCCACCGGGGAACCCACCGGCGGGACCGCCGCCGACGCGGGGCCGGTTGCCGCCCTTGGTGCCCTTGCGCTTGTTCTTCGGCGACTTGGTCGCCTTGCGCCGGGCGCCGGGCATGCCCATCATGCCGCCCATCTGCTTCATCATCTTCTGCGCTTCGGTGAAGCGGTTGAGCAGCTGGTTGACGTCCATCACGGTGACCCCGGAGCCGTTGGCGATGCGGAGCCGGCGGGAGCCGTTGATGATCTTCGGGTTGGTCCGCTCGCCGGGCGTCATGCCCCGGATGATCGCGGTGACCCGGTCGAAGTGGCTGTCGTCCAGGTCGGCGAGCTGGTCCTTCATCTGCCCCATGCCGGGCATCATGGCCAGCACGTTGGCGATCGGACCCATCCGCCGTACGGCGATGAGCTGGTCGAGGAAGTCCTCCAGGGTGAACTGCTCACCGCCCATCAGCTTGGCGGTCATCTTCTCCTTCTGATCGGAGTCGAAGGCCTGTTCGGCCTGCTCGATCAGAGTGAGCATGTCGCCCATGCCGAGGATCCGGCTCGCCATCCGGTCCGGGTGGAAGACGTCGAAGTCCTCCAGCTTCTCACCGGTGGAGGCGAACAGGATCGGCTGCCCGGTGACCTCGCGTACGGACAGCGCCGCACCACCGCGGGCGTCACCGTCGAGCTTGGAGAGGACAACGCCGGTGATGCCGACCCCGTCGCGGAACGCCTCGGCGGTCCGTACGGCGTCCTGACCCACCATCGCGTCGATCACGAAGATGACCTCGTCCGGGTCGACCGCGTCCCGGATCGAGGCGGCCTGGGCCATCATCTCGGCGTCGATGCCGAGCCGGCCGGCGGTGTCGACGATGACGATGTCGCGGGCGGCCCGCTTGGCGTACTCGATCGACGCCTTGGCCACCTGGACCGGGTCACCGACACCGTTGCCCGGCTCGGGGGCGTAGACCTCGACGCCGGCCCGCCCGCCGAGCACCTGCAACTGGCCGACCGCGTTCGGACGCTGGAGGTCGGCGGCGACCAGCATCGGCTGGTGACCCTGTGCCTTGAGCCAGCGGGCGAGCTTGCCGGCGAGGGTGGTCTTACCGGAACCCTGGAGACCGGCGAGCATGATCACGGTCGGCGGGTTCTTCGCGAACTGGAGCCGCCGGCCCTCGCCGCCGAGGACCGCGACCAGCTCCTCGTGCACGATCTTGATGACCTGCTGGGCCGGGTTGAGCGCCTGGGAGACCTCGGCGCCACGGGCCCGTTCCTTCAGGTTCGCGATGAAGGACTTGACGACGGGCAGCGCGACGTCGGCCTCCAACAACGCCAGCCGGATCTCCCGGGCGGTGGCGTCGATGTCGGCGTCGGTGAGCCGACCCTTTCCACGGAGCTTGGTGAAGATCCCGGAGAGGCGGTCACTCAAGGTGTCAAACACGGCGCAACATCCCGTTTGTCTAGTTTCCGCGAGCAGGACTCGGACCGGCAGCGACACTTCCGGCCAACGCTAGGGTAGCCGCCCGGCACCCCGGCCGCCGCGTCGCTGCCACCGGCCGCCGATCACCGCCGGCTCGTCTCACGGATCGACCAGCCCGGACTGGTACGCGCACACGACGAGTTGGGCCCGATCGCGGGCGCCGAGCTTCACCATCGCCCGGCTCACCTGCACCCGCCGCCGCTCCCCGCCGAGCGGGTCGCTCTTGTAGAGAAAGAGGGCCTATCGGGGCGCGAATAACGCCTCTTTCTCTACAAGAGGCGCGAGAGGTCGTCAGGGGGTGACGGCGGCGAGGACGGCGGCTTCGACGCGGTCGCGTTCGGCCTCGTCGGAGTAGTCGCCGACGAGGTAGAAGGCGTCGACCACGTCGCCGCCCAGGGTGGAGATCCTGGCGGCGCGGACGAGGGCGCCGGCCTCGTCCAGGGCGCTCGTCACCCGGTAGAGCAGGCCACCGGAGTCGGCGGCGCGCAGTTCGAGCACCACCGCGTCGGTGGCAGCGGCCCGGTGCCAGACCACCCTCGGGGCTGCGCCGCCGCCCCGGCTGGCCAGGGCCCGGCCGCGCAGCCGTTGGATCACCGACACGTCACCGGTGACCGCGCGGCGCAGGTCGGCGCTGAGCGCGATCGGGTCGGGTGGGGTGCCGTACCGGGGCTGGACCTGGAACTCGACCAGCCCCCGGTCCGCGACCGTGCTCGCGTCGGCGGAGAGCACTTCGAGCCGGTGCAGGGCCAGGCAACCGGCGACCGCGGCGAGCAGGCCGCGCCGGTCGGCGGCGGCCACCGCCACCCGCGCCCCGTCCAGGTGTACGGCCGGCAGCGGCCCCTCCAGCAGCGCCGGATCCGGTGTCGGGGGGTCGGGCAGCTCACCGGTGTCCAGTGCGGTGTGCACCCTGCCGACCAGTTCGGCGATCAGCCGGGACTTCCAGTCCGACCAGGCGGCCGGGCCGGTGGCCTGGGCGTCGGCGCGGGCGAGCCCGTGCAGGAGGCTGAGGGTGTGGCTGTCGCCGACCGCTTCGGCCACGCCGGAGATCGTCACCGGGTCGCGCAGGTCCCGCCGGGTGGCCACCTCGGGGAGCAACAGGTGCAGCCGGACCAGCTTCTCGATCAGGTCGACCTCGGCCGGCGGGAGGCCGATCCGGGCGGCGATCGAGGCGGCGATCGGGGCACCGACGGTGCTGTGGTCACCGGGCAGGCCCTTGCCGACGTCGTGCAGGAACGCGGCGAGCAGCAGGAGGTCGGGCCGGTCCACCTCGCGGGCGTACGCGGTCGCCTCGGCGGCGGCCTGGACCAGGTGCCGATCGAGGGTGAACAGGTGCACCGGGTTGTGCTGGGGGAGGCTGCGCAGCCGGGGCCATTCCGGCAACCAGCCGTCGATCAGCCCGTACCGGTCGCAGGTTTCCCAGGTGGGCACCAGGCCGGGGCCGGCGCCGAGGAGGGTGATCAGTGCGGCGCGGGCCGCCGCCGGCCACGGGGTCGGCAGCGGCGGGCAGTACGCGGCAAGCCACTCGCAGGTGGCGCGGGCGATCGGGAGCCCGGTGCTGGCCGCGGCGGCGGCGACCCGCAGCGACAGGCTGGGATCGGGGCGGGCGCCGATCGCGGTCCGGGCGAGGACGAGTTCGCCGTCGTGTTCGACCACGTCACGGGCGACCGGGCGGCGCAGCAGCCGGCCGTCGGCGCCCCGGTTGTCGGGGCCGCGCAGCCGTCCGCTGCGGAGCCGGTCGGCGGACCGGAACGCGTCGGCGAGGGCGTGGCTGATCGTACGGGCGTCGCCGGCCACCCGGCGCAGCACCGCGTCGCCGTCGTCGAGCCCGAGCAGGGTGGCGACGGCGGCCCGTTCCTGCGCGACCAGGCGGTCGACCCGCCGGCCCCGGGACACGTGCAGTGCGTCGCGGGTGTCGAGCAGCCGCAGGTGGGCGGCGCGTACGGCCGGTCGGAGGGCGTCGCTGATCCCGGCGTACGCGATGGCGCGCAGCAGGCCCACGTCGCGCAACCCGCCGGCGGCCTCCTTGAGGTCGCCCTCGAGGAGGAAGGCGAGTTCGCCGTGCGCCTTCCAGCGGGCGGCGGTCACCTGGTGCAGCACCGGCAACTGCCGCACGGCGGTACGCCGCCACTGGTCACCGGCGGCGGCGATGAGCTTGTTGCTGAGTGCCTCGTCCCCGGCGACGTGCCGGGCGTCGAGCAGCCCGAGGGCGACCTTGACGTCGTCGTGCGCCACGGAGAGCGCCTCGGGGATGGTGCGGACCGAGTGGTCCAGGCCGAGCCGGGCGTCCCAGATCGGGTACCAGAGCGCGGCGGCGATCTCGTCCATGCCGGGCACGCCGTCGTGCACCAGCACCAGGTCGAGATCGCTGTACGGCGACAACTGCCGGCGGCCGAGACCGCCGACCGCGACCAGCGCCACCCCGGCCGGTACTGCCGGCATCAGCGTCACCAACCAGGCGTCGAGCGCCGCCGCACGCTGTTCGCGTGCGGCGGCGCCGATCCCGGCGGTGAGCAGCGGTGTTCCGTCGTCGGTCAGTCCGACTGCCGGCGGTGTTCCCCTGGTCATCGCCATATGCTCAGAGCGCGTCGAGGCCGCGCTCACCGGTCCGGACGCGGACGACATCCTCCACGGCCGTGACCCAGACCTTGCCGTCACCGATCTTGCCCGTACGGGCCGCCGTGACCACCGCGTCGACGACCTTCTCGACGTCGATCTCGTCGGTCAGCACCTCGACCCGGATCTTCGGCAGGAACTCCACGGTGTACTCGGCACCCCGGTACACCTCGGTGTGGCCCTTCTGCCGTCCGTACCCCTGGACCTCGCTGACGGTCAGGCCGGCCACGCCGAGGGCGTGCAGGGCCTCCTTCACCGCGTCCAACTGGTACGGCTTGATGACCGCGGTCACCAGCTTCATGTCCAACCCCTCCATCACAGGAACGTTAACCGGCGACCTTTTCGCTGACCGGAGCGGCCGGCTCGGCCGCGGTGCTACCGGGAGTGCCGATCCCGGCCATGGCGAACGCACCGCCACCGCCGCTACCGCCACCGGTGGAGAGGTCGTAGCCGGCCTCAGCGTGCTCCGCGATGTCGATCCCGTCGACCTCGGCCTCGGACTTGACCCGGAAGCCGATGGTCTTCTCGATCACGAAGGCCAGCACCCAGGCGATGGCGAACGACCATACCGTGACGACCAGGCCGGCGAGGGCCTGCCGACCGAGCTGGGTCGCGCCGCCGCCGTAGAAGAGACCGTCGGAGCCGCCCACCACGTCGCTGATCGCGGCGTTGACCGAGTTGGTGGCGAACAGGCCGAGCCAGAGCGACCCGATCCAGCCACCGACGAAGTGCACGCCGACCACGTCGAGCGAGTCGTCGAAGCCGAGCTTGTACTTCAGGCCGACCGCGAGGGCGCAGACCACACCGGCGACGATGCCGAGCAGCACGGACGCCCAGGGAGCGATGAAACCACAGGCCGGGGTGATCGCGACCAGGCCGGCGATCGCACCGGAGGAGGCACCGACCATGGTCGGCTTGCCATCCTTGATCCACTCGACCACGATCCAGCCGAGCACGGCCGCGGCGGTGGCGAGCTGGGTGTTGATGAAGGCCAGACCGGCGACCGAGTCCACGGTCAGTTCGGAGCCGGCGTTGAAGCCGAACCAGCCGAACCAGAGCAGCCCGGCACCGAGCGCCACCAGCGGGATGTTGTGCGGCTTCATGCCCTCCTTGGGCCAGCCGAGCCGCTTGCCGAGCACCAGAGCCACGGCGAGCGCCGCTGCACCGGCGTTGATGTGCACTGCCGTACCACCGGCGAAGTCGAGCGCGTGGATCTTGGCGCCGATGAAACCGCCGCCCCACACCCAGTGCGCGACCGGGAAGTAGACCAGGGTGGCCCAGCCGAAGGCGAAGAGCAGCCAGCCGCCGAACTTGGCCCGGTCGGAGATGGCACCGCTGATCAGCGCGACGGTGATCACCGCGAAGACCATCTGGAAGGCCATGAAGACGTAGAGCGGAATGCCGATGCCGCTGGGGTTCTCCGCGGTCGCGCCCCAGAGATCGGTCTCCGCGAGGAACGTCTTGGTACCGAGGTAGGCACCGGGATCGCCCCAGAGCCCGTTCACGTCGGCCCCGAAGGCGACGCTGAATCCGTAGAACCACCACAGAATCGAGATGAGCCCGATAGCCGAGAAGCTCATCATCATCATGTTAAGTACGCCCTTGGACCGGTTCAGGCCGCCGTAGAACAGCGCCAGTCCGGGTGTCATGAGCAGCACGAGCGCCGTCGAAACCAGCAGCCACGTAGTGTTGGCGCCGTCGATCGTCGGTGCTTCAGGCACGCTGGCCTCCTAAAAGGTAGTTTCCTCCCCTCGAAAGCTCCGATTCGTGCCGGGCACTGTCCCGCTGCCCTAGCTGCCCGAGCCGAAACTTCCACCGACCCAGGGGCAGCGCCGCCCGTGCGCCGGTTGGGCGGAAGCTTCCCGGCCGGCTGTTTCACCCAGGGTCTCCACCGCGTTTCCGGCCCGTCACCAGTTGTTTCGTACGTGTGAAGAAAGTCTCACAGTCGATAGAACGGGTGGGGGCATATCAGCCGAAAGGCGCGCCGGAGGTATACGGAAAGCGACACGGATCAACGGAGGGCGTACTCCAGGGTGTGCCGTTCGTAATCCAGCAGGCGGAGATCGCGCATCGGACGCCGCAGATGGCCCTTGTGCACTATCCGTACGAACGCCGGCTCGCCCGCCGCCGCCATCCGACGGATCCCCTCGACATGGTCGACGATCCGCTTACGGATGGTCCGCACCAACCGGTGCCGGTCCCGTGGGATCAGACCGTACGCGTCCGCGAACAACCGCAGCCGGCGGGGCCGGTTCGGCCGCTTCCACCCCAGCGTGTACGAGTCCCGGTCGGAAAAGAGCGGCACCCAGGTCCAGGCCGCGTACGCCACGTCGTAGATCCGGGCACCCGGTGAGGCCAGGTCGAAGTCGATCAGCGCGAGGGTCCCGTCCGGCCGCCAGATCACGTTGTGCGGGGCGGCGTCGTGGTGGCAGATCACCTCGGTGTCCGGCGGCGGTGGGCCGAACGAGCGCCAGACCGCGCCGGTGACCGGGGCGAAGCCGTACTGCGCGTCGTGGAACATCCGGAGCATCGTGGCGACGGTGACCAGCGCCTCGTCGGTCACCCAGTGCGGGGCGAGCGGGTACTCCCCGCACTCCCCCTCCAGGTAGGACAGCACCTCCCGGTTGCGCTCGTCCATCCCGAGCGCGCGGGGCGAGCCGGTGAACCCGACGTACTCCAGGTGCCGCAGCAGCGCGTGCACCGAGGGCGTCCACGGCCCGGCGTTGCGCCGGACGGTGTCACCGACCCGTACGACGGTGCTCACGTTGCCGCCGTGCAGTGGAATTTCCTGCGAAGTCACGTACGGTCTCCCGATGCGCGGCGGCGGTTCACGGTAGGCCACCGAGGTTACGCCTCGGCGCCCAGCGGATCGGCGCCGATGAGCGCATCGACGAACTGCGCGGGGTCGAACGGGGCCAGATCGTCCGGGCCCTCGCCCAGGCCGACCAGCTTGACCGGCAGGCCGAGCTTGCGCTGTACGGCGATCACGATCCCGCCCTTGGCGGTGCCGTCGAGCTTGGTCAGCACCACCCCGGTCACGTCGACCACCTCCATGAACACCCGGGCCTGCTCCAGCCCGTTCTGCCCCGTGGTGGCGTCCAGTACGAGCAGCGTCTCGTCGACCGGGCCGTGCTTCTCCACCACCCGCTTGACCTTGCCCAGCTCGTCCATCAGGCCGACCTTGTTCTGCAACCGCCCGGCGGTGTCGATCAGTACGGTGTCCACCCCGAGTTCGATACCCCGGCGGACCGCGTCGAATGCCACACTCGCCGGATCGGCTCCCTCCGGTCCCCGGACCACCTCGGCACCCACCCGGCCGCCCCAGGTGGTGAGCTGTTCCGCGGCGGCGGCCCGGAACGTGTCCGCGGCACCGAGCAGCACCGTACGACCGTCCGCGACCAGCACCCGGGCGATCTTGCCGCAGGTGGTGGTCTTGCCGGCGCCGTTGACCCCGACCACCAGCACCACACCGGGGGTGCCGTCGTGCGCGGTGGCCCGCAGTGCCCGGTCCATCCCCGGATCGAGCGCGTTGACCAGTTCGACCGCGAGCAGGGTGCGCAGGTCACGCGCCGTACGGGTGCCGAGCACCGCGGTCCGCTCGCGCAACCGGTCGACGATCTCCCGGGTGGCGTCCACGCCGACGTCGGCGGTGATCAGTGCGTCCTCGATTTCCTCCCAGACCTCCTCGTCGAGGTGGTCCCGGCTGAGCAGGGTGAGCAGCCCCTTGCCGAACACGTTCTGCGAACGGGACAGCCGGGTCCGCAGCCGGACCAGCCGGCCGGCGGTCGGTTCCGGGCGTTCCAGCGTCGGTGCCGGTTCGGCCGGCGGCGCCACCGGCGGCGGCGCGGTCACCGTGTCGGTGATCTGCGGTTCCGTGACTTCCGGGGCCTCCGGGGTGATCACGCCGGTGGGGCGGGTAGACACGCTCGTCTCGGGCGGCAGGGGCGGCTCGGGCCGCCGACGCAGCCGCGGCACCACCAGGCCGACGGTGCCGAGCAGCAGCACACCTAGCAGGATCAGCGCGAGAACGAGGTACTCCATGCGGGAATCCTGACAGATGCCGGCTCGGCCGGCCCAGCCGCCGCTCCCGATGGGCGCGGCGGAGATCACCGGTACCCTCCGGCGGAACCCGGATGGCGGTCGGACCCGCCGGGTAGCAAGGATGGGTTCACCCACCCCTCGGAGGTCCAACGATGCCCGAAAGTCGGTTGCTGATCGGCCCGCTGCTGCGCCGCGTGGTCGGCACCCGCGCCACCGTCTGGGTGGAGGCGAGCTCACCCGCCGTCGCCCGGGTCCGGACCGCCTCCGGCGCCAGCGGTACGGCCGCCACGTTCACCGCCTTCGACCACCACTACGCGCTGGTGGTGGTGGAGGGGCTGACGCCGGGCAGCGCCGAACCGTACGAGGTGTGGCTCGACGACGAGCTGGTCTGGCCGCAGCCCGATTCGAAGTACCCGCCGAGCCTGATCCGTACCCGGGGCGACGACGAGACCGAACCGGTGCACCTGATCTTCGGCTCGTGCCGGGAGACCACCCAGCACGCGACCGCCCGCCGACTCCCGCCGGACGCCCTCGACGCGTACGCCCGGCGGTTGATGGCCAGCGGGGACGCGGCGGCCGACCTGCCCGACCTGATGGTGCTCCTCGGCGACCAGGTGTACGCGGACCAGACCTCGCCGACGGTCCGCAAGCTGCTCAGCCGCCGCCGGCACCGACCGCACGGCGCCCCGGCCGACCAGGTGGTCAGCTTCGACGAGTACACCAAGCTCTACCTGGAGTCCTGGCGCGACCCGGAGATCCGCTGGCTGCTGGCAACCGTGCCGAGCGTGATGATGTTCGACGACCACGAGATCATCGACGACTGGAACACCTCGGCGCGCTGGCGGGCCGAGGTACGCGAAGAGCCCTGGTGGAACGAGCGGATCGCCAGCGGGATCGCCTCCTACTGGGTCTACCAGCACCTCGGCAACCTCGACCCGGACGAGGTCGCGGCCGACCCCGTCTACGCCAAGGTCGTCGCCGCCGAGGACGCCACCTCGGTCCTGCGGGAGTTCGGCGAGCAGGTGGACGCGCACGTGTCCGAGGCCGCCGGCCACACCACGGGGGGCGTGGCCGGTGGCGACCCGCTCGGCGGGCCGGTACGGGTCGGGCGCTACCAGTGGAGCTACGGCCTCGACATCGGCCGGACCCGGCTGGTGATGCTGGACAACCGGTGCGGCCGGGTGCTGGACCGGTCCCGGCGGTCGATGCTCTCGCCCGAGGAGTGGGCCTGGTTCGTCGACCGGGCCCACGGCCGGTACGACCACCTGGTGGTCGGTTCGTCGCTGCCCTGGCTGCTCCCGCCCGCCGTACACCACGTCGAGTCGTGGAACGAGCGGCTCGCCGACTCCCGCCGCCCCCGGGTGGCCGCGTTCGCCGAGCGGCTGCGCCGGGCCTTCGACCTGGAGCACTGGGCCGCCTTCGACCGGTCGTTCGAGTCCCTGGCCGCCCTCTTCGCCCGGATCGGGACCGGCCGGACCGAGGATGC
Source organism: Micromonospora sp. NPDC004704 (assembly GCF_053601675.1). NCBI lineage: Bacteria > Bacillati > Actinomycetota > Actinomycetes > Micromonosporales > Micromonosporaceae > Micromonospora > Micromonospora sp. NPDC004704. The sequence continues at coordinate 165,578 of NZ_JBSGCD010000008.1, read as the reverse complement.
CGGTGCCGACGGTGGTGACGCCCCGGCGCTGGTCGGGGCGGGTCCGGCGTACCCGGCACCGGCGTCGATCAGCGTGCTCTCCGGCGACGTGCACCACTCGTACGTCGCCCGGGCGCAGTTCACCGACGAGGTGAAGACCCCCGTACACCAGTTGACCTGTTCCCCGATCCACAACCAGGTGCCCGCGTTCATGCGCCCGCTGCTGAAGCTGGGGTGGCACCCCGGCCCGAGCGGGGCGGCGCGGGCGCTGGCCCGTACCGCCGGGGTGCGGCGGCCGGGGGTGCGCTGGCGGCGGCTGACCGGGCCGTACTTCGGCAACGCGATCAGCAGCCTGCGGCACACCGGCCCGGCGGCCGAGGTGGTGATCGAGGGCACCGGCAAGGACGGGGTCCTGCGGGTGGTCGGCCACCAGCACCTCGCCCGGCCGACGGAGGCCGCCGGGCCGAGCCGGTCGTAGGCTGATCAGGGGCGGTTTCCGCCGACGGACGGTGGGCGGGCGGCGTGCCCGCCCCGGTCCGCGATCCGGTGGAGATCCGTGGCCGGCGGACGGGGTGATCCTCCGGGGGAGGGAGATCGGTGGCGGGCGAGCGGGGCGACGGGGACGGCAGCCGGGACACGGCCGAGCCGGAACCGCTGCGTGCGGTCGAGCACGAGCTGACCGTGCTGTTGCGCCGGGCCCGGGCGGTCTCCTGGGAGGTCGCCCGGGAGGTGCACCCGCACCTGGAGCCGAACGCGTACGGGCTGCTGCTCCTGCTGTTCCGGTCCGGTCCGACCCGGCTCACCGACCTGGCGGCGGAACTGGGCATCGGCAAGGGCACGCTCAGCCGGCAGATCGCCGCCCTGGCGGAACTGGGCCTGGTACGGCGGCAACCCGACCCGGTGGACGGGCGCGCCGCCCTGCTCGACCTGACCGAGGAGGGGCAGCGCCGGTTCGCCGACGCCCGCCGTGCCCGGCAGGAGCAGTTGCACCGGGCCCTGGCCGGTTGGCCCACCGCCGACCAGGTCGAGTTCGCCCGGTTGCTGTCCCGGTACAACGCCGAGTCCCGCTGAGCCGTCCCGGCCCACCCCCGCTGCCGGACTGACCGATCACACTTCCCCGGCCTTAGTTGCCTGGGGCAACTAGTTCTGCCTAGCGTGGGGTACGGCAACCAACCGGCGGGCGGCGGCGGAACCCGCCGGGGAGAGCTATCCGCCGAAGGAACCACTCCATGACCCAGGCAACCGAGCCGGCGGTCCCGGCATCCGATCCGAGCACGGACGCGGCTCCCGGAACCCCGATGACCCACCGGCAGATCCTCGAAGCCCTCTCCGGACTGCTGCTCGGCATGTTCGTGGCGATCCTGTCCTCGACCGTGGTCTCGAACGCCCTCCCCCGGATCATCTCCGAGCTGCACGGCACCGAGTCGTCGTACACCTGGGTGGTCACCGCGACGCTGCTGGCGCTCACCGCGACCACGCCGATCTGGGGCAAGCTCGCCGACCTCACCAGCAAGAAGCTGCTGGTCCAGCTCGCCCTGGTGATCTACGTCCTCGGCTCGGTGCTGGCCGGTCTGGCCCAGAACACCGGCGAACTGATCGCCTGCCGGGTCGTGCAGGGCGTCGGCGCCGGGGGCCTCACCGCGCTCGCCCAGATCATCATGGCCGCGATGATCGCCCCCCGGCAGCGCGGCCGGTACAGCGGCTACCTCGGCGCGGTGTTCGCCCTCGGCACCATCGGCGGACCGCTGATCGGCGGCGTCATCGTCGACACCTCGTGGCTCGGCTGGCGCTGGTGCTTCTACGTCGGGGTGCCGTTCGCGGTGGCCGCGATCGTGGTGCTGCAGAAGACGCTGAACCTCCCGGTGGTCACCCGCAAGGCCAAGATCGATTACCTCGGCGCCACCCTCATCTCCGCGTCGGTGTCGCTGCTGCTGATCTGGGTCTCGCTCGCCGGCAACAACTTCGCCTGGCTGGCCTGGCAGACCCCGGTGATGGTGCTCGGCGCGGTCGGACTCGGCGCCCTCGCCCTGCGGGTCGAGTCCCGGGCCGCCGAGCCGATCATCCCGCTGCACCTGTTCCGCTCCCGGACCGTCGCCCTGGCCACCCTCGCCAGCGTCGCCGTCGGCGTGGCCATGTACGGCGCCTCGGTCTTCCTCGGCCAGTACTTCCAGATCAGCCGGGGACAGAGCCCCACCCGGGCCGGGTTGATGACCCTGCCGATGATCCTCGGACTGCTCGTCGCCTCGACCCTCACCGGGCGCCTGATCACCCGTACCGGGCGGTGGAAGCGTTACCTGGTCGGCGGCGCGGTCCTGCTCACCGTCGGTTTCGCCCTGATGGGCACGATCCGGGCCGAAACCAGCTTCCCGCTGATGAGCGTTTACATGGCCGTGCTGGGTATCGGACTCGGCATGACCATGCAGAACCTGGTACTCGCCGTCCAGAACACGGTCGCGGTCCGCGAACTCGGCGCCGCCAGCTCCCTGGTCGCGTTCTCCCGCAGCCTGGGCGGCGCGGTCGGGGTCTCCGCGCTCGGTGCGCTACTCGGACACCGGGTCGCCGGCTACCTCGCCGACGGGTTCGGCTCCCTCGGGGTGGCCGCACCCGACAGCGGCGGCGCCATCCCGAACGTGGCCACCCTGCCCGGCCCGATCCGTGCCGTCGTGGAGATCGCGTACGGTCACGGAGCAGGCGATATCTTCCTGACCGCGGCACCCTTCGCGCTGATCACCCTGATCGCGGTCATCTTCATCAAGGAGGTCCCGTTGCGTCAGCAGAGCGGCACCGATCCGTCCGGCACGGGAACACCCGGATCCGGCGGCCAGCACCGGCCGGCAACCCACGAGTCCGGCCAGCTCCGTCCGGGGACGGCCACCGCCGCGCCGGGAGCGGTCCGATGACCGTCGAACCCGCCGACCAGCCGGCGTACGACCCGCCCCGGACCGAGCAGCCCGACCGGGTACGGTACGGCCCGGCCACCACCCCGTCGCCGTTCGAACGCGGTACGGACGGCCCGAAGGTGGTACTCGCCGGGGTCGACGGTTCGGTCACCTCGATGCGGGCGGTCGCGTACGCCGCCGGCCTGGCCCGCCGGCAGAACAGCGAACTGGTGGTGGTCTTCGTGGCCGCCCCGTCCGTACTCGCCGGACTGACACCGGGGATCGGCAGCCAGGTGCAGGACGCCCTGGACGAGCTGGGCGCCGAGCTGCGTCACGAGGTCGGCAGCGCCGCCGAGGAACTGGGCGTACCGCTGACCTTCCTCGGGCGCCGCGGTGACCCGTATGCCGAACTGCGTACGGTCGCCGACGAGATGCGGGCCGACATGGTCGTGGTCGGTGCCTCCACCCAGGCCGGTCACCGCCTGGTCGGCTCGATCGCCACCCGCCTGGTCAAATCCGGCCACTGGCCCGTAACCGTCGTCCCGTAGTCCCCGCGCCCTCTCCCCCTCCCCGCGCCCCGCCTGGCGCCTCTTGTAGAGAAAGAGTGGTAATTCCGGCCCGGATTGCCACTCATTCACTACAAGAGGCCTCCGCGCGACGCGCAGCGGCGCGGGGCGGGGGTCAGGGGGTGAGGGCGGCGCGGAGGTAGGGGAGGTCGGCGGGGCTGGTCCAGCGGTGGGCCGGCAGGCCGGCGGCGCGGGCTCCGCGTACGGAGCGGTCGTCGTCGTCCACGAACAGGACCCGGCGGGGCGGGGTGGCGAGCGCCTCGCAGGCGGTACGGAAGTACTCGGGAGCCGGCTTGTGCACCCCGAGTACGGACGAGTTGAGGACCAGGTCCACCTCGTCCACCAGGTTCAGCTCGGCCAGATCCGCGTCGAGCCGGTCGGTGGCGTTGGTGGCCAGTCCAACCCGTACGCCGCCCGCGCGCACCTCCCGGACGAAGGCGAGGACCTCCTGGTCGACCTCGCCCCGGTACGCCTGCCACTGGTCGACGGCGGCGAGCGCCCGTTCCCGGCCACCGGCCGGTTCGGCCAGCGCGTCCGCGACGCCGTTCATCCAGTCCAGGTGACTGACCTGGCCGGTGACCGCCGGCTGGAGCAGCGACCAGCGCATCGCGGTGTCGAGCAGCGCCCCGGCCGGGAGGCCGAACTCCCGCTCCACCGCCTCGTTGACCGCCGGATCCCACCGTCGCAGTACCCCGTCGAGGTCGACCAGCAGCGCCGTCGCCTTTTCCCGAGCCATCAGTCCTCTTCCCTGCTGAGCCGCTGGCTGATCACCTCGGTGACCCCGTTGCGCATGGTGACGCCGTACAGCGCGTCGGCCACTTCCATGGTGCGCTTCTGGTGGGTGATGATAATGAGCTGGCTCTTCTCCCTGAGCTGCGCCATCAGGGTGATCAGGCGACCGAGGTTGACGTCGTCGAGCGCCGCCTCCACCTCGTCCATGATGTAGAACGGGCTGGGCCGGGCGCGGAAGATCGCCACCAGCATGGCGACGGCGGTCAGCGACCGCTCCCCGCCGGAGAGCAGCGACAACCGCTTGATCTTCTTGCCGGGCGGGCGGGCCTCGACCTCGACGCCGGTGGTGAGCAGGTCGTCCGGCTCGGTGAGGATCAGCCGTCCCTCGCCGCCGGGGAAGAGGACGGTGAAGACCTGCTCGAACTCGCGGGCGGTGTCGGCGAACGCGCTGGCGAAGACCTCGAGGATCCGGTCGTCCACGTCCTTCACCACGGTGAGCAGGTCACGGCGGGTGGCCTTGAGGTCTTCGAGCTGCTCGGAGAGGAACTTGAACCGCTCTTCGAGGGCGGCGAACTCCTCCAGGGCGAGCGGGTTGACCTTGCCCAGCAGGGCCAGTTCCCGTTCGGCCTTGGCGGCCCGCTTCTCCTGCACCGGGCGCTCGAACGGCACCGGCTCGGGCACCGGCGTACCGTCCCGCTCGGCCATGGCGACGTCCGCCGGGGTGGGCGGGACGAGCTGCTGCGGTCCGTACTCGCTGATCAGCGTCTCCACGTCGAGGGCGAAGTCCTCGGCGGCCTTGATCTCGAGCTGCTCGATCCGCATCCGCTGTTCGGCTCGGGCCACCTCGTCCCGGTGCACCGCGCTGGTCAGCCGCTCGAGGTCGGCGCCGAGCCGCTTGGCGGCGCCGCGTACCTCCTGTAGTTCGGCCTCGCGGGAGGCGCGGGCGCGGGCGACCTCGTCGCGGGTCCGCTCGGCGGCGGTGAGGGAGGCCACCACCCGCGTGAGCGCCTCGCGGGCGCCGTACTCGACCGCGCGGGCGATCCCGGCCCCACGGGTACGCGCGGCCCGGCGGGCGGCGGCCCGCTCGCGGGCGGCCCGTTCGGCGTTCGCCTGCCGGACCAGGGAGTCGGCCCGGCCGGCGATGGCGGCGACCCGTTCCTCGGCGGTACGGACGGCGAGCCGGACCTCCATCTCGTTCTGCCGGGCCGGCGGCAGGTAGCGGGCGAGTTCGTCGCGTTCCTCGGTGGACGGTTCGGCGTCGATCGGGGTGACCTCGGCCAGCCGCAGCCGCTCCTCCAACTCGGCGAGTCCGGCGAGGTCCTGGTCGCGGGCCTCTTCGGCCTTGGCCCGGGACTGACCCAGCCGGTCGGTTTCGGCCTTGGCGGAGCGGGCGGCGGCGCCGAGTTCGGCGAGCCGGCGGGCGGCGGCGTTGCGCTGGCCCTCGGCCTCCCGTTTGACGGCCGCGGCGGCGGTGACGGCGTCCTTGCGTTCGGCCACCTCGGCTCGGGCGTCGGCGAGCTGGCCGGTGAGTTCGGCGATGGTCGCCTCGGCGGTGAGCCGGTTGGTCCGGGCCTCCTCGACGGCGGCCTGGACCTCGATGAAACTCGGTGCCTTGGCCGAGCCCCCGGCCGCGGCGTAGGCGCCGACCACGTCCCCGTCCGGGGTGACCGCGCGCAGCTCCGAGTTCGCGCCGACCAGCCGGGTCGCGGCTTCAAGGTCGTCGACGAGTACGACGTCACGCAGCGCCCGGTGCACCGCCGGGCGGATCTCCTCCGGGGCGTCGACCAGGTCGGGCGCCCAGCGGGCACCGTCGGGCAGGGCGGGGCGGAGCGCGTCCAGTGAGCCGATCATGCCGGGTCCGGCGGCACCGCCGACCAGCAGACTGGCCCGCCCGGCGTCCTGGATCTTGAGCAGCCGCATCGCCTCGGCGGCCTCGTCCACCCCGCTGACCGCGACCGCGTCGGCGAGCGCACCGAGCGCGGCGGCCAGCGCGGCCTCGTTTCCCGGCGCGACGGTCAGCATCCCGGCCAGCCCGCCGAGCAGCCCCGGCACCTGGTCGGCGCGGGCCAGCAGCGCCCCGGCACCGTCCTTGCGGCGCAGCCCCATGGCCAGCGCCTCCTCGCGCGCCTTCCAGGTCGCCGCGTCCTTCTCCGCCCGGCGCTCGGCATCCGACAGCGCCCGTACGGTCGCGTTCGCGGCCTCGTGCGCGGCCTGCGCCTCGGCGTGCCGGGCGTCGAGGTCGACGTTGTCCCGCTCGGCCGCGGTCGACTGGGCGGCCACCGCGTCCACCTCGGCCTGCGCCCGTTCCGCCCGCCCCTGGGCGTCGGTGTGCGCGGCGGCCAACCGGGCGATCTCCTCTGCCGCGGTACCGGTACGCGCCCGCGCCGAGTTGACCTGCCCGGTGAGCCGGGCCAGCCCCTCCCGCCGGTCGGCGATCGCCTTGGCGGCGGTGACCAGCGCCCGTTCCGCCTCGGCGAGCTGCCGTTCGAGCTGCTGGCGGTTCTCCACCGCCTCGGCCAGGCGGATCTGGTCGTCGGTGAGGGCGGCCCGCAGTTCCGCCTCGTGCTCCCGGACCGTCTCCGCCTCGGCGGCGAGCTGGTCCGGGTCCCGGCCGGGTCGTTCGTCGTCCGGGGTGGCGCTCAGGTGCCGGAGCCGTTCCCGGGCGAGCTGTTCGGTGGAACGGAACCGCTCCTGCAACGCGGAGAGCTTGTACCAGGTCTCCTGGGCCCGGGTGAGCAGCGGCGCGTCTTCGGCGAGCGCCTCCTCCAGCTCACCGAGGCGCCGCTGGACCTCCGTGTGCTCCGCCTCGACCTGCTCCCGCCGGTCCCGCAGGGCCGCCTCGTCGGCGATCTCCTTGTCCAGGGTCGTACGCAGGGTGGCGAGGTCGTCGGCGAGCAGCCGCAGCCGGGCGTCACGCAGGTTGGACTGGATCGCGGCGGCCCGGCGGGCCACCTCGGCCTGCCTGCCCAGGGGCTTGAGCTGGCGGCGCAACTCGGCGGTCAGGTCGTTGAGCCGGTTGAGGTTGGTCTGCATCGCGTCCAGCTTGCGCAGCGCCTTTTCCTTGCGCTTGCGATGCTTCAGTACGCCGGCCGCCTCCTCGATGAACGCGCGCCGGTCCTCCGGCTTGGCGTGCAGTACGGCGTCGAGCTGGCCCTGTCCGACGATGACGTGCATCTCTCGCCCGATGCCGGAGTCGGAGAGAAGTTCCTGGATGTCGAGCAACCGGCAGGAGTTGCCGTTGATCTCGTACTCGCTCTCGCCGGAGCGGAACATCCGACGGGTGATCGACACCTCGGTGTAGTCGATCGGCAGGGCACCGTCGGTATTGTCGATGGTGAGTGTCACCTCGGCCCGGCCCAGTGGTGCCCGACCGGCGGTGCCGGCGAAGATGACGTCCTCCATCTTGCCGCCCCGCAGCGCCTTGGCGCTGTGCTCGCCGAGCACCCAGGCGATGGCGTCGACGACGTTCGACTTGCCGGAGCCGTTCGGGCCCACCACACAGGTGATGCCCGGTTCCAGCCGGAGCGTCGTCGCGGAGGCGAAGGACTTGAAACCCTTCACCGTCAGGCTCTTCAGATACACGTTGCCGATCCTCGTCCGACGTGAGCGCCGGTCTGTCGGGCAGCCGTACCGAGCATCCGGCCACCGGGACTCGTCACCACCGCGGTCGTCGGGGCCGGCCGGCCGCTCCCGGCTGCGGGGACCTGGTCAACCCGCAGCGTAACCCGAACCGGTGTGCCGGCCGACGCGGCACACGCTCCCGAGCGCGTCGGATGCCTGGCAGCGGCCCTCCGGGTGGACCATCACCGGAGTACGCCGTCACGGACGGTGATTTTCGCCCGGTGACGTGCACGACTCTTTCCGGACAAAAAGATGCGCGCCGCCACAAATGTGTCGGCGCGCGGTCGGTGCTGGTGCGTTTCAGCCGTACAGGCGGTGGACGCCGGTCCCCGGCGTCCGCACGCTCAGGTCAGTGCCGGTTCGGCGAGCCGCAGCAGGTCGTCTGCCTCGGACACCGCCGCTTCGAGCCGATCATTGTCGGCACGCAACCGGGTGATCTCGAACTCGAGTGCCTGAACCCTGGAACGCAGTCGGGTGACCTCGTCGAGCAGGCGCCGGTCGGGCGCCGCACCAACGTGGCCGTAGAGGGCCTTCGCCATATTGCGTCTCCTTGTAATGCGCTGCCGGAAAGGCCGGCCAACGCGCGCCCAACTCGTTCGCGACTACCTACCCGCAGGAACACGCGGGCATGCCTGGGCGCGACTGGCGACACCTATATAGTGTGCCGATGTCCCCTGTCTCGTCAAGTTGGACGGGGCGCAGATCACTCTCATGTCAACCGGTTTGCTTGCCGAGGGTCGCCGCGAGGCACGAACAAAGATCACTGTTCGGACCTTTGAAGTTTAACTCCACCTGGTCATCCGGCCACCACCCGCTGTCTTAGATCTTCCTTAGCCACGTTGCCCGGCCGACCCGCCCCGCGTAGCGTCCGCACCGGCCCACCCCCAGAACCGAGCCGGAGGCGTACGCGTGCAGGGGCGAACCGAACGGAGAGCCCACGGCGGCGGCAGGGCGCAGCGGCACTCGGCACCGGAGAACTTCACCGGCCGGCACCGCGACCCGCGCCGGCTGCCCGGCCCGGTCGGCGTGGCCACCGCGGTCACCCTGCTGCTGGTCATGTTCGGGGTCGGCGCGGCGGTGATGCCGATCGGCCTCGCCAGCGCACCCGACGCGGCCCCGACCGGCGAACCGGTCACCGAGGCCGTCGGCGTCGCCATCCTCGGTGCGGCACCCACCCCGACCACCGCCAGCCCCTCCCCGAGCGCCCGACGGACCACCCCGCCACCGGCCCGCCCCACCCCGTCCCGTACGCCGAGCAGGGCGCCGAAGACGACCAGCGGGGGCGCGGACAGCAGGGAGGCGCAGGTGGTCGAGATCGTCAACCGGGAGCGGGCGGCGAACGGCTGCTCCTCCGTCTCCATGAACAACAAGCTGGCCGAGGCGGCCCGACTGCACAGCGAGGACCAGGCCGCCCACGACAAGATGTCGCACGACGGCAGCGACGGCAGCTCGTTCGTCGACCGGGCCAAGGAGGCCGGGTACAACAACCCGATGAGCGAGAACGTCGCCATGGGGTACGCCTCCCCGACCGCCGTGATGGACGGCTGGATGAACAGCCAGGGCCACCGGACCAACATCCTCAACTGCGACGCGAAGGCGATCGGGGTCGGCATCGCGGCCAACTCCGCCGGCCGCCTCTACTGGACCCAGATGTTCGGCACGGTGGCGTGACCGGGACGTCACCCGTGCCGTACCGGGGGTTGGGTCGTTGGGCACAACGAGGGGGTGTGCTGCTCTTGACAACCGCGGCCCACTGATCCGTGCCCGGGCGGGCACCCGGACTCAGGTTCCGACCGCGACAACGGGCCGGAACCGGACACCTCGCCGCCCAACCACCGCCGGTGCCGGTCACCGGGGGCCGCTCGCCCCGCTGCGCACTCCTGCTGGTGGTCCTCGTTCTGCTGGTGCCGGCGCTGGCCGGGTGCGTACCGCAGTGGGCCCGGCCGGTGCCGATCCCGCCGTGGCCGCTCGGCCCCACCCCCACCTGGCAGTGGCAGTTACGTGGTGAGTTCGACCCGAACGTCGACGCCGAGGTGTTCGTGCTCGACGCCTTCCGTACCCCGGTCGAGGACGTACGCCGGCTGCGCGAACGCGACCGGCGGGCGGTCTGCCACGTGAACGTCGGGACGTACGAGCGCGAGCGGCCGGACGCGGACCGGTTCCCGGAGAACCTGATCGGCGCACCCGTCGACGGCGCGGACGAGCGCTGGCTCGACATCCGGCAGTGGTCGGCCCTCGAACCGGTGATCGCCGACCGGTTCCGGTTGTGCTACGGCAAGGGCTTCACCGCGGTCATGCCGGCGAACATGGACGGCTACGCCCGGAATTCCGGTTTCCCGCTCACCTTCGACGACCAGCTCGTGTTCAACCGCCGGCTGGCCGCGCTGGCCCGCTCCACGAAACTGTCACCGGGGCTGACGAACGACCTCGAACAGGTGGTGGCGCTGGAGCCGTACTTCGACTTCGCGGTCAACGAGGAGTGCTTCCGCCGGGCCGAGTGCGACCAGTTGCTGCCGTTCGTCGAGACCCGCAAACCGGTCTTCCAGGTCGAGTACGAATCCCTGGCCGACGACTTCTGCACCGCCGCCCAGGGCTACGGGTTCGCCACCATCCGCAAGGAACGCGACCTCACCGCCTGGCGGGAACTCTGCCCCGCCGTCCCCGTCGCCCGCTGACCGGCCCTGCCCAGCGCCGACCGACCCGTGCCTAGCCCCGGGGGCGGGGCTGGCAGCGGGGGCAGCTGTACGACGAGCGGTTCATGAACGACTCCCGCCGGATCGCCGCCCCGCACCGGTGACAGGGCAACCCCTCCCGGCCGTACGCGTTCAGCGACCGGTCGAAGTAGCCGCTCTCCCCGTTCACGTTCACGTACAGGGCGTCGAAGCTGGTCCCGCCGGCCGTCAGGGCCTCGCCGAGGACGTCCCGGATGTGCCCGAGCAGCCGGCGCGCGGCCGGTGCGGTGAGCGCGTCCGCCGGGCGGGCGCCGTGCAGCTTGGCCCGCCAGAGCGCCTCGTCGGCGTAGATGTTGCCGACCCCGGAGATCAACGTCTGGTCCAGCAGGGCCCGCTTGATCTCGGTGCGCTTGCGGCGCAGCGCGGTCACGAACCCCTCGTCGGAGAAGGACGGGTCGATCGGGTCCCGGGCGATGTGCGCGATCTCGGCCGGGAGGCTCGCGCCGCCCTCGGAGACCGACAGGCCGCCGAAGGTGCGCTGGTCGACGAAGCGCAGCTCCGGACCGTCGTCGTCGAAACCGAACCGGATCCGCAGGTGGGTCTCGTCCGGCGCCTGCGCCGGCTGCAGCAACAACTGCCCGGACATGCCCAGATGCCCGATCACCGCGTCACCGCTGTCCAACGGGAGCCACAGGTACTTGCCCCGCCGGCACGCGTCGACCACGGTCTTACCCGCGAGCACGGCCGCGAAGTGCGCGTCACCGGCCACGTGCCGGCGGATGGCGCGCGGGTGGCGTACCTCGACGGTGGCGATCCGTCGACCGGTGACCCACTTCGCCAGGCCCTGCCGGACCGTCTCCACCTCGGGCAGCTCAGGCACTTCGTCACCTCACTCGGATACGCCGGGGGCACCGGCTCGGGCACACCGGAACCAACGCCTCCGGTATGCCGGATGCTTCCTCACGGCCTGCGGGAATCGAGCGTACTCAGCGGGCGTCGCCGGTGCCGTCGACCTGTCCGGCGGTGTCCGGTTCCGCCTCGGGCGCGTCCAGCACGCCAGCTCCGGGCCCCGCCGGTTCGTCGACGGGTGCGCCGTCGGCCGCCGGGTCCTCGGTCACCGGTTCGTCGGGTTCGGCCGGCTCGGACAGGATCCGCCAGGCCGCCTCGGCGGCCCGCTGCTCGGCTTCCTTCTTGCTCCGGCCGTCCGCGCCGCCGTACCGCCGGCCGGCGACCACCACCCACGCGGTGAACGTCTTCGCGTGGTCCGGACCGGTGTCGTCGATCCGGTACTCCGGAACGCCGAGGCCCAGCGCCGCGGTCAGCTCCTGGAGGCTGGTCTTCCAGTCCAGGGCGGCCCCGCGACCGGCCGACTCCGCCATCAGCGGGTCGAACAGGCGGTGGATCACGATCCCGGCCGTGTCCAGCCCGTACTGGAGGTAGATCGCGCCGAGCAGGGCCTCCAGGGTGTCGGCCAGAATGCTCGCCTTGTCCCGGCCACCGGTCGTCTCCTCGCCCTTGCCCAGCAGCAGGTACGGGCCGAGCCCCTCCGGACCGAGTCCACGGGCCACGTCGGCCAGCGCCCGCATGTTCACCACGCTGGCGCGCAGCTTGGCGAGCTGCCCCTCGGGCAGGTCCGGGTGGTTGTGGAAGAGCGCAGCGGTGATGACCACACCGAGCACCGAGTCGCCCAGGAACTCCAGACGCTCGTTGGTCGGGAGCCCACCGTTCTCGTACGCGAACGAGCGGTGGGTCAGCGCCCGCTCCAGCAGCTCCGGGTCGAGGCTGACGCCGAACGCCGCCTCCAGGTACCCGATCGGTGCGCGACGGCGCTTGTCGTTGGTCATCCGGTTACCTCGGTGTCGGTCATGGGAGTCTCCTCGGTCCGGTCGTCTGCGCCATGACCGGTACGGCCGGTCGCCGTACTCCGCTCGGTGGTACGGCCGTCCCGGGTGTGGTCGGCGAGCAGCCCGGAGATCGCCGCGGTCGCACCGCGACGGTGCAGGTGGGCGGCGAGTGCGATCCCGGAGGCGAGATCGTCGTCGCGCGCCGCGCCATGGCAGACGACGACCGTACCGGCCACGCCGAGCAGGGCGGCGGCCCGGGGCGCCCCTCCGCTGGCCGGGGGCCCGCCGGCCATCGCGTACGCGCCCTCGATGCCCTTGAGCAGGATGTTGCCGGTGAATCCGTCGGTGACGACCACGTCGGCCCGGTTGCCGACGGCGACGTCGTACCCCTCGACGAGGCCGACGTAGTGCGCGCCCGGCGGCAGGGCGGCCAGGGCGAGCACCGGGTCGGCGGCCCGCCGGGCCCGGTCCCCCTTGCCCGCCTCGGTGCCGACGGAGAGCAGCCCGATCCGGGGCTCGGCCACCCCGTGCACCACGGCGGCGTAGGCGGCGCCGAGCACCGCGTGCCGGGCCAGGGTGCCCGGTCGGGCCTCGAGTGAGCCACCGACGTCGAGCAGGACGACCGGCCCGCCGAGGGCCGGCAGGGTGGCCACCAGTGCCGGACGCCGTACGTCCGGCCAGCGGCCGAACCCGAGTACGGCGGCGGTGACGGTGGCGCCCGTGGCACCGGCGGAGACAACCGCGTCGGCGGTCCCCTCGACCACCGCGGCGACCGCCGCCCGGACGGTGGTGTCGGCCCGGCTCACCCGCCTCGGGTCGTCGCCCATCGCGACCCCGTGCCGGACCGGTCGGACGGAGATCCGGTCCCGGTCGGCCGGGTGCAGAACGCCCAACAGCTCGTCGGCCGCCTCAGGCGGGCCGACGAGCAGCAGGTGCAGGTCGGGGTCGGCGCCGAACGCCCGCAGAGCGCCGTCAACCACGACGGCGGGAGCTCCGTCCCCGCCGAGGAGGTCGACGGCGATCCGCACGGTGCCCGGCTCCACGGGAACGCCGGCCGTCACAATGCGGCCGGCGCCGGCGGGAGCCGGTGCACCGGGCAGTCGCCAGGGCGTGGGCGCCACCCGACCCGGGGTCGGGAGCGTCACTCGGATGCCGGTGTCAGACCTCGAGGACCTGGCGGCCGTTGTAGGTGCCACAGACGCTGCACGCGGCGTGCGGCAGCTTCGGCGACTTGCACTGCGGGCACGCCACGGTCGCGACCACCGTGGCCTTCCAGTTCGCCCGGCGGGACCGGGTGTTGCTGCGCGACATCTTGCGCTTCGGGACGGCCACGGTTCCTACTCCTCTTTACGGGTCAGTTGCGTCAGGCCCGCCCAGCGCGGGTCGATCTGCTGGTGGCTGTGGTCAGCCGGCAGATCGTCCCAGTGCACCCCACAATCGGTGCACAGTCCCGGGCAGTCCTCTCGGCACAGCGGGTTCGTCGGTAGTGCGAGCACCACCGCGTCCCGCAGCGCCGGCTCCAGGTCGATCAGGTCGCCCTGCATGCGGCCCACCTCGTCCTCCTCGGTCGTCTCGTCCGTGGTGCTGTTCGCGTACGCGTACAGCTCCTGGATCGTGACGACCACGGAGTCGTCGATCTGGCGCAGGCAGCGACCACACTCGCCCTGCACGGCCCCGGAGACGGTCCCGGAGACGTATACGCCCTCGGACACCGACTGGAGGCTCAGGTCGAGACTCAGGTCCGTGCCCTCCGGCACGCCGACCATCTCCACGCCGAGGTCCGCCGGCGCCTTTACCACCCGCGTGACCGTACGCAACGCACCAGGCCGACGCGGCAGTTCCCTCGTGTCGAGGACCAGCGGCGACCTGGGATCGAGTTGGCTTGGCGTGTGTTTGGGCATAATCAGACTCCGGCCTGTTGGAGGCCGACGAAACAGGTTACCTGGGCGGCGGCCCGGGCGTCGAACCGGGGCACCGGGAAGCGCACTCCACGCTCATCGGCCCGCCGTAGCCCGGCGGTTCCCCCCGCCCGTTCGTCGGTCGGTGATGGTGACGATCAGAACGGCAGCGGGCGTTCGCTCTCCTCGCCGGCGAAAGTGCCGATCTCACGCAGAGCGTGCATCTTGTCCCGGCCCCGCTCGATCGAGGCGAGCGCGCGGGTGAGGAACTGTTCGAAGTTCGCCAGCGCCGTGTCCACGTAATCGTCCACCTCGGCGCGCAGCCGCTGCGACTCGGCCCGCGCCTCGGCGATGATCCGGGCGCCCTCGTGCTCGGCCGAGACGGTGATCTCGTTCACCGAGACGAGGCGGGCGTGTTCCGCCTCACCCTCGCTGATGATCCGGTCCGCCTCGCGCTTACCGGCATCCATGATGTTGTCCCGCTCGTCGAGCAGGGCGGCTGCCCGGCGCAGGTCGGTCGGGAGGTCGGCGCGCAGCTCGTCGAGAGCCGCGATGAAGTCCGCCCGGTCGACCATGCAGTTGGTGCGCGACATCGGGACGGAGCGTGCCGTCTCCACGATGTTGATGAGTTCGTCGATGCGGTCGAGCGGGTCCACCGGTACCTCACTCCTGTCGTTCGTCTGCCGACCTACATGATGCGGCGTCCAACCGGGTTGCTGCTCAACCAATGATGCGGTGCCCGGGGGACGAGGGGACCAAACTGCCCGGCGTGGCGCGGAGCACACCCGCGCCCGGTGCGGTAGACACGCTCGGCCGTCGGTGGGGATCGATCGCCTCCGACGGCGGTAGCTAGGCCGGGGCGGTGGTGTTCAGCCGCTCCCGCAGCGCCCGGCGTACCAGGTCGGGCACGTGCGGGGAGACGTCGCCGCCCCACTTGGCGACGTCTTTGACCAGGCTCGAGGAGAGGAACGAGTAGAGCGGGTTGGTCGGCATGAAGAGCGTCTCGACGCCGGCCAGCCCGATGTTCATCTGCGCCATCTGCAGCTCGTAGTCGAAGTCACTCACCGCCCGGATCCCCTTGACCAGGACGGACGCCTGCTGGGCCCGGCAGAAGTCGACCAGCAGCCCCCGGAAGGACGCCACCCGTACGTTGTCGTACGACGAGGTCACCTCGCGCAGCATCGCGATCCGCTCGTCGACGGTGAACAGCCCGCTCTTGGACTGGTTGATCAGCACGCCGACGATCACCTCGTCGAAGAGTCGACTGGCCCGCCCGATGATGTCGAGGTGGCCGTTGGTGACCGGGTCGAACGAGCCGGGACAGACCGCACGTCTCATGATCCGCGACCGTACCAAAGAGTGGTCTCTCCGTAACGCCGACCGCGCTCGACAGTGATCCCCTGCACCTCGTCCAGGGGACCGGTACGGGTCGACCGCTCGACCACGACCACCCCGTCCGGGGCCAGCCAGCCGTGCTCGACCAGTGCGGTCAGCATCAGGGTGATCTCCTCGTTCGGCACCGCGTACGGCGGATCCGCGAAAATCACGTCGTACGGGCCGCCGTCCGGGCCACCGGCGAGCACCTGGGCGACCTTCCCGGTGACCAGCCGCGCCGCCGGGGTGGCCCGCAGGGTGGCGAGGTTGTCCCGGGCGATCCGGGCCGCCCTCGGGTCGGCCTCGACCAGCAGTACGTGCACCGCACCCCGGGAGAGCGCCTCCAACCCGACCGCGCCGGAGCCGGCGTACAGGTCGGCGAAGCGGGCACCGTCCAGGTCGACCTGGGTGTCGAGCGCGCTGAACAGCGCCTCGCGTACCCGGTCGGAGGTGGGTCGGGTGGACGCACCCGGCGGGGCGACGATCCGCCTCCCACCGAAGCTGCCCGCCACGATCCGGGTCACCGCGACCTCCCGCTCTGCACGCAACGACGGTACGCCGGATGGTGGGACCGGCCGACGGACACCACCCACCCACCGACAGAGATCTTTTGGACACGCCTAGTTGATCAAATATCTCGAATCCACAACATCGTGGTGCGAAAGATCTCGAGACTGTCTCAATATCACCGGAATCGGTAAGGTCGGGCGCTGTGCCGGCTGCGTTCTCGCCGGCGTACGACGTTGGGGAGGCGTCGGCACAGGTCGCGCCCGAGTCGGCGGCGGCCATCTCCGCCATCCCCAGCGCCGTGCCCTGACGCTTCCATCTCCAGGAGTCACGCGTGATCCATCCCAAGCTGTCGCTGCGGCGTCCGCTCGCCGTCGTCGGGGCCGCCTTCATCGGTCTCGCCGCCGCGACCGTCGTCGCCGCGCCCGCGAGCGCGCACCACCCGATCGTCGAGGCGCAGGCCCCCTGTGTCCTCCCCTCCGGTGACTGGAAAGTCAACTGGACCGTGGCCAACAGCGAGAGCGACATCGTCGGCCACCTGACCAAGGTCAGCACCGAGCCGGCGACCACCACCCTCACCGGCATCAAGGTCGGAGCCGAACTGCCGCGCAGCGGCAAGGGGAAGCTGGCCGGCGAGCAGGTGCTCAAGGCCAACCAGAACCGCACCAAGCTCACGGTGACCGCCAAGTGGATCCGGACCAACCGGGGCCAGCAGCAGGAGATCAAGCAGGAGGCCGCTTCGAGCTGGGTGAACAAGCCCACGGTCAAGTGCGCAACCACCCCCAGCCCGTCGCCGAGCGCCTCGGCGACCCCGTCGCCGACCGTTCCGGTCACCCCGTCGGCCAGCCCGAGCACCTCGACCTCGGCCTCGCCGAGCCCGTCGGTGAGCCCGAGCAGCTCGGCCACCCCGAGCCCGGTGCCGAGCATCACCCCGCCGGCGGTGGTCACGCCGGAGACCGCGGTCAAGCACACCTGCGACGACCTCACCTACGCGGTCACCAACCCGGCCGACGGCAAGACGGTCAACATCACCGTCACGCCGAACAAGGGCGAGCCGAAGACCCTCACCGTCGAGCCGGGCAAGTCCGGCAGCGTGTCGTTCCCGGCCGAGACCGGCCTGACCATCACGCCGAGCGGCGAGGGCGTCCTGGACACCACCCCGGTCGCCTGGGAGAAGCCGGCCGACTGTGACTCGGGCGCGGGCGGTGGCGACCTGCCGCTGACCGGTGCCGCCGCCGGTGGCATCGCCGCCGGAGCCCTGGTGCTGCTGGCCGCCGGTGTGGCGCTCTTCCTGGTGGCCCGCCGTCGTCGGCTGACCTTCACCGCCTGAGCGATCTCCACCGAACCGGCCTGAGAACGGCCCGGACCGGCAACGGTCCGGGGTGATCGAAGACCGGGTCCGTACGAACGGACTGAGGGCGCGTCGACCATCCGGTCGGCGCGCCCTCGGCATTCACCGCCGCCGCGATCGCGATTCTCCGGAATGGACGGTCCGTGGGCCCGGACAAATGATCGATTCTCGCCGGTCCTTACGTTCGGTCCTTTAGCCGAACGGTCACCCCGATTACTCCCGACCACGGGTCCGGCTACCGTCTGCGATACCCGCTGGCCCACCACCGTGACATCGGAACCGGACGAGAAAAACCGGGAAACCGGGCGTGCATCAATTATCTCGAATGTATAACAGAATGTTTAAGAGCGGCTCAAGGGTGTCCCCGCCGCGCCGACATCGCTAAGGTCGGGCGCTGTGCCGGTGCGAATTTGCCCGGCGTACGACGTCGGGGAGGCGTCAACCCGGGCCGCGTCTCATTCGGACAGTGGCCGAACTCGTCACCCCTCGTCGTGCCCTGACGTATTTACCCCCTCAGGAGTACGCGTGACTCAGCAGAAGCTGTCGCTCCGGCGGCCGCTCGCCATCCTCGGGGCCGCCGTCGTCGGCCTCGCCGCCGTCCTGACGGTTTCGGCCCCCGCGAGCGCCCACCACCCCGTGATCTCGGGTACCGCATGCAAGATCACCAGCGGTACCGACAAGGGCAAGTACGAGGTCAAGTGGACCGTCGCCAACAGCGAGCGGGACTGGGACGCGGTGGTGGAGAACGTCACCAGCCCCTCGCGCACGGCCATCACCAACATCGTGGTCGGCGCCAAGCTGCCCAAGCTGAGCTCCAACAAGCCGGCGCTGAGCGGTGTGCAGATCGTGCCGGCGAACAAGGACCGCCACCTCACGATCAAGGCGTTCTGGGACAAGCCGCGCGAGGACGTCACCAAGACGCAGACCGAGAAGGCGCGCGACATCGGCAACTGCCCGACCACGCCGACCAGCCCGACGCCGACCCCGACCAAGCCGCCGACGCCGACCCCGTCCGCGACCACCCCGACCCCGACGCCGCCGGTCACGACCCCGCCGTCGACCCCGCCGGCAACGACTCCGCCGGCGACCACCCCGCCGGCCAGCCCGACCCCGACCCCGCCGGTTGTCGTGCCGGAGCCGGGCGAGCCGACCTTCGAGCTGCAGGAGACCTGCGACAAGCTCACCTTCCTGATCGAGAACCCGGCCGACGGCATCGCCTTCACCGTGACGCTGACCTCGGAGAAGGGTGTGGTCAAGGAGCTCAAGGCCGAGCCCGGCAAGACCACCTCGGTTTCCTTCGACGCGTACGCGGGTCTGAAGGTCACGCCGAGCGCCGAGGGCGTCACCGACGAGACCGTGGCATGGACCGCGCCGAACGACT
This sequence comes from Micromonospora sp. NPDC004704, assembly GCF_053601675.1. Classification (NCBI taxonomy): domain Bacteria; kingdom Bacillati; phylum Actinomycetota; class Actinomycetes; order Micromonosporales; family Micromonosporaceae; genus Micromonospora; species Micromonospora sp. NPDC004704. The sequence goes on along the minus strand of NZ_JBSGCD010000008.1, from coordinate 146,774 downwards.
GCGGTGGCGCCGGTGGCGGCAGCGATGACGAGCTGGCCCTGACCGGTGCGGCTGCGGGCGGTATCGCCGGCGGCGCGGCCGTTCTGCTGGCCATCGGTGTGGTGCTCTTCCTCGTGTTCCGTCGCCGTCGGGTCCGCTTCACCGCCTGATCCGGCTGACTGCTCCACCCGTACCTGAACGAAGAGTCTGAAGGCGCGTCGACCAAGCGGTCGACGCGCCTTCGGCATTTCTGTCACACAATCACCCCGACCAGACATGAGATGATCGACAACTATCACCCTGAGCAATCGGACCGATACGGAATCCGGTCACGTGCCCGGATGTAAAATCCTGTCCAACTTCATGCAACGTCGACTATCTCGGGTGGATAACAGAATCATTAGCTGCGGCTCAAGGCTGTTCCTTTGCCGTTGACATCGCTAAGGTCTGGCGCTGTGCCGGTACGTGAGAACCGGCCTACGACGTCGGGGAGGCGCCCCACCGGGTCCGCGTCCAAACCGGACAGCGACCGTTTCCGCCACCTCTGCGCCGTGCCCTGAAAGCTTCAATCCCTCAGGAGCCACGCGTGATCCGTCCCAAGCTGTCGTCCCGGCGACCGCTCGCCGTACTCGGAGCCACCGTCCTCGGTCTCGCCGCGGCACTCGCCGTCGCCGTACCGGCCAGTGCCCATCACAGTGCGGTGAGTGGCGTGTTCGAATGCCTCCCCGCCACCGGCGAGTACGAAATCACCTGGACCGTCACCAGCGACGCCCCGGCCGAGGTGCAGAAGTTCAAGTTCACCGACGTGCTCGCCAAGAAGTACGTCGGAAACCAGTTCACCAAGGTCGACGTGCCCGGCATCGCCAAGACCGAGGGCGACAACTACCCGCACGACGCACACGGCTCGGTCACCGGGAAGCACCGGGTGCCCGGCAACAGCACCGGGGCCTCGCTCCAGGTGATGGCCAAGTGGGACAACGGCACCGAAGAATTCAAGTGGAACCGGGACGACGTCGCGCTCGGCGGTGACTGCAAGAAGGACGTCCCGCCGACCACCCCGCCCCCCACCACCCCGCCGACCACTCCCCCGACCACCCCGCCGACCACCCCGCCGGCCGAGCCGAAGGTGGCCAAGCCCACCGCCGATGTCGAGACGGACTGCGACGGCACCGCCCTGGTCGCCCTGAGCAACGGCGACGACGCCACCGCGCCGGCCGTCTTCGTGGTCACCGACGGCACCGGTACGGCCGGCAAGCCGGTCACCGTCGCCCCCGGCAAGACCGAGACCGTGGAGATCCCGGCCGACAAGGCCACCAGGGTCAAGGTGACCGCCGAGGGGGTGGAGAAGCCGCTCTTCGACGCCGCCCCGCCGGCGAACACCACCTGCATCGACGGCACCTACGAGGCCACCTGCGACGACCTGACGTTCACCATCGCCAACCCGGCCGACGGCGAGACCGTCAACGCGACCTTCACCCCGAACACCGGCGAGAAGAAGACGCTGACCGTGGAGCCGGGCAAGAGCGGCAGCGTCACCTTCGCCGGGACGTCGGGGCTGACCGTGGTCGGTGCGGTCGAGGGTTACGAGGCCGGCGCGCCGGTCTCCTGGGACGAGGACAAGCCCGAGGACTGCGGGGGCGGTGGCGGCGGTCTGCCGGTCACCGGTGCCGCGGCCGGTGGCATCGCCGCCGGTGCCCTGGTCCTGCTCGCCGCCGGCATCACGCTCTTCGTGGTGGCCCGCCGTCGCCGGCTGACCTTCACCGTCTGATCCCGCGGATCCGGGTGAACTGAAGCAACAACACTCGCGGGCGTACCGACCATCCGGTCGGTGCGCCCGCGGGTCTCTGTACGGGTCAGCCCTTTTCCAGGTACTCCGCGCGTTCCTCGTCGACCAGGGCGGCCACCGAGGCGGCGAGCGCCGGATGACCGGCCAGCTCCGGGTCCTCGTCCACCAGGGTGATCGCCTCGGCCCGTGCGTCCCGGATCAGGTCGGTGTCCCGCAGCAGCGAGAGCAGCCGCAGGTGCGAACGGCGACCGGACTGGGTGGCGCCGAGCACGTCACCCTCGCGGCGCTGCTCCAGGTCCAGTTCCGCCAGCCGGAAACCGTCGGAGGTCGAGGCGACCGCGTCCAGCCGCTCACGGGCCGGCGTACCCTCCAGGGCCTCGGAGACCAGCAGGCAGAGACCGGCGGCCGAACCCCGGCCCACCCGGCCCCGGAGCTGGTGCAACTGGGAGACGCCGAACCGGTCCGCGTCGAGCACCACCATCACGGTGGCGTTCGGTACGTCCACACCCACCTCGACCACGGTCGTGGCGACCAGGACGTCCAGATCTCCGGCGGCGAACGAGCGCATCACGCTGTCCTTCTCGTCGGCCGGCAGCCGACCGTGCAGGACCCCGATCCGCAGCCCGTGCAGCGGGCCCTCGGCCAGCAACGGCGCCACCTCGGTCACCGCCAGCGGTGGGCGTTTCGCGGACTCGTCCGCCGGTGCCTCCTCGGCCGAGGCCGGGCCGTCACCGATGCGCGGGCAGACCACGTACGCCTGGTGTCCGGCGTTGACCTCCTCGCGCAGCCGGCGCCAGGCCCGATCCAGGAACGCCGGCTTCTCCGACGCCGGCACCACGTGCGACGCGATCGGTGAGCGCCCGCGCGGCAACTGGGCCAGGGTGGAGATCTCCAGGTCGCCGTAGACGGTCATCGCCACCGTGCGCGGGATCGGGGTCGCGGTCATCACCAGCACGTGCGGCGGCTGCTCGGCCTTGGCCCGCAACGCGTCCCGCTGCTCGACCCCGAACCGGTGCTGCTCGTCGACCACCACCAGCCCCAGATCGGCGAAGTCGACCCCCTCGTACAGCAGGGCGTGCGTGCCCAGGACGATGCCGGCGCGGCCGGCGGCCACCTCTTCCAGCGCGGCCCGCCGGGCCGCCGCACCGAGCGACCCGGTGACCAGGGCGACCCGCGTGCCGTCCGGGTCGCCGTCCAGCTCACCGGCGCGGCCGAGCGGTCCGAGCAGGTCGAGCATGCCCCGGTAGTGCTGGGCGGCGAGGACCTCGGTCGGGGCCAGCAGCGCGGCCTGTCCCCCGTCGTCGACCACCTGGAGCATGGCCCGCAACGCGCACACGGTCTTGCCCGAGCCGACCTCGCCCTGCAACAACCGGTGCATCGGGTGGGCGGTCGCCAGGTCGGTGGCGATCTCCTCACCGACGGACCGCTGCCCCTCGGTCAGCTCGTACGGCAGGCGCGCGTCGAAGGCGGCCAGCAGGCCGGCGTCACGGGCCGGCCGGGGTCGCGCCGGCCACGCCGCCGCGCGATGCTTGCGCTGCACCAACGTCAGCTGTACGGCGAACGCCTCGTCCCACTTGAGCCGGTGCCGGGCCCGGTACAGGTCCTCCTTGGTCGCCGGTCGGTGGATCTCCCGCAGGGCGGTGCCGAGCCCGATCAGGTTCCGGCTGGCCCGCATGGTCGCCGGCAACGGATCCTCCGGCATGGTCACGGTGTCCAGGACCACCCGGACGCAGCGGGCGATCACCCAGGTCGGCACCGCCGCCGCGGCCGGGTAGACCGGGATCAGCGCACCCGCGAACTCCTCGACCTCCTCGGCTGCCGCCACCTCGCCGTCGGCGACGCCCTCGCCGAGCAGGACGTACTCGGGGCCGTTGAGCTGCCGCTTGCCCCGGAAGTCGGTGACCTTTCCGGCGAACAGCCCCCACCGGCCGGGACGCAGCTCCCGCTCCCGCCAGGCCTGGTTGCCGAAGAAGGTCAGGGTGAGGGTGCCGCCGGAGGAGTCCCCGACGATCACCTCCAGCAGGTTGCCGCGCCGCTGCCGCATCGGCCGGACCGTGGTGCGCTGCACCTGGCCGAGCACGGTCACCTGCTCCCCGATCTCCAGCGACCGGATGTCGGTGTGCTCGCCGCGCTCGTCGTACCGGCGGGGGAAGTGGTAGAGCAGGTCACCGACGGTGTGCAGGTCGAGGTGACTGGCGAGGGCCTTGGCCGTCTTGTCGCCGAGCGGTGTCTTGAGCGGCGTGTCGGGCGTCAACCTCAACGGCGCGTCGGGCGTCAACGGCTCGGTCATGCCAGCTCTCCGCTCGGTCATTCGATCCCCACCAGCAGCGGGTAGAACGGCTGCCCGCCGGGATAATCGTGCACCTCCACGAACGGCCAGCGGCGCGATACGTGTGCGCGTACGGAGTCGGCGAGTCCGGCCGGCGCGTCGGCACCGAGCAGGAGGGTGACCAGCTCGCCGCCACCGCCCAGCATCCGGTCGAGCAACCCGGCGCAGGTCGACACCAGCTCGTTGCCGATCAGGTGCACCTCCCCCTCGACCAGTGCCAGTACGTCACCCGGCTGGCAACGGCCCGCCACCGTCAGCGCCTCCCGGGTGGCGTAACAGACCTCGCCGTACCTGCACGCCCCGGCCGCCTCGGCCATCGCGATGACGTCGTCCTCGAACCGGCGCCCCGGGTCGCGTACGGCGAGCGCGGCCAGTGCCTGCACCGGTGAACGGGTCGGCACCACGCTCACCCTGACCCCGTGGCCGTACGCCTCCTTCGCGGCGACGTTGGCCACCGCCTGGGTGTTCGGGTCGTTGGGCAGCACCACCACCTTGGCGGCACCGGTGGACCGGATCGCGGTCAGCAGGTCCAGGGTCGACGGGTTGCCCCGGACCACGGTGGCACCCTCGGCGGTGAGGAGTTCGGCCAGCCCGGCCCCGTGCGCGACCACCACCGCCGCCCGGCCGTGCGGGCGGGACGGCTCCGGCGGGACGGTTACCCCCGCCGCGACATCGCCACCCTGGCCGACGCTGTGCTCGCCGCCCCGGCCGGTGCTCCGGTCGCCACCCTCCTCGACGCCCTCGTCCCCGCTCCGGTCGGCGAAGCGTACGACCGTGATGTGGTACGGCCGCCCGGCGGCGACCCCCGCCTCCACGGTCGCGCCGACATCGTTGACGTGGACGTGGACGTTCCAGGTGGTCACCGCGCCGGGGGTCGCCTCGTCGCCGACCACCACCAGCGAGTCGCCGAGCCCGGCGAGGACGCCCCGCATCCGCTCCACCTCGGCCGGCTCGGCGTCGAGCAGGAACTGCACCTCGTAGGCGTACGTCTCGGCGCCGGTCTCCCGGACGGCGGTGACCGGCGGGGCCGGGACCGTCGGCGCCGGAGCGGGCGCACGTCGGTGCGGGGCCACACCGGTGATCACCTCGACCAGCGCGTCGAGCAGCACGCAGAGGCCGCGCCCGCCGGCGTCGACCACTCCGGCGCGGGCCAGCACCGGCAACTGCTCGGGTGTACGCGCCAGCGCGTCCGCGGCGGCATCCGCCGCAGCCCGTACGACCTCGCCCAGATCGTCGCTGTCGACGGCGACCGCCCCCTGCGCCGCCGCCGCGACAACCGTCAGTACGGTCCCCTCGACCGGCACCGCCACCGCCGCGTACGCCGCCGCGCTGGCCGCCTCGAGCGCACGGGCCAGGTCCCGGCCGCGTACGGCGGTCGAGGCGGCGAGCGTGTCCGCCAGGCCGCGCAGGATCTGCGAGACGATCACACCGGAGTTGCCCCTCGCACCGAGCAGCGCGCCCCGCGCCATCAACCGCAGCACCCGGCCGTGCGGACCCTGCCGAACGGGTGCCGTGCTCTGCTCGGTGGGCTGGATGGCCATCGGTGCGGTGGCCGGCGTAGTGGGCTGGGTGCTCGTCGGCGCGGCCTCGGGTGAATTGTCCAGGTCGAGCGCCAGCGCCTGCTGGGCCGAGGTGAGGGTGAGGACCAGGTTGGTGCCGGTGTCGCCGTCGGGCACCGGGTAGACGTTCAGCTCGTCGATCTCCGCCTGGTGCCGTTTGAGTGCCGCCAGTCCGCCCGCGCACCACCGCCGGACAGCGGCGGCGTCGAGGGTCTCCAGCACGGCGTGAAGCCTACTGGTGGCCCCCGACGCCCGCCCGCCGCCGCGACGGGCGCCGAGTCGGCGGGCGTTGTTATCGTTTTTGGGTGGGAACGGCCCTTCTCGACGCCGTCGCGGATGGGTCCGGAACGGCATCCTGGCCGGGCGGGCGGAGCCGATTCGCCGGCCGAGCAGGGCATCGGGTAACCTGACGAGGTTGTTCGGACAGCACCCTGCCGGCAACTTCATGAACGATCAATCCCAGGAGTATCCCGTGGCTAGCGTGTGCGACGTCTGTGGCAAGGGGCCGGGCTTCGGCCACAACGTTTCCCACTCGCACCGGCGGACCAACCGCCGCTGGAACCCGAACATCCAGACCGTGCGCACCCCGGCCGGTGGCGGCAACACCCGCAAGATGCAGGTCTGCACCTCCTGCATCAAGGCCGGCAAGGTCGTCCGCGCCTGACGCGTTCGCCGCGTCCCCCGGTCCGGCACACCACCGGACCACCCAAGCATCAGCCGTCGGGTCCCCAGGACCCGACGGCTACTTGCGTACCCCCTCCCACAAACACCCCGTGCGACTGAGGCCCCTCTTGTAGAGAATGAGTGGCTTCAGCAGCCCGAATAACCACTCATTCTCTACAAGAGGGGCTGGCCGCCGGGCTCGCGGCGGGGCGGGCGCGGGGCGGGGCCGCGGGGCGCGGGGTGGGTCAGAGGGGGCGGGCGAAGGAGAGGGTGCCGGGTTCGTTCCGGTAGTAGCCGAAGTTCTCGATCTGGACGTAACCGCAGGACTGGTACATCGAGATCGCCTCGGGCTGCTGGTCGCCGCACTCCAGGATGAGCCGCTTGCGGCCGTACTCGCGGGCCGAGCGCTCCACCGCCGACAGCACCGCGCGGGCCACACCCCGACCCCGAGCCGCCGGGGTGGTGTACATCCGCTTCAGCTCCGCGGTGTCCCCCGCGTCGCCGTGGCTGCGCCAGCCGCCGCAACCGACCGGCTCCCCACCCCGGTACGCGACCAGAAACGCACCGGAGGGCGACTCGAACTCGGCCGGCTCGACCGGCGTCTCGTCGCCGCTGCCGCCGTACCGGACGCCCAGGTCGGCCAGTGCGTCGGCCACGAGCTGCTGGGCAACCAGCGAGTCGTAGCGCACCACGCGGATCTCGATCTCACTCACCCGTAAAGGGTACGGCCGCAGCCGTCCCTTACTGATCCGGATCCCGGTCACGAAGATCTCACCGGAGAACGGTTATCCGGTGAGTCGCGAGGCTACCGGAAGTGGTCCCAGCCGGCCGGCCCCTTGTACGCCTTACCGTCGACGGTCAGCCCGCTCCCGTCGACCACCCGCCCGATCACCCGCCAGTCGTCGGGCAGCGCCAGGTGCGCCGGGAAGGTGGCGGCCAGGGCGTGGTCGTCCCCACCCCCGAGGACCCAGGCGTACGGGTCGACGCCGAGGGCGTGCGCCGCGTCCCGCATCTGGGCGGGGACCTCGAAGGCGGCGGTACGCAGGTCGATGCCGACCCCACTGGCGGTGGCCACGTGCCCGAGGTCGGCGAGCAGCCCGTCCGACACGTCGATCATCGAGGTGGCGCCGAGCCGGGCGGCCTGCGGTCCGGCCCGGTACGGCACCTCCGGTCGCCGGTACGCCTCCACCAGCAGTTTCGGCGTACGGAATCCGCGCGAGAGCACGGTGTACCCGGCGGCGGCGTACCCGATCCGGCCGGCGAGGGCGACCACGTCGCCGGGCCGGGCGCCGCTGCGCACGACGGGCGCCCGGCCGCCCAGGTCACCGAGGGCGGTGACGGCGATGGTGAGCGTCGGACTCGACGACATGTCGCCGCCGACCACGCTCGCCCCGACCAGCGCCGCCTCCGCGCCGAGCCCGTCGGCGAGTTCCTCGGCCCAGCGCACCTCCACGTCCGGCGGGATGCAGAGCGCGACCAGCAGCGCGGTCGGCAGGGCTCCCATGGCGGCGATGTCGGCGAGGTTCGCGGCGGCGGCCCGGTGCCCGACATCGACCGCCGAGGACCAGTCCCGCCGGAAGTGTCGCCCCTCGACCAGTACGTCCGTCGAGGCGGCCACCCGCCCGTCCGGGGCGCTCACCACGGCGGCGTCGTCCCCCGGCCCGAGCAGCACCGACGGTCCGCTGCCCAGCCGGGCGGTGACCCGGGCGATCAGACCGAACTCACCGGCTTTGGCCACGCTCACGCGCCGACCCCGGCATCCGACGTCGGGCGGTACGTCGTCACGCCACACCAACCGATCCGCTCGCAACGCACGCTCACTTGCGCCTCCCTTGACCACCGGTGGGGAACCGACCCACTCCGTACGGTATTTTCACGGTCGAGCCGCTCGGCGGCGGACGGAGGTCGGGTCGTGGTCCAGGCGTACATCCTCATCCAGACCGAGGTCGGAAGGGCGCGTGACGTGGCCGCGCAGATCACGGATATCTCGGGCGTGGTCCGAGTCGATGCCGTGACCGGGCCGTACGACGTGGTCGTTCTCACCGAGGCGCACACGGTTGACGAGTTGGGCAAGATGATCGTCAGCAAGGTCCAGTTGGTGCCGGGGATCACCCGTACCCTGACCTGCTCGGTGGTGCGGCTCTAAATGGCACAGCCTGTTCCCGCACCAACCGAACCGAACGAATCGACCGGATCCGGCGCGGCAGACGAGGACGGCGCCACGGTCGGGCCCGAGGCCCCGGACCGCTCGATGCGGCAGGCCGCGATCTGGGCGACCGTGGTGGCCCTGCCACTGACCGTGCTCGTGGCGGTGTTCGCCTTCGGGCGGCTGGCACCCGACTCGGAGGCCGCCGCCAACCCGACCCCGTCGGCCACCTCGGCCACCCCACGGGTGCAGTCCACCGCACCGGTCCCGGTGACCGCCGTCCCGCTCGGCGAACGGGCGGCCACGGTCTGCCGGGCCCTGCTCTCCCGGCTTCCGGCGAGCCTCGGTGAGCTGGCGCAGCGGCCGGTCACCACCGGCCCGGAGCAGAACGCCGCGTACGGCGACCCGGCGGTCACCGTGGCCTGCGGCACCCCGCTCCCCTCGTTCCCACCGACCGACCAGGTCTGGGTGGTGAACTCGGTCTGCTGGCACGCACAGGAGCAGACCGACTCGACGGTGTTCGTCACCGTGGACCGCGAGGTTCCGGTGCAGGTCACCGTGCCCCGTGGCTACGACCCGCCGTTGCAGTGGATCGCCCCGGTCGCCGAGCCGGTGGTCGCCGCCGTCCCGTCCGGCAAGACCCGACCGACCGGCTGCAACGGCTGAGCCGACTGCACCGGCTGGGCCGGCTGGGCCGACTGCACCGGCTGGGCCGCTGGGCTCGGCAGGGCGGGGCAGCCGGGTCAGCGCAGGCCGGTGCCGCGACGGAGCGCGGTACGGATCAACCGGTCGACCAGCTTCGGGTACTCCAACCCGGCCGCCGCCCACATCTGCGGGAACATCGAGGTCGAGGTGAAGCCCGGCATCGTGTTGATCTCGTTGAGGTAGATGTCCAGGTCGGGCGTGACGAAGAAGTCGACCCGGGCGAGGCCCGCGCAGTCCAGCGCGGTGAAGGTACGGCAGGCGTACTCCTGGACCTGCCGGGTGACCCGGTCGGGCAGCCCGGCGGGGATGTCGTACTCGCAGGCGTCGCCGAGGTACTTGGCCTCGAAGTCGTAGAACTCGCGGTCGGTGGCCACCCGGACCTCGGCCAGCAGGGACGCCTCGGGGCCGCCTCCGGCCTCGCCCTCCAGCACCCCGCACTCGATCTCCCGACCGACGATCGCCGCCTCGACCAGCACCTTCGCGTCGATCTGTCGGGCGGTGACGATCGCCGCCTCGAGGTCGGCCCAGTCCGAGACCTTGGTGATGCCGTACGACGAGCCGGCCCGGGAGGGCTTGACGAAGACCGGCAGACCGAGCCGTTCCTTGTCCTCCTCGGTGAGCGTCATCCCGCTGCGCAGCACCACGTACGGGCCGGTGGGGATGCCCTCGGCCACGGCGAGCTTCTTGGTGAACTCCTTGTCCATGGCGGCGGCGGAGGCGAAGACGCCCGATCCGACGTACGGGATGCCGGCCATCTCCAGCAGCCCCTGGATGGTGCCGTCCTCGCCGTACGCGCCGTGCAGGGCGGGAAAGACCAGGTCGATGTCGGCCAGGGCGGCCGGACCCTCGGTGGGGTCGAGCACCATCAGGCCGCTGCCGGTCGGGTCGGCCGGCAGCATGACGGCGGTTCCGGCGCTCGCGGTGATCTCCGGAAGATTACGGTCAGTAATGACCAATTGCTCTGGGTCACCACTGGTCAGCACCCATTCGCCGGCTTTGGTGATGCCCACGGGCACCACCTCGTATTCGTCCGGATCCAAGGCGTTGATGATGCTTCCGGCGCTCACGCAGGAGATCGCATGCTCCGTGCTACGACCGCCGAAGACGACTGCGACGCGGGTCTTCCGTGGGCTTGTCACGCGGGTGACCCTACTCTGCGTGGCCACCGCGCGGGTCGATAGGCCGGGAGTTCGATCAAGGCCCCGGCCTCACCCCGACCGATGGTATGGGGCCGGTCCGACGACCCCGTGCCGTACGTTCGCGCGACGCTGCCATTTCCCGGTCACGGTCGCGACGTGCGATTCCGCAGCTCCGCAATCATCGTTGCGACCTGCGGTTCCGTGGACAGGCAGTCATCGTTGCGACGTGCGGTTCCGCGGACCCGCCCCGGGGCTCTCGGCCAGGCGGGCACCAGCCGGTGCCCCGGGGCGGCGCGGGCCAGGGTCACGATGGTCGGGGACCTCGACCACCGGGAACCCCGGCGTTCAGTGTGGTTCGGGAGATCGCCGTCCGACGGCGATCACTTTGACGCGTTGCCGTCCGGCCCGGACCATGCCGAGCGCGGCGAACGCCCCGGCGATCCGGTCCGCGGCGTCCCGGCTGGTGGCGCCGACCACCTGGCGGCGCCGTTCCGGCTCCACCCGTTCGTTGCGCCCCTCGGTGCCGAGCGGGCGGACGTCGGTGAGGACGACGAGGTAGCGGGTCACCACGGGCGGCCTACCGGCGCCGATCGAGCGGAACGACCGGCACGGCCGGACCGCTGCGGGTGGCTTTGCGGGCACCGGTGCCGGCGTCGAGGCGGCAGGTGCGGGTCCGGGCACCTCTGCCGGGGCGGTTGCAGGCGCCGGAACCGGAGCGGTTGCGGGCACCGGAGCCGGTGCAGGTGCGGTTGCGGGCATGGAAACGAGCGCGTTTGCGGGCACTGGTCCTGCTCCTCGTCCTGGTCAACCGGCATGGCGGGCGACCGCCTCCGGTTCGGCGGTGGTGCCGGCCAGGCCGCCGGAGCGGTCCCGGCAGACGTACGCCAGGTCGGCATGAATCCACGCGCCGTCGTTGTCGCGCAGCACCGGCCGCGTACACCATCGGCAACGCGATACACGAGGCCAACAGGGGGTCGCTGTCATCCGACACCTCCGGGTCCGCGGCGGTGGGGCACACGGCGGCCGGGTACGGGGGAGTCCCCGACCACCGTGCGCCTCATTCCCCTTTCCGTCACTCGCCGCCACCGTCGACACGACCACCGGCAGCGAGGACGCCAACACAGGTTGCCATCCGTGAAAGCGTGAATGCAACTCTCATGGGCGATCTCTCATGCACACTTTCTCGCCGAGGTGTGTCAAACTCGCTCCATGGCACCGAAGACCGCCCGCGCCCGCCGCCTCGGCATCGCCCTCAGGTCCTATCGCGAGGCTGCCGGGCTGACCCTCGAACGCGCGGCCGAGGAGATCAACAGCACCCGCAGCACGTTGTCCAGGTACGAGAACGCACTCAGCCTGCCCAGCCCGGCGACCGTCCGCGCCCTGCTCACCCACTACAACGTGGACGGAGACGCGCTGAAGGGCACGATCGAGCTGGCGAAGGAGGCCAAGAAGCCCGGCTGGTGGGTGTCGTACTCGTACCTGCTGGACCGCAAGACCGCCGACTTCATCGCGTTGGAGTCCGAGGCGACCTACATCCAGTCCTTCGAACCGTCACTGGTGCCGGGGCTGTTGCAGACCCCGGACTACATCCGGGCGATCATGCTCGGTGGCCCGCACATCCTCACCGACGACGAGATCGAGGGGCGGGTCCAGTTCCGCCTCAACCGCCAGAAGCGGCTGGCCGCCACCCCCGACCCGCTGGTGCTCGACGCGGTGATCGACGAGGTGGCGCTGATGCGCAGGGTCGGCGGTGACGACGTCTGGGCGGAGCAACTCGAACACCTGATCAGGCTCTCCGAGATACCGCACATCACGATCGGGGTGATCCCGCTCGCCACCGGCTACCACCGGGGCACCAGGGGATCACTGCACATCCTCGAATTCGGTCCAGATGATCAACCCTTGGCCTCGGTCGAGACTGTCGCGGGACAACTGTCCTTCGACACGATGCCCGAGCTGGACACCTGCACGAAGATCATGCAGCACCTACGCACCGTGGCGTTGAGCCCGGAGGAGAGCTGCAAGCTGATCTCCAACCTCCTGAAGGGACGGTAGACACATGTCCGCTCCAACCACCACCACGATGGCCGCTTTCGCGACCGCCGCCTGGCGTAAGAGCAGCCGCAGTGGCGACCAGGGTGCCTGCGTGGAGTTCGCCGTCACCACCGAGGCGATCGGTGTCCGGGACTCGAAGGATCCGGGCGGCCCGATCCTGACCTTCCCCGCCACCGCGTGGTCGGCGTTCGCCGGTGCCGTACCGACCGGCCCGATCATCGACTGACGAGCCGCACCGGCTCCTGAACGACCACAGCCACACCGCGCCGGACCGGTCCAGTGGGGATTCGGCGGCCTCGACCGAGCAGGCGCGACCAGCAACACCGGAAGCCCCGATCACTCCGATCGGGGCTTCCGCCGTGCCTCGTCCCAGCCGGCCGAACATCGTCCCAGCCGGCCGTACCTCGTTCTCAGCTCGCCGCGTCGAGTGCCGCGGTGATGTCCGCGACCAGGTCGGCGGTGTCCTCCACCCCGCAGGAGAGCCGGACGAAGCCCTCCGGGGTGTCGTCGCCCCACTGCGCCCGACGGTCGGCGCTGCTGTGCAGGCCACCGAACGAGGTCGCGGCGAAGACCAGCTTGGCGGCGCGCAGGAACCGGGTCACCCGGTCGGCGTCGCCGAGGTCGAACGACAGCACCCCCGGCACCCGGCGCATCTGCCGGCTCGCCACCGGGTACGACGGGTCGTCGGCGAGCCCCGGCCACCGCAGGCCGGTGACGTCGGACCGCTCGCTCAGTGCCAGGGCGACCGCCGCCGCGTTGGCGCTCTGCCGACCCAACCGCAGGTCGAGGGTGGCCAGCGACCGGTGCGCCAGCCAGGAGTCGAACGCACCGGGGACCGAGCCGGTGGTCGCCCGCCACGCCCGCAGCGGATCGAGCAGTTCGGCGGACCGGGTCGCGACGTAACCGAGCAGCAGGTCGGAGTGACCGGTCAACGCCTTGGTCCCGGAGGCGACGACCAGGTCCGCGCCGAGGTCGAGCGGGCGCTGACCGAGCGGGGTGGCGGTGGTGTTGTCCACCACGACCAGCGCACCGGCGGCGTGCGCCCGGTCGGCCAGTTCGGCCACGTCGCAGACGTCCAGGCCGGGGTTGGCCGGCGTCTCCAGCAGCAACAGGCGTACGCCCTCGAACGACGGGTACGGTCCGGCCGTCGGGGCGAACTCGACCCGTACGCCCATGGTGGCGAGGGTAGAGGTGGCGAAGGCCCGTACCGGGAAGTAGCCGTCGGTCGGCAGGACCACGCCGTCACCGGGCTTGAGCAGTGCCAGCAGGACCGCGCTGATCGCCGCCTGCCCGGTGGCGAAGGCGAGGCAGTCGCCCCCCTCCAGCTCACCGATCGCCGATTCGAGTGCGCGGCGGGTGGGGTTGTCCGGGCGACCGTAGCCGTTCGGGTTGGTCCCCTGTCCGGCCTCCGGGTCGAGGTGGTACGGCGCGGCGAACACCGGACCGGGCAGGAACGGCTGTCCCGGCTCGGGCTCGGGAAGTCCGGCGTGCACGCACCGGGTGCTGTCGCCGTAGCCGTGCGGGTCCTGCTCGTCGATCATCGGTTCTCCAGCCCGTACGGCGTTTTCGTTGGTCATTCCGGTCGCGGTTTGCGGCTCATCAGCACCGCCATCGCGAGCCTCGGGTTGGCGCCCTCGTGGCAGACCAGCTCGACCTGCTCGGTGATCGGCATCTCCACCCCGTGCGCCCGGGACAGGTCCCGGATCGCCAGGCAGCTCTTGACCCCCTCGGCGGTCTGCCGGGTCGCCACCTGGGCCTGTTCGAGGGTCTCGCCCCGGCCCAGGTGCTCGCCGAAGGTCCGGTTGCGGGCCAGCGGGGACGAGCAGGAGGCGACCAGGTCACCCAGGCCGGCAAGCCCGGCGAAGGTGAGCGGGTCGGCGCCGAGCGCCACGCCGAGGCGGGCGGTCTCGGCCAGTCCACGGGTGATCAGGGTGGCCTTGGTGTTGTCGCCCAGTCCCATCGCGTTCGCCATGCCGTACGCCAGGGCGATCACGTTCTTCACCGCGCCGCCGAGTTCGCACCCGATGACGTCGTCGTTCGTGTACGGCCGGAAGTAGGGCGTGGTGATCGAGGACTGGACCAGGGTGGCCCGATCCATGTCGGTGCAGGCGACCACGGTCGCGGCCGGCTGCTCCTGGGCGATCTCGGGGGCGAGGTTGGGGCCGGAGACCACGACCACCCGGTCCTCGGCCACCCCGGCGGTTTCCATGATCACCTGGCTCATCCGCTTGGTCGTGCCCAGCTCGATCCCCTTCATCAGGGAGACCAGCGTCGCGTCGGGCTCGATGAACGCGGCCCAGTCGGCCAGGTTGCCCCGCAGCGTCTGCGACGGTACGGCGAGCACCACCAGGTCGGCACCGGCGATCGCGGCGGCGGCGTCGGCGGTCGCGGTGACCCGCTGCGGCAACCGGAGTCCGGGAAGGTACTCGGAGTTGTGGCCGGTGGTCCGGATCGCGTCGACCACGGACTCGCGCCGGGCCCACATGGTCACGTCCCGGCCGGCGTCGGCGAGGATCTTGGCGAAGGCCGTACCCCAGGAACCGGCACCGAGGACGGCGACGTGGCCGGTCACGCGGCGTCCCCGTCGCGGTGCGCGGACTCGTCGACGGCCGGGCGCGGGCCGTTCGGCGCCCAGATCGGCGGTGGTGTGCCGCCCCGGATCTCGGCGAGCTGATCCCGGAGCCGCAGCATGATCTCGTTGGTCATCTCGTCCAGCACCTGCTTGGTCGGGGCGGCACCGGCCCACCGGCTCAGGTCGACCGGAGGTCCGGCCACCACCGAGACCGGGATCCGGGGGCGCAGGCTGAGCTTGGCGTTGCGCGGGTCGAACATCTTCTGCGCACCCCAGTGGGTGATCGGGACGACCGGGGCACCGGTGGCCAGGGCCAGCCGGGCCGCGCCGGTCTTGCCGCGCATCGGCCAGAGGTCGGGTTCGCGGGTGGTGGTGCCCTCCGGGTAGATCACCACCGCGCCGCCGTCCTTGACCGCGGAGATCAGGGTCTCCAGCGACCGGGCGGCGTCGACGGTGCCCCGCTCCACCGGGATCTGGCGGCACCTGAGCAGGATGTATCCGACCACCGGCACCCGGAAGATGCTGGCCTTGCCGAGGAACTGCGGCCACCGTCCGGTGTCGTTGATGTAGTGCCCCACCACCAGCGGGTCGGTGTGCGAGATGTGGTTCGGCACGATGATGACGCCGCCCGAGGTCGGTACGTGCTCCATGCCGGCCCAGGTCCTCCGGGTCCAGACCCACATCGGCGGCTTCACCAACGCGATCGCGAACCGCCGCCAGAACCCCAGCCTGCGCCGTGCCACTATGCCCTCCTCGTTGTGCCCCGGGCCCGGGGAGCACCGGTCGCCCCGGCGCCGCCCAACCACCCCGGCCCGCAGCGAAATCATGCCTGCTCGCCCCTGGTACGGCCAGCGAGGGGCCGGTCCCCGCGGCTGGCAGGATGATCGTGTGACCGAACCGACCTGGACTGTGGTGGTGCCGGTCAAGCGGCTCAGCGCGGCAAAGAGTCGGCTGCGTGGCGCGCTGCCGGGGGTTCCGCACGAGCCGCTGGCCCTTGCGCTGGCGCTGGACACGGTCAGCGCCGCGCTGGCGAGCCCGGCGGTCGCCGGGGTGCTGGTCGTGACCGACGACATAGCGGCCGGTCGGGCGCTGGGCGCGCTCGGCGCCCGGATCACCCCGGATCCGCCGACCGGTGGGCTGAACGGCGCCTTCACCCTCGGCGCCGCCCTGGTCGGCAACACCGGGGTGGCGGCGCTCACCGCCGACCTGCCGGCCCTGCGTACGGCCGAGCTGACCGCCGCGCTGGCCGCCGTGGCGGCCGGTCCCCCGCAACTGCGCCGGTTCGCCCCGGACACCCCGGGCACCGGTACGGTGCTGCTGGTGGCGCCCGCGGGCGTACCGCTGGATCCGCGCTTCGGTGGGCCGTCGGCGGCGGCGCACACGGCCTCCGGGGCGCTCGCCCTGACCGGGGCCGGGCCGACCCTGCGCCGTGACGTCGACACCCGTGCCGACCTGTTGGCGGCGGCGGCACTCGGCCTCGGCCGGCACACCGCCGCCCTGCTCCCCTGACCGGCGCGGTTCCCCCGCCTCCTACATCCCCCGACACCGCCGGGCCCGGTGTACGGTGCTGGGCATGCAGGGCACCGTGGCGACGTACGACCCGCAGACCCGGTCCGGCACGCTCCTGCTGGACGACGGCACCGAGGTCGCCTTTCCGGCCACGGCGTTCGACGCCTCGGGGTTGCGGCTGCTCCGTCTCGGGCAACGACTGAAGATCGAGCACGGCGCGTCGGGGGAGGTTACCCGGATCACCCTGCCCGGCCTGGTGTGATCATCAACCCACCGGATTAACCGGAATTATCGGTGCAAGGTTGAGCCGTTCTGGGCGAGATGACCGGTTTGTAGCGGCCTACGAGAGCGCATTGTCCGACTTGCCGTGATCCGAAGATGGCAAGTTCATTTTGCGTTCACCCGCTTCGGGCAATGATGAAAAGGTGAGCACCCCGCCCGCCCACCCCCGCCCCCAGTCGCCCGGCCGCGCCCTGGCCACCACCCCGCGTTCGGCGCTGCCGGACTCCGAACCGCTCGTTCCGCCCGGTACGCCCCATCGGGGAGCGAACGGACGGTTCGTCCGACCGGCCGAAAACGGCAAGGACTCCGACAACGGCCCCCGGCCCGGCACCGGGAGCACCCCGCCGCCGGCCCAGGATCCGCCCGCCGTGGCCGAGCCGCTGCCCGAGGACCGGTTCCTCAACCGGGAACTCTCCTGGCTGGACTTCAACGCCCGGGTCCTGGCCCTGGCCGAGGACCGGGCCACCCCGCTGCTGGAACGCGCCAAGTTCCTCGCCATCTTCGCCAGCAACCTGGACGAGTTCTACATGGTCCGGATCGCCGGCCTGAAGCGGCGGCTGCAGGCCGGGTTGCCGGTACGCGGCGGCGACCGGCTGCCGCTGCGTACGCAACTGGAGCTGATCTCGGAGAAGACCGCCGACCTGGTCGCCCGGCACGCCGGCTGCTTCGTCGACGACGTGGTGCCCCGGCTGGCCGCCGCCGACATCCACCTGATCCGCTGGGCGGAACTGCCTGCACCCGAGCGGGAACGGCTGCGCACCTACTTCCGGGAACACATCTTCCCGGTGCTCACCCCGCTCGCGGTCGACCCGGCGCACCCGTTCCCGTACATCTCCAGCCGGTCGCTGAACCTGGCGGTGGCCGTACGCGACCCGGACGGCGGGCCGGAGCTGTTCGCCCGGGTCAAGGTGCCGAACAACGTGCCGCGTTTCGTCCGGGTCGAACGGGACACCCCGGGGATGCGCTTCCTGCCGCTGGAAGACCTGATCGCGGCCCACCTCAACCAGCTCTTCCCCGGCATGACCGTGGCCGAGTGCCACCTGTTCCGGATCACCCGCAACGCCGAGGTGGAGGTCGACGAGGACCGGGACGAGGACCTGCTCCAGGCGCTGGAACGCGAGCTTGCCCGGCGCCGGTTCGGTCCCCCGGTACGCCTCGAGGTCGCCTCGTCCATCTCCGACCACGTACTCGACCTGCTGGTCCGGGAACTCGACATGGACGACCAGGACGTCCTGCGGGTGCCGGGGCTGCTCGACCTCTCCTCGCTCTGGCAGATCTACAACGAGTGCGACCGGCCCGACCTCAAGGAACGCCCGTTCGTGCCGGCCACCCACCCGCGACTGGTCGAGGGCGAGGTGCCGCGCAGCGTCTTCGCCACCCTGCGCGACGGGGACATCCTGGTCCACCACCCGTACCACTCGTTCGCGACCAGCGTGCAGCGGTTCATCGAGCAGGCCGCCGCCGACCCGAACGTGCTCGCCATCAAGCAGACCCTCTACCGGACCAGCGGCGACTCCCCGATCGTGGACGCCCTGATCGACGCCGCCGCCGCCGGCAAGCAGGTGGTGGTCCTGGTCGAGGTGAAGGCCCGGTTCGACGAGGTGGCGAACATCGGCTGGGCCCGGGTGCTGGAACGCGCCGGCTGCCACGTCGTGTACGGCCTGGTCGGCCTGAAGACGCACTGCAAGACCGCCCTGGTCGTACGCCAGGAGGGCAACCAGATCCGCCGCTACTGCCACATCGGCACCGGCAACTACCACCCGAAGACGGCCAGGCTCTACGAGGACTTCGGCATGCTCACCGCCGACCCGGAGGTGGGCGCGGACCTGACCGACCTGTTCAACGTACTGACCGGTTACAGCCGGCAGACCCGGTTCCGCCGGCTCCTGGTCGCCCCGGAGGGGGTACGCAGCGGTCTGATCGAGCGGATCGACCGGGAGATCGCGCACGCCGCGCTCGGGGTGCCGAGTCTCGTGCAGATCAAGGTGAACTCCCTGGTCGACGAGGAGATCGTGGACGCCCTCTACCGCGCCTCGCGGGCCGGGGTGCACGTGGACCTGATGATCCGGGGCATGTGCACGCTCCGTCCCGGCGTACCCGGCCTGTCGGAGAACATCCGGGTCCGGTCGGTCCTCGGCCGGTTCCTCGAACACTCCCGGGTCTTCCGGTTCGGCAACGGCGGCGGGACCCTCGCCGCCGACGCGGCAGCCGGTGGACGGCCGGTCGGCAACGGCGGCTCGGCCGAGTTCTGGATCGGCTCGGCGGACCTGATGCACCGCAACCTCGACCGCCGGGTGGAGGCGCTGGTGCAGGTCACCGACCCGGTCGCCCGGGCCGAGTTGGACCAGGTGCTGACCACCGCGATGAGCGACGACGTCGCGTCGTTCGAGCTGCACCCGGACGGGACCTGGAGCCGGCGGATCGGTGAGCCGGACCGGCCGCTGGTCGACTTCCAGGACGCGATGCTGCGCCGGGTGGCCCGCGCCGCCAAATAGAGGCCGAGCAGGCCGGGCCGCCCACGCACGTGCAGCGGGCGGCCCGGTCGCGGTGCCGGATCGGCGCAGCACTCCGCCGGACGGACCGTCGTGGATAGGCTTGGCGGATGTTGGAGGAGGAACGCAAGTACGAGGTTGACGAGAACTTCACGCTGCCGGACCTGTCCGCGACGGTGCCGCCCGGGGGAAGGGTGCTCGCCCTGCCCCCGGTGACCCTCACCGCCACCTACCTCGACACCACCGATCTGCGGCTGGCCCGCGCCGGTGTCTCGTTGCGCCACCGCAAGGGTGATCCGCTGCCCTGGACGGTCAAGCTCCCGTCCGACGTGCCGGGGACCCGGCACGAGATCTCCCGCCCCGGCAAGCGCCGGGAGACCCCCGCCGAGCTGACCGCGCTCGTCACCGCGTACTCGCGGGGGGTGCCGTTGGTGCCGGCGGCCGTGGTCCGCAGCGTCCGGCACGCGTACGAGCTGCGGGACGACGCCGACCGGGTGCTGGCCGAGATCGCCGACGACGCGGTGTCGGTGCTGGACGGCGACCGGGTGCGCAAACGGTTCCGGGAGGTCGAGGTCGAACGCAAGGGCGGCGACGGGGACCTGCTCGACCGGGTGGAGGCGGTGCTGCGCGACGCCGGTGCGGTGGCGGGCGGCTTCACCCCCAAGCACGTACGCGCCCTCGGGAAGGCGGCGGCCGGTCCGGCGGACCTGGTCGCACCGGCGGAACTGCCCGGCAAGGCCACCGCCGGTGACGTGGTGACGAACGCGATCCGGCGCGGTGTCGGCAAGGTGCTCGCGCACGACCCGCTGGTCCGGTTGCGCCAACCGGTCGGCGACGACGACACCGCCGTACACCAGATGCGGGTCGGTTGCCGGCGGCTGCGCAGCGACCTGCGTACGTTCCGGTCGCTGCTGCGCCCCGAGTGGGTCAAGCCGCTGCGTGACGAGCTGAAGTGGCTCGCTGGCGTGCTCGGCGAGGCCCGCGACGCGGAGGTGCTCCGGGACCGGCTGCACGTGACCGCGGGCGCGGATCCGCTCAGCCAACTGGACCGGGCGGCGGTGGACCGGATCGACGCCGTACTGGAGCAGCGGCACGAGCGGGCGCTGACCTCGGTCGACGAGGCCCTCGGCTCGGAGCGGTACGCCGCCCTGGTCGAGGCGCTGGTCGCCGCCACCCGTGAGCCGCAGTTGACCGGGGCGGCCCGGGGACGGGCGGTGGACGTACTCCCGAAGTTGGTCGCCAAGCCGTGGCGCCGGCTGGCCCACGGCGGCAAGGACAGCGACGCCGCCGCCGACCTCGACCCGCTCGCCCCGGACGAGCGGTGGCACGCGGTACGGATCAACGGCAAGAAGGCCCGGTACGCGGTCGACGCGGTCGCCCCGGTCCTCGGCGGCGGGGCCCGCAAGCTGGCCAAGTCGCTGTCCCGGGTGCAGGAACTGCTCGGCGAGCACCAGGACGCGGCGGTGGCCGCCGAGACCTGGCTCGGGGTGGCGGCCGACGATCCGACCGACCATGCCCTCGCGGTGACCGCCGGACGGCTGGCCGAACGGGAGCGGACCACGATCCGCCGGGTACGGGCTGAGTTCCCGCAGGCGTGGCAGGGGACCACCAAGGGAAGCCGGACGGACTGGCTGCCGTGAGCCCACTGATCCGAGCGGCCGGCGGTGTCGTCTGGCGCCCGTCCGAGCAGGGGGTGCAGGTGTGTGTGGTGCACCGCCCCCGCTACGACGACTGGTCGTTGCCGAAGGGCAAGCTGGACCGGGACGAGCACCCGCTGGCCGCCGCCGTACGCGAGGTCGCCGAGGAGTCCGACGTACGGGCGGTGCCGCAGGCCCGGCTGCGCAGCGTCCGATACTTCAGCGACGGGCGACCGAAGCGGGTCGACTACTGGTCGATGCGGGCGGTCGGTACGGGCGGGTTCGAACCGGGTACGGAGGTCGACGACATCCGTTGGCTTCCGCTGGAAGAGGCGATCGGCCTGGTCACGTACCCGCACGACATCTGGGTCCTGCGCGACTTCGCCGCCATGGCACCGGTGACCGCGGTGCTCGCGGTGTTCCGGCACGCCCAGGCGGGTAACCGGGCCACCTGGTCCGGGCCGGACACCGCCCGCCCGCTGGATGCGGAGGGCATCATCCAGGCCCGTGCGGTGGCGTCGCTGGGGGCGCTGATCCGTCCGGTACGGCTCCGCTCGGCGACCGCCCGGCGGTGCGTACAGACGGTCGAGCCGCTGGCCGAGCTGTTCGACCTGCCGATCGAGGTCGACTCCGATCTCGACGAGCCGAAACCGGGGCAGGACGTGGCCGAGTGCGCGTTGGCCCTGGCCGCCCGGCTGACCGAATTGGCGGCGGACGGGCGTACGACGGTGGCGTGCAGCCAGGGCAAGGTGATCCCGGGCGCGCTGGAGCACCTGACCGGCGTACCGGGCGACTACCGGACCCCGAAGGGCGGGGGCTGGCTGCTCGCCTTCTCCGGCGACCGTCTGCTCGGCGCCGACCGCCTCTAGGGCGGGCGGCTCAGCCGGGCAGGGTGAGGGTGACGGCCACGGCCAGGTGGTCGGAGGCGGTGCTGCGTACGACGGTCACCTCGGTCGCGGTGACGCCGCCGGCCACGAGTACGTGGTCGATCTGCTCCACCGGGTTGTCGGCCGGGCTGGTCGGCAGCGGCCGGTCGGCGGCGAGCGCGTCGACCAGTCCGGCGCCCAGGAGGGCCTGGAACGCCGGCTCCCCCGGTTGGGTGTTCAGGTCCCCGGCCAGCACCAACGGCCGCCCAGCGGCCAGCTCGACGGCGTAACGGGCCGCTTCACGGGCCTGTGCCACCGGTCCGTCGTCGGGCGGCGGTTGCAGGTGGGTGGAGACGACGACCAGGTCGGTGCCGCCGACCCGGAGCACCACGCCGAGGGCCTGGGCGCCGGTGACCGCACCCAGCCGGGGCAGGACGACCGTGCCGGCCGAGTCGACCGGCAGCGAGGTCAGCACGGCGTCGCCCCAGACCGGGTCGGCGGCCGGTGCGAACGTGTACCGCATGCCGAGGCGGCCGGCGAGCAGGGCGAGGGTGTCGTGTCCCCCGTTGAGCAGCCAGGCCCGGTCGACCTCGCTCAGCACGACCACGTCGGGCCGCTGGCCGGCGAGCACGTCGGTCAGCCCGTCCAGGTCGAACCGCCCGTCGAGCCCGAAACCCATCCGGATGTTGTAGGCGACCAGGCGTACCCGGTTGCCGTCCGGCGTCGGTGCGGCGTCGGCGGCCGGTGGGGCCAGCAGGCCGCCGACCACAGCGAGCGCGGTACCGGAAATCACCGCCGTCCGCCGCCAGGACCGCAGCGGCGCCCGCACCCCGCCGCCGGCCGTTTCGGGTCCGCCCTCCGCCCGAACTCCGTCATCCGTTTCCGGTACGCCCTCCGCCCGCACCGCCCCGGTCGCGACCGGAGCCCGGATCGCCAGCACGGCCACGAGAAGCGCGACCAGGACCGGGAACGCCCCGTTGGGGTAACCGATGTCGTAGGCCGCGTAGTAACCGATCGCACCGACGACAAAAACGAGGGTCCCGCCGAGCGCGGCGTAACCCGGCCGGGCCGACGGCCCAGCAGTCCCGATTGACCCGTCCGTCCCACCGGTACCGTCGTCCACCACGGACGCACCGGCGGGGGCGTTCGCCAGGGCCAGGCAACCGCCGAGCCCGGCGGCGGCGAGCAGCATCGCGAACGGCAGCGCCAGCGGCAGGTTGAGCGCGAACAGGACGCTGCCGGCCAGCAGCGCGACCGGGTAGAGCCAGCGGAGCAGGCGTTGGCGTACCGGCCCGAGCCCGGTGGCCAGGAACAGTCCGACCGCCGCCGCGACCAGGACGGTCACCGGCAGCGGCTCCCCCGCCGGCGGGACCGCCACCCGGTCGAACCCGGCGGCGACACCGGCCAGGTAGGACGCCCCGGTCGCGGCGAGCGCGGGTGAACCGGCGAGCATGCCCCAGAGCAGCAGGGCCGGGCCGACGAGCAGCCACGGCCGTGCCGGCCCCGCCCGGTACGGGCCCCACGCCGAGAACTGCGCGACGAGGAACGCTCCCGCCACCGGTACGAGCACCAGGAAGTCCACGTTCCCGCGCCAGACCAGGTCGTACGTGCCGAGTGCGGTGTGCAGTACGGTCGTCGCCGCCAACCCCACCACCACCCCCGGTACGGCAACCGGTGCGGTGGTGGCGAGTCCGGCGAGCCAGACCAGTCCGGCGAGCAGGCCGGCGCTGGCCAGGTAGAGCTGCGCCTGCCCGCCCTCGGTGGCGGGCAGCAGGAGTCGGCACCCGACCAGGATGACCGCCGCGACCGTGGTGACCCGACCGGCACCGAGCCGGAACAGCGCCGGTGCACCGAGCGGGAGCACGAACCAGAGCAGGGCGAAGGCGCCCATCAGCTCGGCCGGGGTGGACGCGGCCTGCCCGAAGATGGTGATGATCGAAGGCAGCCAGACCCGCAGGATGTCGACGAGGAGCAGCACGCCGAGGGCGGCGGCGATGAGCGCAGGAGCCGAACGACGCACCGGGACTCCCGTGGGGGCGGGGGCGGACGAGGTCGGGCCATTCTCCGGCGAACCCATCGACGGGTCAACGCCCGTACGCGGTCGGTGTTCGTACCCGTTGTCCGGCCCGGCCGGCGCGCCCCGCCCCGACACGCCTGCCCCGGCCCCGTTTCCCGCCCCGGCGGTGTCCTTCTGCGGTGGCGCACACGAAGGCGCCCACCGGCGGAACCGGTGGGCGCCCAGGCCGTGCGGTGTTTCAGCGTCGGGCGGCGGCCTTCTTGGCCGGGGCCTTCTTCGCGGGAGCCTTCTTCGCCGCTGTGGCGCGGGTGGAAGTGCTCTTCGCCGCCGTGGTCTTCTTGGCCGCGGCGGTCTTCTTGGCCCCGGCGGACTTCGTCGCCGGTGCGGTCTTCTTGGCCGCCGCCTTGGTGGCGGTGGTCTTGGCGGGTGCCGCGGCCTTCTTGGTGGCGGTCGCCTTCTTGGTGGCCGCCGCCTTCGTGGCCGTGGTTGCCTTGGTGGCCGTCGACTTGGTCGCCGCCGCCGTCGCCGTGGTCTTCTTCGCCGCGGCGGCGGTCTTCGGCACCTTGCCGCTGGACACCATGTCCTTGAACCCGGCGCCCGGCCGGAAGGCCGGGACCGATGTCTTCTTCACCTTCACCGACTCGCCTGTTCGGGGGTTCCTCGCTGTTCGCGCCCCCCGGACACGCTTTTCGAAGACTCCGAAACCGGTGATCGCCACTTTCTCCCCCTTGGCGACCGCCCCCTGAACCTCGGCGAGGACCGCGTCGAGCGCCGCCGTCGCCGTCTTCCGGTCCCCCAGGCGAGCGGCGAGCGCCTCGATGAGCTCGGCCTTGTTCACGACTTCCCTCCCGTATGTGCAACTGGACTCAACGCGAGCCATTCTGCGCGCACGGTATGCCCTGTGCCACCGGGACACAAACATCTGCGGGAAAAAAGCCATTGTGTCGCAACGGATTCGCCCCCACCGGCGGCTCGGAGCTGACCGGAAGGCGTAGGGCAGCAACGAATCCGTAAGTCCGGCGGGGGCGAAAACGGCTCCCGGGAGGGCGGTGTGGGCTATGCCACGACCGGCAGGAAGGGGAGCCGGTGGCGCTCGTACTCGGTGATGTTGGTCTCGTGGCGGAGGGTCAGTCCTATGTCATCCAAGCCCTCGATGAGCCGCCAGCGGCTGAAGTCGTCGAGCGGGAACGACCAGGTGGAGTCACCTGCCCGAACCTCCCGGGCGGTCAGGTCGACGGTGATGCGGGTGGTCGGGTCGGCCTCGACCAGGTCCCACAGTTCCTCGACGGCCTTCAATTCGAGCTCGACCGGCAAGAGGCCTTCCTTGAGCGAGTTGCCGCGGAAGATGTCACCGAAGCGAGGAGAGATCACTACGCGGAATCCCCAGTCCCGCAGTGCCCACACGGCGTGCTCGCGCGATGACCCGGTGCCGAACTCCGGCCCGGCCAATAGGATCGACGCACCGGAATAAATGGAATCGTTGAGTACGAATGCCGGATCCTCTCGCCACGCACTGAAGAGGCCGTCGGCGAAGCCGGTTCTGGTGACCCGCTTGAGATACACCGCCGGAATGATCTGATCCGTATCCACATTGGAGCGACGCAACGGGACCGCGGTGCCGCTGTGCACGGTGAACTTTTCCATGTCGTATCAGCCCTTCACAGGTCGGCCGGGGCGGCCAGCCGGCCGATCACGGCGGTGGCGGCGGCGACCGGCGGGGAGACCAGATGGGTACGCCCGCCACGGCCCTGCCGGCCCTCGAAGTTGCGGTTGGAGGTGGAGGCGGAACGCTGCCCCGGCTTGAGCGTGTCCGGGTTCATGCCCAGGCACATGGAGCACCCGGCGAACCGCCACTCGGCCCCCGCGTCGATGAAGACCTTGTCCAGCCCCTCCTGCTCGGCCGCCTCGCGTACCGCCGCCGAGCCCGGTACGACGAGCATCCGTACGCCGTCGGCGACGCTGTGTCCGCGCAGCACGTCGGCCGCGGCCCTGAGGTCCTCCAGCCGGCCGTTGGTACAGGAGCCGACGAAGACCACGTCGACCGGAACCTCGCGCAGCGGCGTACCGGGGCGCAGGTCCATGTACTCCAGCGCCTTGCGGGCGGCGGTCTGCTCGGCCTCGGTGACGAAGTCCTCCGGGTCCGGCACGATCGCGCTCAGCGCGGCACCCTGCCCCGGGTTGGTGCCCCAGGTGACGAACGGGGTGATCCGGGTGGCGTCGAGGAAGACCTCGGTGTCGAAGGTCGCGTCCTCGTCGGTCGGCAACGTGCGCCAGTACGCCTCCGCGGCGTCCCAGTCGGCGCCCTGCGGCGCGTTCGGGCGACCCTTGAGGTACGCGAAGGTGGTCTCGTCCGGCGCGATCATGCCGGCCTTGGCGCCCCACTCGATCGACATGTTCGCGATGGTCATCCGGCCCTCCATGGAGAGCCTGCGGATCGCCTCGCCCCGGTACTCGACGATGTGGCCGCGCCCGCCGCCGGTGCCGACCTGGGTGATCAGGGCCAGCACCAGGTCCTTGGCGGTGACGCCGGGGGCGAGTTCACCGGTGACCGTGACCGCCATCGTCTTCGGCCGGATCTGCGGCAGCGTCTGGGTCGCCAGGACGTGCTCGACCTCGCTGGTGCCGATACCGAAGGCCAGCGCGCCGAACGCGCCGTGGGTGGCGGTGTGCGAGTCGCCGCAGACGATCGTGAGTCCCGGCTGGGTCAGCCCGAGCTGGGGGCCGATCACGTGCACGATGCCCTGGTTCTCGTCGCCGAGCGGGTGCAGCCGGACCCCGAACTCGGCGCAGTTGTTGCGCAGCGTCTCGATCTGCGTACGCGAGGTCGGGTCGTCGATCGTGAGCAGGTCACCGCGACGGGCCCGGAACGCGGGGTCGGCGTACCCGGTCGGGGTGTTGTGGTCCTCGGTCGCGAGCGTGAGGTCGGTACGCCGGACCCGGCGACCGGCCATCCGCAGCCCGTCGAAGGCCTGCGGGCTGGTCACCTCGTGCAGCAGGTGCAGGTCGATGAAGAGCAGGTCCGGTTCGCCGTCGGCGGATCGCACCACGTGAGCGTCCCAGACCTTCTCGGCCAGGGTCCTGGGCGAGGACGGTGTTGGCGTGACTCCCACCATCTGGACATCCTAAATTCTGGGAGGTATGTTTCGGCTTGTGGGACACAGTATGAGCGGTGTCGGCGTTCTCGACAAGGCGGTGGTCATCCTGGCCGCCTGCGTGGACGGCGCCAGCCTGGCCGAACTCGTCGATCGCACCAAGCTGCCGAGAGCCACCGCGCACCGGTTGGCACAGGCCCTGGAGATCCATCGAATGCTCGTACGCGACACCCAGGGGCGGTGGCGTCCGGGCCCCCGGCTGGGTGAGCTGGCCAACGCCGCACCGGATGTGCTGCTGACCGCCGCCGAGCCACTGCTCGCCGCGCTGCGCGACGCCACCGGGGAGAGCGCACAGCTCTACCTGCGCCGGGCGGACGAGCGGATCTGCGTGGCCGCCGCCGAGCGGGCCAGTGGGCTGCGCGACACCGTACCGATCGGGGCGGTGCTGCCGATGACCGCCGGCTCGGCCGCCCAGGTCCTGCTCGCCTGGGAGCCCCCGGAGGCGGTCATGCCGCTCCTGCCCCGCTGCAAGTTCACCGGCCGCACCCTCGCCGAGGTACGCCGCCGGGGCTGGGCGCAGAGCGTCGCCGAGCGGGAGGTCGGTGTGGCCAGTGTCTCCGCCCCGATCCGCGACCGGACCGGCCGGGTGATCGCCTCGGTCAGCATCTCCGGCCCGATAGAACGCCTCGGCCGCCGCCCCGGTGACCGCCACGCCATGGCCGTAGTCCGCGCCGGCCAACGCCTCAGCGGCCTCTAACCCACCGCTCCCCCTCTCCCCTCCCCCGCCCCCAGATCCGCGCTCTTGTAGAGAAAGAGTGGTTATCCCATCGCGGATAGCCACTCTTTCTCTACAAGTGTGGTCATCTCCGGTCGGAGCAGGTGTTCGGCGGAGCAGGTGTTCGGCGGAGCAGGTGTTCGGCGGAGCAGGTGTTCGGGCGTGCACGGGCGGTAGGGCGACAGGTTGAGGGCGCGCGGGGCGGCTCCGGCGGGCGCGACGGGGTGGAAGCTCGGGCGTGGGCGGGGTGGATCGCCGCAGGTGCGGAACGGGCGACGAAAAAAGCGAGCGAAGTGCCGGCGGCACCGCGCTCGCTATCGCATAATAAAAATAGCCCGCGCCACTTGCGTGACACGGGCTCCGAACCTGTAGCCCCGACGGGATTCGAACCCGCGCTACCGCCTTGAGAGGGCGGCGTCCTAGGCCGCTAGACGACGGGGCCAGGACTTTCTGTCTTACTTTGTCCTCCGAAGAGGACCGCTGAACTCTATCAGAGACCAGCTACCGGCGCCATCTCTGGCGTCGGTGGCTGGGGTACCAGGACTCGAACCTAGACTAACTGAACCAGAATCAGTTGGGCTGCCAATTACCCCATACCCCATCGGTACCTTCCGGCACCGAGAAAAGACTTTACCGGACCGACTGGGAGAGGCCAAATCGGGTTATGGATCCGGCCTCCACCAGCGGATGAGCGGCCGTTGGCCGGGCCGCTCGGCGTACTGGGCGGGTCGTTCAGTCCAGCGCCACCACGGGATTCGACAGCTCGCCGATCCCGTCGATCCGCACCGTGACGGTATCCCCGTCGGTGAGCTGGCTAACCCCCGCCGGGGTGCCGGTCAGGATCACGTCGCCGGGCAGCAGCGTCATCACGTGTGAGATGTAGGACACCAGGGTCGGTACGTCGAAGACCATGTCCTTGGTACGGCCGAGCTGACGTACCTCCATCTGGTCGGGGTTGCGACCCACCTCGCAGCGAATCTCCAGGTCACTGACGTCGAGGTCGGTCACGATCCACGGCCCGATCGGGCAGAACGAGTCGAAGCTCTTCGCCCGCGTCCACTGGCCGTCCGCGCGTTGCAGGTCGCGCGCGCTGACGTCGTTCGCGGCGGTGTAACCGAAGATCGCCTTCGCGGCGGTCGCCCGGTCGACCCGGCGGGCACCGGTCACACCGATCACCACGGCCAGCTCCGCCTCGTGCTCGACCTGCTTGGACTGGGTCGGCAGTCGGATCGCGTCCCGTGGCCCGATCACCGAGGTGGAGGGCTTCAGGAAGAGCAGCGGCTCGGTCGGCACCTCGGCGCCGTGCTCGGCCGCGTGCTCGACGTAGTTCCGCCCGACCGCCACCACCTTGCTGGGCAGGATCGGCGAGACGAGCCGTACGTCGGCCAGCGCCCAGCGGGCGTTGGTGAGCTTGATCTCCCCGAACGGGTGACCCTCGATCTCGGCGACCGTGAGGGCGCCGGGGCCGGCGTCCGGCTCACCCTCCACGACGCCGAACGACATTCCCTTGGCATGAGCAAAACGAACGATACGCACCTGGCCAATCTAGCCGTACCAGCGCCAATCCGGCCGGTGACCACCGTCGGTACGGGTACGGCGACGCGGCACCATACTCCAGCCGTTCGGCCGGACGATGCGATTCGCCCCTTCCAAACACCATTGACCGAACGGCGGCTTAGCGTCAGAAAAGGAGGTCTCGTTGTGATTTCTGCATCGACCCGACGGCGCCTGGCCAGTACGGTCCTCGCGGGCTGTCTGCTCTCCACCATCCTGCCCGGCGGGGCCGCACGGGCAGCGCCTTCGGCGGTCACGGTCGTGATGGCGAGCGGTGGCCACCACGCGCCCACCTATCAGATCCTGGTGCACAACGGCACCACCAGCACCATCGACACCACCGTCCGCCAGGAGTTGCCGCGGGGCACCACCCCGACCGTGGTCAGCGACGGCGGCCAGACCAGCCTGCCCGCCGGACAGACCGGTGGTACGGAGGTCTCCTGGCGACTGCAACTCCCGCCCGGCGGCATGCACACGCTGAACACCGCACTGGCTCCGACCCCGCCCGGCGTCCCGATGAGCGCACCCGCCTGCGCCTTCGCCGGAGCCGGCGACATCCCGTTCGACTGCGCGAGCGCGACCTGGCAGGCCGCCCAGGCGGAGAAGGCGGAGGACGCCGACCCGGCGATCTGGCAGCGCCCCGCGTACCTGTTCGGCGCGGCGGTGGTGCTCCTGCTGCTCCTGGTGGCGGGACTCTGGTGGTGGCGCCGCCGGATCCGCCAGCGGGCCAACCGTGGCCGCGACGGAGGGCCCGGCGGCGGGTCGGGCGGCGGGGTCTCACGGGGCTTCGGTGGGCCACCGACCGGCGGCGGGGCGCCCGGCAGCGGGCCATCCAGCGGGGTCGGGCCACCGGCCGCGGGCGGAATGCCACCCGGCCGCGGAGCACCGGCGGGCGTGGGCGCACCGGCGGGTGTGGGCGAGCCGCCGTTCCTTGACCGGCCGGCGACGTTGGACCGCCCGCCGCCCGGACTCGCCCGGGGGCTTGCCCGGGGTGTGGCCCGGATCCGGCCGGGTGACGGCGCCGAGTCGTGGCCTTCGCCGAGGCCGACGTGGGGCGGGAACATCCCGCCCGAGGAACGACCGGCGACCGGTTGGGCCTCGGTAGACCTGCCACCGGCCACCGCCGACACACCGTCCCCATCCTCGTCCCAGCCCGGCCCGAGCCAGCCCGGCCCCACCCAGGCCGGCCCCACCCAGGCCAGCCCGAGCCGGTCAGGACCGAGCCGGCAGCAGGATCAGGTGCGGCAGCTCTCGGCCACGATTCCGAGCATGCCCGACGGCATCCCGAACACGTTCCTCTCCGGTGGGTCGCCGACCGCACCGCCCCGGCCGGCCGTACCGGCTCGGAGCAAACGGCGTACGGGGCCGCCGGTCTGGGGGGTGATCGGGATCGCGGTGGTGATCGTCGGGCTGGTGGTGACGGCGGCGACCTGGGCGGCGACCTCGAAGGTGAGCGCGATCGACACGGGCAAACAACCGACCAGCGGCGCCTGGGTGGGCCGGACCAGTACGGGCACGATCGGCGCGACCATGCGCGACGCCACCTTCGAGTTCACCATCTACCGGGTGAACTGCGGGGACTCGGTCCAGCAACCGGCCGGACCCCGACCGTCCGGACACCGGTGCCTGGCCACCATCAGCGCCCGCAACGTCAGCAAACAACCCCAACTCTGGTACGGCGAATCGCAGCGGGCGTACGCGGCGACGGGCAACTGGGTGACCACGGACCTCGGCGCCACCAGGGCGGTCAACGGCGGGCGGGACATCTTCGCCGAGCCGGTGCCACCGAGCGAACGGATGCTCTTCCCGATCGTGTTCACCATGGACGGGCCGAACCCGCCGACCCGGGTCGAACTGCGCGGCGCGGTCTTCTCCGCCGGCGTCAGCGTCGCCGTGACCTGACCCACGCCCGCCCCCGCTCATGATCATTGCGCTCTGATCTGTTCTACAGGGGCACCCGGCAACAGCTCAGCGCGCGTGGATCAAGACCGCCCACCAAGCCGCCCGTCCGACCAAGCCGCCCGCCCGCAAGTCGGGCTCATCCGGACCGGGCCGCCCGCCTACGCTGGCCGGGTGACGGAGCTTTGGCAACCGACGGGACCGGGCGTACTGAGGCTGCCGTCCGGGCGCCTGGTCCGGGGACGGGGCCTGCGGCACCCGCTCCCGCCCGGTCCGGAGCCGACGTCCGGGGTCTACCTGCTCGGCCGCCCGCCACCGCCGACAACCTGGCCGGCGCAGTGGCTCCGCTGGCCGGACTTCCGCCTGCCCGCCGACCGTGAGCGGGCCAGGAGCGTGTTCGCCGACATCTGGGAACGGGCCGCCACCGAGCGGGTGGAGGTCGCCTGCGGTGGCGGGCGGGGGCGTACCGGGACCGCGCTCGCCTGTATCGCGGTGATCGACGGGGTGCCGGCCGACCGGGCGGTGGCCTACGTCCGGGAGCACTACGACCGCCACGCCGTCGAGACACCGTGGCAGCGGCGGTACGTCGAACGGTTCACCGCCCGGTAGCCCCGCCGGTGGCTGGGGGCGGCCGGCGGGCCACCACTGCCCACGCTGCCGCCGCTGGCTGGGGCGGACGGCTGGCCAGTGCGTACGCTGGGCCGGTGACCATTGCTGCCGCCCGTACCGTCGTGCTCGACGCGACGACGTGGCAGGCCCGGCGGGCGGCCCACGAACGCCGGGCGGACGACTGGCTGGCGCCGCACCTGCGACGGCGGCAGGCCGGCGAGCGGCACCCGGTCGAGGACTTCCTGTTCACCTACTACTCGCACCGGCCGGCGCAACTGCGACGCTGGCATCCGGGCGCCGGGGTGGTGCTGGCCGACGCTGACCCGGACGACTTCGGCCGCGACTACCGGTCGACGTCCGCCGGGCTCACCCTCGACACCGATGCGGTACGCGCACGGCGCGGCGACTCGATCGACTGGATCCGTACGTTGCTGAGCCGGACCGCCGACCGTCCCGCCCAGTTCGGCTGCTTCGGGATGCACGAGTGGGCGATGGTCTACCGGCAGACCCAGCAGGAGGTACGGCACAACTCGTGGCCGCTGCGACTGTCACCGGAGCAGACCGCGCAGACCGTCGAGCGGACCGGCGTGCGGTGCAGCCACTTCGACGCGTACCGGTTCTTCACCGCACCGGCCCGGCCGTTGAACCTGCTCAATCCGACCCGGGAGACCCAGCACGACCTGGAGCAGCCCGGTTGCCTGCACGGCAACATGGATCTTTACAAGTGGGCCTACAAGCTGTCGCCGCTGGTGCCGAGCGAGTTGGTGGCCGACGCCTTCGAGCTGGCCCGGGAGATCCGGACGTTGGACATGCGGGCCAGCCCGTACGACCTCGAGGCTCTCGGTCATCCGCCGGTCCGGGTGGAGACCGCCGAGGGACGGGCCGAGTACGCCGCCGCCCAGCGCGCCTTCGCCGAACGCGCCGCGCCACTGCGCGCCCGCCTGCTCGCCGCCATCCCCACCTGACGTCCGTCCCCCACGTGACATCGATCCCCGCCTGACATTCATCGCCGCCTACCATTCGGGGTGACACCGGCAAACGGGGGACGGCGATGGTCGGCACGGAACGCACCGGCGAACGTGCCGGGGACCCACCGGAACTGATGATCGACCTCGGTGCCGTCCGGGACGACCCGGTCGACGTCGAACCCCGCCGACCGTTCACCTGGCGCCGGCTGCGACCGGTGGCGCTCGGACTCGCGGCGGCGCTGCTGCTCACCACCGGTGGGTCCGGGCTGCCGCCGGAGCCGATCCTGAGCGAGATCGCCAGCTTCCCGCACCCGCCCGCCCGCCAACAGGCCGCCTTCCCCGACCGGGGCATGCTGCTCACCGAGGACCGGCTCTTCATCGCCGCCCCGGAGCAGGGCGACCTGATCTGGCGGGTCTCGGCGTACGAGCTGGACCGGGGGCGTCGGGTGTGGACGTACGACCTACCGGTGTGGCCGGGCACCAAACTGGAACTTCAGCACCGGGCCGGGCTGCTGCTGCTCACCGGACCCCGGCCGGACCGGACCGGCATGCGTACGGTGGCGGTCGACGACCGTACCGGTCGGGAACGGTGGTCACTGCCGAACGACGTGCAGTCGCTCGGCGACGACGGGACGGCGCTCGCCATCGACATGGTCTTCCCCGACGATCCCGCTCTTGCCGACTCACCGGAGGGGAGAAGCTCCTCCTACGCGTCGCCGTGGGGAACGTTCTACGGCGGGCCACCGCTGGGGAGGGTCGTCACCGGCATCGACCTGGGCACCGGCCAGGTGCGGTGGCGTTCCGAGCTGTTGAGCAGCGCGGTCATCGACGTCAGGGTCCTGTTCAGCGACGGCACTCTGAGCCGGATGCCGGACCGGGACTATGACCTGGCGGTGCGTACCGCCGACGGTGCCGCCGAACTGCGGGATCCGCGTACGGGCGCGGTGCGCCACCGCTTCCCCGCCGTCAACCCCGGCGCCCTGCAACTCGGCGGGGATCTGGTGCTGGTACGGCACAACTCCCTGGAGGTCACGGCGTACTCCACGCAGACCTACCGGCAGGTGTGGAGCCGGCCGGTACGTGACGACACTTTCCTGGGCTTCTGCAGCTCGGATGAACTGATCTGCGAGTCCGGTCCGCAGGGCGCGTGGACGATCGACCGGGCCGACGGCAAACGGCTCTGGCCGATTCCCCGGGAACACGCGATCGCCGAAGCGGGCGGACACCTGATCGAGTTCGTCCCCCAGGGCACGATGCGACCGCTGCGTACCGTCGACCCGCTGACCGGCGCGCCCCGGCTCCACCTGATGAACTGGAAACGCGCCGACGTCATGGCCAGCGGAAGGGTCCTCTTCGTCAACCCGGAGACGTTCAGCGGGCCGACCTGGCTGGGAGTGCTCCGACCGGGTTGGGTGGCGCCGGTCGCGCTCGGGATGGTCCCGGTCGGGGTCTCCGACTGCCAGCTCACCGCGGAGGTGATCGCCTGCACCACCACCGACAACACGCTGCGGATCTGGCGCTACCGGACCCCGGTCCAGGCGGAGGACGAGTGACTACGAGCAGCAGTACGAGCAGCGGAGCGCGGACGGATGCCGACATGCCCGTACTGATCGATCTCGACCTGTCGGGCGACGAACCGGCGGCCGGTGCCATACCCGGTTCGCCGGTGTCGTTGCGCCGGCTGCGCTTCGGGGCGCTGGCGGTCGGGGCGGCGCTGCTGCTGGCGCTCGGTGGCTCGGCGGCGCCCGGACCAGCGTCACTGACCGAGATCACCACCCTGATCGTGGCGCCGAACCGGGGCTTCGTCCTCACTCCCGACCGGTTGTTCGTCGGGGTGGACCAGCCCGGACAGGCCGGGGAGTCGGTCGCCGCGTACGAGCCGCGTCAGGGGCGGTTGCTCTGGACCACCGAGTACGACCGGGACAGCACCGCCGCCGGTGGGCTCGGCCGGCAGGTCGGGGACGTGCTGCTGATCCGGGTGCTGCAAGGCGAGGCCACGCACACCACCGCCGTGGACGCCAGTACCGGCGAGGTCCGCTGGTCGGTGCCGGGTGAGTTGCGGACGATGACCGACGGCCGTACGGGGCTGACCATCGAGAAGATCTCACCCGGCGATGCCTACCTGGTCGCGCCGATGGGGGTGGTGGTGCGGGCGTACGACCTGGGCACCGGGCAGGCGCTCTGGACTTCGGTGCCGGTGGCGGACGCGATGGCCACCAGCTGGTCGAACGCCTCGCCGGCCGAGAGTGCCGCGGTGGTGGTCACGACCGAGGACGGCCGGGTCGAGCAGTGGGACGCCCGGACCGGCAAGGCCAGGCAGAGCCTCCCGGCTGTCACGGTGGAGCCGCCCGCGGTGGTGGTCGCCGGGGACCTGCTGCTGGTGCAACGGGCCGACGGGGTGCTGACCGCGTACGCGGTCGACACGTTCACCGAACGGTGGCACCGAACACTGGGAAGTCCGGAGGTAGCCGTCAACAACTGCGGCGACCAGCCCTGCGTGGGGAACGGCTCGGGCTGGACGGTGCTCGACCCGGGCACCGGAAAGCAGACCGGTCCGAAGACCGATCCCAACACGGTCCGGGTGATGAACGGGAGCCATGTGGTCGAGTTGGGGCCCGGTGACGGCGGGCTGGCTCGTAGCGTCGACCCGGCCACCGGCCGGACGCTGGCCGACCTGACCGGGTGGGAGCAGATAACCACCGCACCGCCGGGCAGACCGGCACTGCTCACGGCCCCGAGCAAGTCGGGCGCGGCGACCTGGTTCGGTCTGCTCGAACCGGGCGCGACCGAGGTGCACCTGCTCGGGATAGTGCCCTACGGGGCGGCGCACTGCCAGCTCGAAGCGGACGTCATCGTCTGCCAGGACGAGCCCAACGTCCTGCGCGTCTGGCGCTACCACCGATGATCCGCCCGGTCCGCCCGCGAGCCGCCCTCAGCTCCGAACCATCGCGCCCCGAACCATCGCGCCCCGAACCATCGCGCTCCGGAAAACTAAGCAACGCTTTCAACTCGTACATCGTCTTTGATGTGCGTACATCAAAAACGATGTACGAACCTGACGCGTTATACGCCTGGCCGGGACGTGCGGCGGTGTTGTGTTACTGAGCGTGGTCGCCCGTTGCGCCGTCGAGGAGTTCTCGCATGATGTCCATGTGACCGGCGTGCCGAGCGGTCTCCTCGATCATGTGCACCAGCACCCAGCGCATGGAGACCGTGTCGCCGCGCCACGAGGTGCCGTGCGCTTCGAGGTCGATCTCGGAGATCGCCTCGTCGGCCGCCGCGCAGGCCCGCTGGTAGAAGGCGACGATGTCCGCCGTCGTTTCCCCCGGATCGGCCCTCATGTCGGATTCCGGGTCCTGGTCGAGGTCGAACGGCATCGGCTCGACCGGCCGGCCGAACGTCTCGCAGAACCACCCGTACTCGACTCCGGCCAGGTGCTTGACCAGGCCGAGCAGGCTGGTGCCGGACGGGACCATGGGCCGACGCAGCCGCTCGTCGTCGAGATCCTGGACCTTCCAGAGGATCACGGCACGATGGCGGGCGAGGCTGGTGACGAGAGTCGTCTTCTCGTCCGAGGTACGAACCTGCGGTGGCGTCACCTCGGAACGCTAACCCGCCGGTACGACACCAGCCGCCCGCCCCCGTACGTCAACTGCCCGCCGCGTCGGCGGTGAAAAGCCCTGCCTGGTTTGCCAGTGCGTGGTGGTAGACAGGCAGCGTGGCAGAGACTCCGGATTTTCCCGACCTGGTACGGCTGATCGACGAACGGTCGAGCGCGTTCCGGGCCGCGATCGCCTCCGCGCCCAGCCTGGAGGTGCAGGTATCGACCTGCCCCGAGTGGACGCTGCTGGATCTGGTGCAGCATCTGGGCAAGGGACGCCGCCGCTGGGCCGCCATCGTCGGCGCGGGGCCTGCCGACGCTCCCCCGCCCGAGACCGCCGCGAAGGGCCCCCTGACTGGACCCAGTGAGCGCGAGGCCCTGTTGGCCTGGTCGGCCGAGTCCACGGAGCAACTGCTGGACGCGCTGCGGGAGTCCGGCCCGGACCTCGGGTGCTGGACGTGGTGGGGCAGGTCGATGTCGCTACAGACCTCCGGTGCCGTCGCCCGGCACCAGCTCCAGGAGGTCGCGGTGCACACCTACGACGCTCAGCTCACCCTTGGCGCCGTACAGCCGCTGCCGGAAGAGGTGGCACTCGACGGCGTCGAGGATTTCCTGTTCACCTGCTGCGCGACGACGGCCCCCTGGCCGCACGAGCCCGCTGCCGTCGACTACCACGCCACCGAGGGCCGTTCCTGGCGCGTTTCGCTTTCCGCCGACGGCGCACGGGTCGCCCGTCTCCCCACGCCCGGCACGATGACCGCCACCGCTGCCGGCGAGGGACCGGACGCTGCCGACGCCTCCTTCTGGGGTACGGCCAGTGAGCTGGTCCTGGTCTTCTACGGCCGTGTTCCGGTGGACTCCCTGAAGGTCGACGGCGACCGACGGATCTTCGACCTGCTCATCGACTGGGACCCGGATGCGTAGAACCGTGCAACCGCATCGACCGGGGACAACAACGCAGCGCTGAGGCGGGCGAAACCATCGCCCGCCTCACTGCTCGTCTCCGGACGAGGGGCGTCCTCGCACTGTCCCGAAACGGGCTACGGGCGGCGGGCCGCCACGTCGGCAACGAACACTCGCCAAGCGGCAGGACCGAACGCCAACGTCCCACCCTCACGGTCCTTGGTATCCCGCACCAACACCCGCCCCGGCAGGTTCCCCGCGACTTCGACGCACGCGCCGCCATTGGTGTTGCTACGGCTGCTCTTGCGCCACTCGGCGCCGCTCAGGTCCATGTCTCTGCCACTCCAAGTCTAGGCAAGGGGCTTACCGGGGATGCGGTGCGCAGTGGATTGCGAAGCGGGTTACGGGTGGCGGGCGGCCACGTCGGCCACGAACGCCCGCCACGCGGCAGGACCGAACGCCAACGTCCCACCCTCACGGTCCTTGGTATCCCGCACGAACACCCGCCCCGGCAGGTTGTCCGCCACCTCGACGCAGTCGCCACCCTGGGTGTTGCTGCGGCTGCTCTTACGCCACCGGGCGCCCGTCAGGTCCATGTCTCCGCCACTTCCGTTATCAACTCGAGGGACTGTTGGTGAGGTAGTGCCTCGCCCCGAATGGACTCCCACACCTGGACGGCGCGCTGCACGTCCTCCGCACGGTCGGACGTCTGTCCCGGAAGCTGACCTTCCACATAGACGACGTCCTCTCCCACGGGCGGGGTGGCGATCACGAAGGGGCCATCCAGGCCAGCGTACGCGCCGGCCGACAAGGGCACGATGTGGATTCGCACCCGCGGGAACGATCCCCCGACCTTGACCAGGTGCAGGAGCTGTTCGCGCATCACAGCCGGCCCGCCGACCGTCCGGCGCAGGACGAACTCGTCCAATACGACGGTGAGAAACGGCGGATTGTCGCGGGTGAGGATTTCCTGCCGCTCCAACCGTGCAGCTACCTGCTGGGCGATCTCCTCGTCGGAGCGCAGCCCCGAGGCAGAGAGCAGAGCCCGCGCGTATGCCTCGGTCTGAAGGAGTCCAGGCACGAACATCGATTGGAAGCTTCGAAGGGCTACGGCTTCCGCCTCAATGCCGGCCCACTCGCGGAACCATGCGACCATCCCGTCTCGGCTGATCAGGCGTTGGATGCGGACGAACAGGCCACTGGTGTTGAACACCGAGTCGCAGCGACGGGCGAAGTCGGCGCTGGGGCGGCGGTCGCCGTTTTCGATTTTGCCGACGAGGGCGGTCGAATAGCTGATCGCCTCGGCGAGTTCCTGCTGGGACATTTCAGCGGCGATGCGGATCAGTTTCAGCTCTTCGCCAAAGTGGTCGAGCATTGGTGATCTTTGCACGGACAACCTCCGGACAAACTTGCTACCAACGGATCATGAGGCCTTACTCGCTGCCGGTCGATGCATTGAGCCTCCCCAACATAGTGAAGTCCACAGCAGAGTGTCACTAGCGGAACCGCTCGGACCCATCGGCAAGTGGACCCGGACGGGCGGGACTGCGGGGCCGCCCCGGCTTCCCCGCCCAACCTCCCCGGGGCGGCCCCTTCCAACGATCGGAACGGAGACGATTCATGTCCGGCGAAAACGACGAAACAATCGGTCGACACGACAAACCCACAATGGAAGTTCCACCGCGCGAGATGACGCCGGACCTGCCGCCGGCCCGCGTACCGAGAAGACGTTCGACAAACCGGGGACCGGGGTACGACGACCCGCCGATCGCCCCGCTCGAACTGTTCGCGGTCGGCGTCTCCGGACGCGTACGCCGTGATCCTCACCGGTCGGCGTGACCGCGCGTACGCGTACCCGAAGGCGACCGCACCTGCCGATGCGGCCGACGTGGCGGTGCCGGGTCTGCGCAGCCGACTGGCCGTGCGGTCCGGCCCGACTGGCGCTGCTGGCGGAGTTCCACCGTAACCGGGTCGCGCTCTGCCTCTACCTCTCCGCCCAGTACGTCCACGCCCTGAATGACCTCGCCGAGTACGCACCGAACGCGCCCCGCGAGAACCTCTACAACCGTTTCATCGCCTGGCCGCCGGTGCCGCGCCGATGACCGAACCGGAACGTCCCCGACTGGTGAAGGTGACCTTCAACCTCACCCCGTCGGCGAACACGGCACTGGACCGGCTCGCCCAACTCGACGGCAATCGCACCGACGCGCTCAACCATGCAGTGAAAATCGCCGCACTGCTGCATGACCTGGCGCCCGAGGGGCATTTCACGATCGTGCGGGAGGATGGCGTACCGCGCGAGATCTACCTGATCTGACAAACCTTCGAGAAAAGGTGCGGCCAGCGTGGACAACGATGATTTGCTCGCCCCGCACCGCCCCGATCCGACTTGGATTTGCGGTGACTGCGGCGAGCTGTGGCCGTGTCCGGTGTTTCGCGGTCGACTTCGGTCCCTCTATCGCGGCGACGCGGAGAAGCTGACAACATTCATGCGGCATTTCCGGGAACGGGCGGCGGTCGAGCTGGCCGACCTGCCTCCGGCGCAGATCGAGGCTCGATTCCTCGGCTGGATATCGGACCCGCCGCCGCGCCGCCGGCTCCGCTCGATCTGACGGCCCCGCTCAATCTGACAGCTCGATTCGATCCGGCGGCTCGGCGGGGCATGGGGTGGGCGGTGAGTGGGGAACAATGCCGGGAACATCCCCAAGGATCCGGGAGGGACACCATGGCCCCGCCACCTCGCATGATCGTCTCCGGCATCGTGCTCGACTCGCCCGACGCCCAGGAGCTCGCGGCGTTCTACCGGCGGCTGCTCGGCTGGAACGTGGAGCAAGACGAACCGGACTGGGTCAAGCTGTCCCCTCCGGTGGGCGGTGCCGGGCTGTCGTTCCAGACCGAGTCGGCGTACGTTCGGCCGACCTGGCCCGCCGGCCCGGACGACCAGCAGATGATGCTGCACCTGGACATCGAGGTGGACGACCTGGAGGTCGCCGGGGCGCACGCGCTCGCGGCCGGTGCGACGCTCGCGGACTTCCAACCCCAGGACGACGTACGGGTCTATCTCGACCCGGCCGGTCACCCGTTCTGCCTGTTCCTGCCGGGCTGACAGGCTGCCGGGCTCGCAAATCGCACGGCCCCCGATCGGTCACGTCCGGCTCCGCCCCGTGACGGGCCGGACGTGACCGTTCGGGGCGGCTCCGTTCACACCGGATGCGAACCGACCTGACGGGCCCGCACCGGCACCCGCGCGAGACGGTTCAGTGCGCGCTTCAACCGGGGTGCGAACGGGCGTTCGACCACCACGTGGATGGCGTACGCGAGGGCGCCCATGCCGGCGATCAGGGCGGCGAGCAGCACCCATTTCAGCCCCGGATACGGCGTCACCCACGGGCCGAGCCAGGCCAGGAGGACAAAGCCGATGTGGGCGTGGACGAGGTAGAGCGGGTAGGTCAGTGATCCGGCCACCAGGAACCACGGGCGGCCGATCCCGGCGGTGGCCTCCAGGGCGATCAGCGTCATCGCCATGAAGATCAGCCAGATCACGCCGATGATGACCGCCGAATGGAACCCGGTCCGGTAGCGCTCGGCCACGTCGGCCGCGAACCCCAGCCCCCGGTAGACCGCGTTCGCGTACGACAGCACCAGGATCGCCACCAGCTCCCAGCTCGGGCCGAAGCGGAGCAGGAGGCTCAGCGCCATCCCGGCGATGAAGTAGTGCGAGAACGTGGTCTGGAGCAGCAGGTCGGCGGCGGACGGCAGCAGTCCGAGTTCGTGCAACCCGGTCAGGGCCAGCCACCCCCAGAGCGCGGCCAGGACCCGGCGGCGGGTCAGTCCGACCAGGGCCAGGACGAAGACGATCAGGTAGAACCGCAGTTCCGCCCAGAGGGTCCAGTAGACGACGTCGATGTTGCCGACGTTGACCGCCGGATTGAGCATGCTCAGGTTCGCCAGGTACTGCACCGGGCCGACCGGGAACCTGCCGGAGACGACGCTCACCACGGCGGTGAGGGTGACCGCGACCCAGAACGCCGGATAGAGCCGGACGATCCGGGAGACGACAAACTCCCGAGGGGTACGGTTCCAGGCGCTCGACAGGACCACGAACCCGCTGATCACGAAGAACAGGTCGACACCGAGGTAGCCGTACCGGGTCACCTCGCCGAGCACCGGGAAGGTGACCGGGCTGAGGCCCTGCATCCAGGCGGAGAAGGTGTAGTGGAAGACCACGACCGCGAGCGCTGCGATGATCCGCAGGAGGTCGACCTCGTACAGCCGCCTCACGTCAGGTCGACCGGGCCGTACCGGGTGCTGTCGGCCCGCGTGTTCAAGGCCCAGTAGCGGTCGCCGAACGACCAGTGCCACCACTCGGTCGGGTAGTTGACCATGCCGGCGGCGGACAGTGCCGTACCGAGGATGTCGCGGTTGGCCCTGGCCTCGGGTGAGATGTCGGGCGAGCCGGTGAAGCAGGCGTTGGCGCTGGCCACCGGGCTGTCGTTGACGGCCGTACCCATGTCGACCTCGTCGCCGTCGGCGGTGCAGAGGGTCAGGTCGACGGTTCCGCCGGTGCTGTGCGGGGCCACCTCGGGCGGTGAGACGTACTTGCTGGCCTCGACGTGCAGGCGCGCCGGCTCCCACCGTGGATACCGCTGGCGGAGTTCGTCCTTGTAGTCCTCGAAGTAGGTCGTCTGGAGGGTCAACGGGCGGTAGCCCTCCACGATCAGGAGGCGCAACCCGTACGGCAGGGTCCGCTGGGCGGTCAGCAGCCGGGCCGCGGTCTCCTCCCGCAGGTGGGCGTACGCACCGGCCGGGTCGGCGAGGCGGTCGTCCACCCGGAACCCGTCGATCCGACGCAGGTCGACCAGGGGTTCGTTGTTGTCACCGAGCGGGATGGCGGAGATCCGCCGGTCGGAGAGCAGGATCATGACCCGTACCGTCCTGCGGCGTCGATGATCGCGGTGGCGACGGCCGCCGCGGCATCGGGGCGCCCGTAGCGGCGGGCGGTGTCGGCCAGGTGTTGGCGCCGGTCGGGATGGTCGAGCAGCATCATGATCTCCTCGCGGAGGCGGTCGGGGGTCGCGTCGGGGCCGGCGAGCATCCGGGCCGCGCCCGCGTCGGCCAGGTGCCGGGCGGTACGCCGCTGCTCGTCACCCCCGGTCGGGATCAGCGGGATGAACACGCACGCCTTGCCGAGGGCGGTGAGTTCGGCAACCGTTCCGGCTCCGCTGCGGGCCACCACGATGTCGGCGGCGGCGAGCACGTCCGGCATCTCGTCGTGCACGTAGTCGACCACCCGGTACCGGTCGCGCAGGTGCTCCGGCAGGCCGTCCGCGATCAGCCGCATCCGGTCGAACGAGAACTCGCCGCACTGGTGCAGGACCTGGCAGCCGGCGAGCAGGTCCGGCAGGATCTCGGCGATCAGGTTGTTGACCTGCACCGCGCCCTGGGCGCCGCCGGTGACGTACAGCAGCGGCAGGTGCGGATCGAGGCGGTACGCGGCCAGCGCCCGACCCCGGTCACCGCGCAGGATCTCGGGCCGGATCGGGTTGCCGGTGACCACCGCACGGGCCTTCGCCCGCCCGGGCAGGTGGTCGACCGAGGACTCGTGGCTGAGCAGGACCCGGTCCGCGATCCGGGCCAGGATCCGGT
Organism: Micromonospora sp. NPDC004704; assembly: GCF_053601675.1. Taxonomy (NCBI): domain Bacteria; kingdom Bacillati; phylum Actinomycetota; class Actinomycetes; order Micromonosporales; family Micromonosporaceae; genus Micromonospora; species Micromonospora sp. NPDC004704. Next base: position 103,991 of record NZ_JBSGCD010000008.1, on the reverse strand, counting down.
TCGCCAGCCCGAGGGTGAGGATCTGCTCGTGCATGACCAGCGGCCGGCGGGTCACCCAGGCCGCGATCCCGATCGGTACGGAGACGTACCCGCCGGTGGAGAGGACCACGGCGGGCCGGGTACGGGCCACGATCATGATCGCCTGGAGGATGCCGAGCGGGATCCGGAACGCGTCCGCGATGTTCCGTCCCAGCTCGCGCAGGTTCGGTGACCGGCGCAGTTTCCCGGTGGTGATCGCCTGGAACGGGATGCCCTCCTGCCGGGCGATCTTCGCCTCCAGGCCGTGGGCGACACCGACCCAGAGCAGTTCCGGTTCGGTGCCGGCGACCGCGAGCCGGGCGCGCAGCGTACGGATGGTGGTCAACGCCGGATAGGTGTGCCCTCCGGTCCCGCCCCCGGTGACGACCACCCGGATCCCGCGCAGGTGCTCCGCGCTGTAGATGACCATGGGTCAGGCCGCCGCCGCGCCGAGCCGGGACTCCTTCAGCGCTCCCGCGACCAGGATGTCGAGCAGGGCGGGGAAGGTGATCCCGGCCCGCTGCCAGATCTGCGGGTACTGCGAGGCGGCGGTGAAACCGGGGAACGTGTTGACCTCGTTGACCACCGGTTCCTGCCCGGTGTGCGGGAGGAAGAAGTCGACCCGGAGCAGTCCCCGGCAGCCCAGGGTGGTGAACGCCCGCACCGCCCGGTCCTGGAGCATCCTGGTCGAGTCGGGGTCGAGCGCGGCCGGGATGTGGAAGACCGCCCCGCCGTCGTACTTGGCGTCGTAGTCGAAGAAGGCGGCGCTGGCCACGCTGATCTCCAGCGGTGGACCGGCCTCGATCCGGCCGTCCGGGTGTTCCAGTACGGCGACGTCGATCTCGCGTCCGCGTACCGCCGCCTCGACCAGGACCCGCGTGTCACTCTCCCGCGCCAGCTCCAGCGCGGCCGGCAACTGCTCCCACCGTTCCACCTTGGACACCCCGATGCTGGAGCCGGCGCGGGCGGGTTTGACGAAGACGGGCAGGCCCAGCCGTTCCCGGTCGGCCGCCGACAGTTCCTCCCCCGGACGCAGGGTCACCCCGTCGGCGACCCGCAGTCCGTCGGCGGCGAGGAGGCGCTTGGTGACCTCCTTGTCCATCCCGGCGGCGCTGGCGAAGACACCGTTGCCGACGTACGCGACGCCGAGCCATTCCAGCATCGACTGGACCGTCCCGTCCTCCCCGTACGGGCCATGCAGTGCCGGGAACACGACGTCCTGGCTGCTCAACGCCTTGAGGGCGGTGGTGAGGGTGGCCGGTTGGCCGTCGACGCGCCACCGGCCGTCCCGCTCGATCAGGACCTCGGTCACGTCGTACGCGTCGCGGTCGAGGTGGGCGAGGATGCTCTCCGCCGAGCGGCGGGAAACGTCGTGCTCGCCGCTGCGCCCACCGAAGAGCACCGCCAGCCGGATGTTCGTCAACTCATCGCTCCAAGTGAAGATGTACCCGCGCCACCCGCGCGCCGATCCCGGTCATGACCTCGTGCGGATTGGTCCCCGCCCACCGCGCCCACTCCCCCACCGTCGGCTCCGCCGCCGCAACACCCGATGCCCCGCCGCCAGCGCCGGCGGCGCCGGACGCCGCAGCGCCGGACGCGGCAGCACCGGACACGGCAGCACCGCCGGGGCCGAAGACGACAACCTCGTCGCCGAGGGCCACCGGCAGGTCACCGGCGTCGACAACGCACTGGTCCATGGCGATCCGGCCGACGATCGGGCACCGCCGCCCGCCGAGCCACACCGACGCCCGGCCCTCGGTGGTCCGGGACAGTCCGTCGGCGTACCCGAGCGGGATCAGCGCGAGGGTGGTCGCCCGGTCGGTGACGTGTTCGGGCCCGTACGAGACACCGATGCCGGCCGGCACCCGCTTGACGTTGACCACGCTGGTTCGCAGGGTCATCGCGGGACGCAGTCCGAACCGTCCGGGACCGATGGGGTCGAACGGGTCGACGCCGTACAGGGCGAGTCCGATCCGGCAGAGGTCGTACCGCGCCTCCGGTACGCCGAGCGCCGCCGCCGAGTTGGCCAGGTGGACCACCTCGGGGGTCAGGCACGCGTCCCGGGCGATCCGCAGCGCCTCCCGGAACGTCGACACCTGACCGGTGACGCTCCGGCTGCCCGGCTCCTCGGCGTTGGTCAGGTGCGACCACACCCCCCGTACGCGCACGCTGCCCTCGGCCTCGTACTTGCGGGCCCAGGTGACGAGTTCGGGCCAGTCGTCGCCGTTGGCACCGTTGCGGGACAGGCCGATGTCGGCCTTGAGCTGCACCGTCGCGGGTGCGCCGAGTCGGGTGGCGGCCCCGACGACGGAGTGCAGGTGGGTGAGGGTCGACACCGCGATGTCGACGCCCGCGGTGATCAGGTGGGTGAAGTCCTCATCCGGGCGGTGCAGCCAGCTCAGGATCGGTGCCCGGATCCCCGCCGTGCGCAGGGTCAGCGCTTCCGTGCTGGAGGTCACGCCCAGCCAGGTCGCTCCGGCCCATACGGCGGCTCGCGCCACCGGCACCGCGCCGTGCCCGAAGGCGTCGGCCTTGACCACCGCCATCAGCCCGGTCCGGGCCACCCCGGCGACGGTACGGACGTTGTCCCCGATCGCCGAGAGGTCGATCACCGCCTCGGCCAGTTGCCCGCTCATCGGGCCCACCCGAGCGGGAGTGCGGTCGCCGGGTCCGCCGACAACCACGAGAGGAACGGGTGCCCCGCAACACAGGGAGTCACCAGATAGGTCCTTTCTCGCGATATATCGGGTAGATGAGGGCCGCACCCCGGCCCAACCAGGTCCCCACCAGAACCCTGCGCGACTATACACAGCATGTATACACGCAGTGTCTACACCACCAAACCCCGCCCCAACCCCGCCCCTCCCGCCGGAGGGCACGCCTCTTGTAGAGAAAGAGTGGCTATCCCGGCGAGGGAAGCCACTCTTTCTCTACAAGAGGGTCGATCTTGGCGGAGGAGAGTGGAGGCGGACACCCCTGTGATGATTGTCGGGAGTCGTGTGGATCTCGTGAAGAAGTGACCATCGCGAGGTTTTGTGACGGCGGACTCGGGTCTCGCCCGAGCGGGGTCAGTCGTCGTCGGAGCGTCGGAGGCGCTTGGTTTGGCCCCGTCGCTTCTTGTCCGCGATCCGGCGTTCCTTCGCTCCCCGCGAGGGCCGGGTCGCCCGGCGCGGTGGGGCCGGCGGGGCGGTGGCCTCGGCCAGCAGGGCGGCCAGCCGCTCCCGGGCCGCCTCCCGGTTCATGAGCTGCGACCGGTGCTCCGAGGCCGTGATGGTCAGCACCCCGTCGACCAGGCGGTTCGCCAACCGGTCCAGCGCCCGCGCCTTGAGATGCTCCGGCAGGGCGGTCGACCGACCCAGATCCCAGGAGAGTTCCACCCTGGAGTCGGTCGTGTTCACGCCCTGCCCGCCGGGACCGCTGGACCGGGAGAAACGCCAGTTCAGTTCCGCGTCGGGGATCGCCGTACCGGGGCGGATGGGCAACGTCACGACGCCGGCCGTCCGGCTCGGACGATCGTCATGTCGTCAGCCATGGCTAGAGGCTAGCCTCCCGCCCCGCTACTCCCGCCGGCAATTTCAGCCGCCCTTGCCGATGATCGTGTCGGCCACCTGCTGGACCTGCTCGATCGGGATGGCAAAACCGATGCCGATCGAGCCCTTGCCGTCGATGGTGGCGATCGCGGTGTTCACCCCCACCACCTCACCCCGGGCGTTGACCAGTGGCCCACCCGAGTTGCCGGGATTGATCGGGGCGTCGGTCTGCACCGCCCGGTGCCGGTTGTTGCCGAGCTTCACCTGCCGGTCCAGCGCGCTCACGATGCCGGCGGTGACCGTACCGGAAAGTCCCAGCGGCGAACCGACCGCGAGCACCGGCTCACCCACCCTGGTCGCGCCGGGTTTGGCCAGGACCAGCGGGGCCAGGCCGGCGCCCGCCGGAACCTTGAGTACGGCGATGTCGCTGCCCGAGTCCCGCCCCACCACCCGGGCCGGCAACTGCCGGCCGTCGGGCGTCTCGACCATCACCGTCGGCTCACTGCCGGCGCTGGAACCGGTGCCGGCCGCCCCCGGACCGGCCGACGCGGCAGCCGCCCCGGCCTGGGCCACTATATGGTCGTTCGTGATCAGATGCTGCTGGTCGTCGATGGCGAACCCCGACCCGGTGGCCATCCCGCCGCCACTGGCCACGGTCACCGACACCACACCGGGTACGACCTGCGCCGCCGCGCCCACCATGTCCGGCGGCAGCGCGGTCGGTGATGCGGACGCCTGCGGATCCGCACCGTCCTGCCCGGCGACATAACCCCCGGCGAGCCCGCCGGAGGCGAGCGAGAGCGCGATCACGGCCAGCCCGGTCAGCAGGATCCGTCGCCACCGCCGCCCGGCCGACCCGGAACCGTCGCCGTCCCCGTGGCCCCGCCCACCCGTCGCCGGGTCGAGATCAGGTGAGATGAACCATGGGCCGCGCGGCTCGCCCAGCCCGCTCTGCTGTGCCATAGCGCACTCCTCGTCTGGTCGGTCCCGCTCCCGCATCCCCATCCAGCCAGTTCCCGAACACGTTCCGCGCCCGGCCCGCTCAGGGAAGCCGGGAGAACCAGACCATCGACCCGGCCGCCGCACCGAGGGCCAGCAGCAGCCCCACCCCGATGAACCGGGCCGACACGTCCTGCTCCTCGGTGCGATAGCCGACCGACGTACCGATGTCCTGGTAGACGGCCCGCAGCTCGGCGCTCGTACCGGCCTCGTGGAACTCGCCGCCGGTCTCCTCCGCCACCGTCCGCAGGGTCTGACCGTCGACCGGCACCCGGATCGGTCGCCCACCCCGGTCGATGTAGCCGGCGGCGGTGCCGAACGAGATCGTGTGCACCGGCACCTTCAGCTTCACCGCGTCGTCCGCCGCCGTCATCGGATCCCGACCGGAGGTGTTCGCCCCGTCGGAGAGCAGCACGATCCGGGCCGGCGGCGGTTCCTGCGCGGCCTGGGAGTCCAGCGTCCGTACGGCCTCCAGGGAGGTGCTGATCGCCTCACCGATCGCGGTCCCCTGGACCCCGGTGCTTCCCTCGGCCAGGCGCTTGATCCCGAGGTGCAGTGCGCTGCGATCGGTGCCCGGCGGCACCAGTACGGCGGCACTCCCGGCGAACGCGACCAGCCCCACGTTGAACTCGTCCGGCAGCGCGTCGACGAACTTCTGCGCCGCGACCTTCGCCGCCGCCAACCGGTCCGGTTCCACGTCGGTGGCGAGCATCGAGGTCGACACGTCCACCGCGACCATGACGGTGGCCCGTTCCCGGGGCACCTGCACCTCCGCCGCCGGGCGGGCGAACCCGACCACCAGCAACGCCAGCATCGCCAGGAACAGGCTCGCCGGTACGTGCCGGCGCCAGGCCGGACGTTTCGGCGCCACCCGGTCGAGCAGGCGCAGGTTGGTGAAGCGGACCGCGTACTGGCTGCGTCGACGCTGCATCAGGACGTACCCGACGGCAACCGCCAGTACGCCCGCGAGCAGCCACAACCGCTCCGGAGACTGCCAGGTCACCAGCCACCCCCCGGTCCCGCCGCCACCGTCGCGCCGGCCGGACGGGCCGGTGGACGGGCAGCTCTGGCCAACCGTCGCCTCGACTGCACGTGCCGGGCGATGTCGGCGATCCAGTCCCGATCCGTACGCAACGCGAGGTGCTCGGCGCCGGATCGGCGTACCGCCCCGGCGACCAGTTCCCGCTGCGCCTGCGCGGCCTCGGCGAACCGCTGCCGTACCCGCCGGTCGCCGGTCGACACCTCGCGGCGCTGCCCGCCCTCCGGGTCCACGAACGTGATCACCCCGACGTCGGGCAGTTCCAGCTCGCGGGGGTCGACCACCTCGACCGCGAGCACCTGGTGCCGGGCGGCCAGCCGGCGCAGCGGTCGTTCCCAGGTCGGTTCGCCGACGTCGGCGTCCGGCAACCCGTCGAGGAAGTCGGAGACGACCACGGCCAGTCCACGCCGGGGGGTGGACGAGTTCAGCGCGGCGATCGCCTCGGCGAGGGCAGGCGGACGTACGCCGTCGCCCCCGCGCGGGGCGACGAGCAGCGTACGCAGCAGGCTCATCAGGTGGTCACGACCGGTACGGGCCGGAAAGCGGCGGACGCCCTCCGGACCGAGTACGTGCGCGCCGAGCCGGTTGCCGGATCCTGCGGTCAGGTAACCGATCGCCGCCACCGCCGCCACGGCCAGTTCCCGCTTCTCCACCTCGGCGGTGCCGAAGTCCATGCTCGGGGTCGAGTCGACCAGCAGCCAGGTGGTCAGTTCCCGGTCCGCGTCCACCTCGCGTACGTGCGGCAGCGTGGTCCGGGCGGTGACCGCCCAGTCCATCCGGCGTACCTCGTCCTCGCCGGGCCGGTACTCCCGGCTGCCGGAGCACTCGGAACCCGGTCCGGGCAGCAGGCTGAGGTACTGGCCGTGCAGCAGCCCGTCGAGCCGCCGGTTGATGGCCAGCTCCAACCGGCGCAGCCGCCCCTGCGGCGCAAGCTCCCCCAACGACGCGCCGCCGCCGTGTTCCCGGTCAGAGCCGGTCATGCGGCGGCCAGGCCGGGGGCGCGGTTGTCGTCGCGGCGGGCGGGGGCGATCCGGGGCGGGGGTACCGCCTCGATCAGGCGGCGGACCACCGCCTCGGCCGGGATCCCGTCGGCGACCGCGTCGAAGGAGAGGACCAACCGGTGCGAGATGACGTCCACCGCCAGTTCCCGGATGTCCTCGGGGAGCACGTAGTCGCGGCCACGGAGCATGGCCTGGGCCCGTGCGGCGGCCACCAGGCCGAGGGTGGCGCGCGGGCTCGCGCCGTACGCCAGCAGTGGCGCCACGTCCTGCAACCCGAACCGGGCCGGGTTGCGGGTGGCGAGGATCAGCCGGACGACGTACTCGGCGAGGGCGTGGTGGACGAAGACCTGGGAGGCCCGGTGCTGCAACGTACGCAGCCGGTGCGGGTCCAGCACCCGGCGTACCCGGGGGCGGTCGGTGCTCATCCGGTAGAGGATGGCGAGTTCGTCCACGTCACTCGGGTAGTCGACGGTCACCTTCATCAGGAACCGGTCCCGCTGCGCCTCCGGGAGCTGGTAGACGCCCTCGGACTCGATCGGGTTCTGGGTGGCGAGGACCAGGAACGGGTTCGGGACCGGATAGCTGGTGCCGCCGATCGAGACCTGGCGCTCGGCCATCGCCTCCAGCAGCGCCGACTGCACCTTCGCCGGGGCCCGGTTGATCTCGTCGGCGAGCACCAGGTTCGCCATGATCGGGCCGAGTTCCACGTCGAAGGTCTCCTTCGACGCCCGGTAGATCCGCGTACCGACGATGTCCGACGGGACCAGGTCCGGGGTGAACTGGATCCGGGAGAAGCTCCCGCCGACGACGTTCGCCAGGGTCTGCGCGGCGAGCGTCTTCGCCACCCCGGGTACGCCCTCCAGCAGGCAGTGCCCGTCCGCCAGGAGCGCGGTCAGAAGCCGCTCGACCAGGCGGTCCTGGCCGACGATGACCCGTTTGACCTCAAACAGGGTCTGTTCAAGTTCGGGGCCGGTCGACGTTGTCTCGACCGGCCTGGGCCCACTGGCCAAGGTGTCCGACATGTCCGTCACGGTGCAAGCTTCCCCGTCAGGGCACGGGCAAACATGTAAGGACCGGTCATTGTCCAACCGGCCACGGAACGGTGCAGGGCGCCCCTTACTACCGAACCAGACCGGGAGCGACACGAAACCGCCACATCCGCCCACTACGTTGATCGGCATGACCACCCCGAACACGAGCACCGAACCGGCACCGGCAGCCGGCACGGACGAACGGCCACCGGCACCACCCGTGCACGACAACCGGCGGCGGGTCGTCACGATCGCCTGCTGGATGCTGGTCGTGCCAGGTCTGGGGTGGGCGGTGATGCGGCTCGGCGGGCTGGAACGGGGGATGCTGGCGCAGGGGGTGGCCTTCACCCCGTACGTCGTGCTCTGGACCCTGGTCCCGTTGGGGCTGGCCCTGGCGCTGCGGCGGTTTGCCGCCGCGGCCGTCGCCGCCCTGGTCACGCTCGCGCTGGCCGCCGTGGTGGTGCCGAGGGCGCTGCCCGACAGCCAGCCCGACACCACCGGGCCGGCGCTGCGGGTGATGACCGCCAACCTGCTCTTCGGCGGCGCCGACGCGGCGGCGCTGATCAACCTCGTCCGCGACGAACGGGTGGACGTGCTCGCCCTCCAGGAGTTCACGGCCGAGGCGGCGACCGAACTCGACCGGCTCGGCCTCGCCGAAGTGTTGCCGCACCGGCAACTCGGCGCGGAGACCGGGGCGGCCGGTTCCGCGCTCTACGCCCGGTTCCCGCTGCGCGACGGCGGCGTACGACAGAACCCCGGCGGCTTCCACCAGGCGTACGGAACGGTGCTGGTGCCGGGGGCGCCGCCGGTGCTGGTCGAGTCGGTGCACCCGATGGCCCCGTACGCGCTGGAGGCGCTCCCGTCCTGGCGGCTGGACCTGGAAGCCGAACCGCCGGCCACCCCGGACGGCCCGTTACGGGTGCTGGCCGGGGACTTCAACGCCACCCTCGACCACGCGCCGCTGCGTCAACTGCTGGACACCGGTTACGTCGATGCCGCCGACGCCACCGGCAGTGGGCTCACCGGCACCTGGGGCCCGTACGACGGTGACCCGCTTCCCCCGATCGCCATCGACCACGTGCTCGCCGACCGCCGGATCGCCGTGGAAGAGGTGCGGGTGCACCGGCTCACCGGCAGCGACCACCGCCCCGTCCTCGCCGAACTCTCCCTCCCCGCCGCCTGAGCAACGGAAGGCTCCTTCCCGCCAGCGGGCCGGCGGGAAGGAGTCACTCCTTACACTTCGGCGGGCTCGCGGGAGACGCCGTACGTGAGGGCGTCGACCAGGGCGTGCCAGCTCGCCTCCACCACGTTGTTGTGTACGCCGACCGTGGTCCAGTCCCGGCCCCGGTCACCGGTCGTCTCGACCAGGACCCGGGTGATCGCCCCGGTGCCGTGGCTGCCCTCGAGGATCCGCACCTTGTAGTCGGCCAGCTCGAACGTACGCAGGGCCGGGTAGTGCCGGGTCAGCGCCACCCGCAGCGCCTCGTCCAGGGCGTTGACCGGACCGTTGCCCTCGGCGGTGGCGATGACCCGCTCACCGCGTACCCGGATCTTGACCGTTGCCTCGGAGACCACCGAGCCGTCCTCCCGGTGCTCGACCAGCACCCGGTACGACTCCAGGGTGAACGGCCTCGGCACGTCCTGGCCGGGCAACTCGGAGCGGACCAGCAGCTCGAACGAGGCGTCGGCGGCCTCGAACGACCAACCGCCGGCCTCCAGTTCCTTGACCCGCTTGGTCACCCGGGACAGGGCTTCGGGATGGCCGGCCAGGTCAATACCGAGCTCACGGCTCTTGAGCTCGATGCTGGCCCGACCGGCCATCTCCGTCACCAGGATCCGCATGTCGTTACCGACCAGCGTCGGCTCCACGTGGTTGTAGAGCACCGGATCCACTTTGATCGCGCTCGCGTGCAGCCCCGCCTTGTGGGCGAAGGCGGCGGCCCCGACATATGCCTGGTGGGTGTCGGGGGCGATGTTGGCGATCTCGGTGATGGCGTGCGATACGCGCACCATCTGTTCCAGGCAGCCGTCCGGTAGGACGGGCAGCCCGAGCTTGAGTTGCAGGTTGCCGACGACGGTGAACAGGTCCGCGTTGCCGGGGCGTTCGCCGTAACCGTTGGCGGTGCACTGGAAGTGCTCGACGCCCGCCTCGACGGCGGCGACGGTGTTGGCGACCGCGCAACCGGTGTCGTTCTGGCAGTGGATGCCGAGCCGGTTCGGGCTGATGCCGAGCCGCCCGGTCAGGTCGTTGATCGCGGCGGTGATCTGGGACGGCAGCATGCCGCCGTTGGTGTCGCACATGACCACCCGCTCGGCGCCCGCCGCGAGCGCGGTCTCGACCACCGAAGCGGTGTACGCCGGGTCGTACCGGAAACCGTCGAAGAAGTGCTCGCAGTCGAGGAAGACCCGGCGTCCCTCGGCGACGAAGTGCGCGACGCTGTCCCGGACCATCGCGAGGTTCTCCGCCCCGGTGGTGCGCAGGGCCCGTTCGACGTGCCGGATGTCGGACTTGGCGACCAGGCAGACCGCGGGCGTCTCGGCGTCGAGCAGGGCGCGTACCTGGGGGTCGTCGGCGACCGCCAGGCCGGCCTTGCGGGTGGCACCGAACGCGACCAGGGTGGCGTGACGAAGCTGGAGTTCGGTACGGGCGCGGTGGAAGAACTCGGTGTCCTTGGGCATCGCGCCGGGCCAGCCGCCCTCGATGAAGCCGACGCCGAACTCGTCGAGCAGCCTGGCCACGGCCAGCTTGTCGACCACCGAGTAGCTGATCCCCTCACGCTGTGCACCGTCGCGCAGCGTCGTGTCGAAGACCTGGAAAGCCATCTGATTCCTTTCGAGAGCAGCACTGTCCGTCCGGCTGCGGCCCCAAGGCCGGACAAACAAAATGACCCCCCGCTGATGCGGGAGGTCTGCGCGCTCGGCGGAGGGGTTGCCGGCGCGCTAGTCGCGAATAATCAGTACGTGCTGGGTCACGCTCGGTACTCTGCCACTCCCGACCGGATTCCGGGAGGGAAAATCCACATCTCGGGATGGTCGGCCCGGATCGTGGCCGTCGGCGGCCGTTATTCGAGCAGGGCGTCGAGGGTGTGGCGGGCGGTGTCGGCCATCACCGGATTGGTGTCGACGTAGTACCAGAGGGCGCCGATCGCCTGGAGCAGCGCCCATCCGCGCCCCCGCCGCCAGGTGGCCTCGTCGACACCGAGCGCCCGCCGGTAGGACTCCCGGGCACCGGGGCCGAGCAGGTTCCACGCCGGCTGGAGGTCCGCCGCCGGGTCGCCGACGTACACCGCCCCGAGGTCGATGACGGCGGCGAGCCGGCCGTCGCGTACCAGGATGTTGCCCGGCATCAGGTCGGCGTGGATCCACACGTCGTCGCCGTCGTTGGCGGGCGCGTCCAGGCAGTCCGCCCAGATCCGGGCCAGCGTTGCCGTGTCGGTGAGGTGCCCGCTGCGGGCGAGGCAGTCGCGTACGTAGGCGTCCCTGGTCCGTAGCGGACCGCCCCGCCCGCGACCCGCCCACTTCCGGCCGCCGGTGTCGATCCCGTGCAGGGCGGTGACGAATCCGGCCAGGTCACGGGCGAACACGTCGGGGTCACCGATGCTCCCGGCGCTCGCCGTCTCACCGGGAATCCACCGGTACGCCGTCCACGGTCCGCCGTACCCCTCCCCCGGCTCACCGATGGCGAGCGGCTCCGGAACCGCGACCGGCACGTACGCGGCGATCCGCCGGGCGTTGTCCTGCTCGGTGAGCAGGTCGGCGCGCAGTTCGGGGTCGAGGCTGGGTTGCAATGGGAAACGCAGGACGATGTCCTCGCCGAGGCGGAACAGCGCGTTGACGGTGCCGTACGAGGTCACCGGGCGTACCGCGAGGGCGGACCACTCCGGGAACTGGGCGGCCACCAGAGCGGCCACGACGTCCGTGGTGATCTCGACCTGATCGGCGTGCATCCTCACCGACCGATCTTCACACCCGGCCGGACCGCCCGCGACCCCGGACGGCTCGGCACCATTCGGACCGGTCGCGCCGGAACGGGTCGGGTGACCGGTAGGTGTAGCTTCCGGCGACTCTGGGTAGCAGGTTCCGGGACAGCGAAGTCGAGGACGAGAAGAGGAGTGAAAGCCAATGAACAGGCTCGATCCTCAGCCGACCCCGGACCAGAACCCGGAACCGATCCCGTTTCGGACCCCGGAGCCGACACCGGACCAGGCGCTGGACCCGACCAGCCGTCGCGGACCCGACGAGTGGACCGGCTCCGCCTCCGCGGAGACGTACCAGTCGACGGGCACGCCCCTTCCGCCGGGCGCGTACGAGCCTGACGGCTCGTTCCAGCCGTGGCGCTACCGGGACGACGCCGGCGTGACCGGCGCCGACCTGGTCGGCTACCACGTGGAGGCGACCGACGGCAGCATCGGCAAGATCGACCGCGCCAACTACGAGGTCGACGCCAGTTTCCTGGTGGTCGACACCGGGCCGTGGATCTTCGGCAAGAAGGTCATGCTGCCCGCGGGCGTGGTCAATCACGTCGACCACGAGGACCGCAAGGTCTACGTGGATCGGGACAAGGCCCAGATCAAGGCCGCTCCCGAGTACGTCGAAAGCGACCAGACCGATCCGGTCTACCTGGACAAGATCGGTGGTTACTACGGCGGCATGTACGGGCTGCCCGGCACACGGCCGCTCTGACCGTGACCGGACGGTAGTTCCAACCAGACCGGGCCGACCGCTCAACCCGGTCGGACAACCGAGGCGGGCCGGTGGGCTTCATCCCCACCGGCCCGCCGTCCGTCTGCCACCGTGTCGTGCTGCTGTGGCGCCCGCAGGTGGCGTACGGACGGCGAGCAGAGGGCGCCCACGGCGGCGAGCAGGACCACCCCGGCGCAGCACAGCATCGCCGGCCGGGGGCCGAACCCGGTCGCCGCCGCCCCGACCAGGAGCAGCCCGATCGGGCCGAACATGAACGAGCCGAGGGCGTCGTACGCGCTGATCCGGGACAGCAGCTCCGGCCGGATCTCCCGTTGCAGGGTCGTCTCCCAGAGGACGTTGCCGATGTCGACGCAGATTCCCGTGACCACCCCGGCCAGGACCACCGTCCACAGTGGCGCGCTCAGGCCGAGCAGCAGGTAGAGCGGGACGGCGGCGAGACACGCCGACACCGCCACCAGCATCGGCCGGCGGGGGCGGAGCCGGATCACGATCGCCACCCCGATCAGCATTCCGACCGCCTCACCGACCAGCACCGCCGACCAGGCCCCCGCCCCGCCCAACTCCCGCTGCGCCACCACCGGCCCGAGCACCCCGTGCACCGCCTGCGTCGTCGCCACCGTGAACGCGAACTGGACCACCATCACCCATAACCACTGCCGCCCCACGAACTCCCGCCACCCCGCCCGCAGCTCAGCCACCACCGACCCGCCCGCCCCGGCCACGGCTGTGGGTCCGCGATGGGGTGACCGCAGCCCGGCGACGAACACCCCGGACAGGGCGAAGAACGCACCGCAGAACGCCAACGCCGGGCCGCCGCCCAGCAGTACCACCGTCGTGCCGCCGAGCGTGAAGCCGGCCAGCCGGGCGGTGTTCGTACCCATGCGGAGCAGGCCGTTCGCGGTCTGCAACCGGTCCGCGGACACCACCTCGGGCACGATGCCCAGGATCGCGGGAAAGAGCACCGCGACCCCGACCCCGGAGAGCGCGGCGCCCGTGACCAGCGCCGGCAGCGGGGCACGGCCGGTCATCAACATGACCGAGAGCAACAGGTACGCCGCCGCGCAGAGCAGTTCACCCGCGATCATGACCCGGTAGCGGGGCAGGCGGTCGGCCAGCACCCCACCGGCGAGCATGAAGACGATCTGCGGAACCGCCTGCCCGACGAGCACGAGGGAGAGTGTGGTCGGCGTCGCCCCCGCCAACCCGAGTACGCCGAACGCGAGCGCCACCGGCGCGAACGCACCACCGAGCACGGACGCGGTACGGGCGGCGAACAGCAGGGCGAAGCGACGGTCCCGGAACAGGTGCAGGTCTTCCCCGTAACTGTGCACCCAATCAAGACAATCACTGTCTCGCCACCGCCGGCGATGTGCTTTGCCCTGATCACCGCCGGTCCCGCGCACCGCGATCCCCGGCCACCAGCGCCATGATCATGACGTCGCCGACCGGCACCGGGGAGCCGATATGGTGAGTCCATGGACGCTTCCCCGGTCAGCCGCGTGACCGCCTTCGCCAGCCTCTTCAACTTCCGCGACGTCGGTGGTTACGCCGGACTCGACGGGCGTACGGTCCGCTGGCGACGGCTCTACCGGTCGGACTCACTGCACCGGATCGACGACGCCGACCAGGCGATCCTCGCCGAGCTGGGCATCCGTACGGTGCTGGACCTGCGCCGGCCGCACGAGGTGAAGCGGGACGGTCGGGTGCCGGCCTACGAGGGGCTGGACTACCGGCACATCCACCCGGAGCACCGGGAGTGGGACGAGGTCCCGTACGACGAGCAACTGGGCGTCGCCCACTACCTCGCCGAGCGGTACCGGGACCTGGCCGAGACCGGGGCCGCCGGCATAGCCCAGGCGGTCGGGACGATCGCGGACGAGGACGCGGCACCGGTGGTGGTGCACTGCGTGGCGGGCAAGGACCGTACCGGGGTGGTGTGCGCGCTGACCCTGTCCCTGCTCGGGGTGAGCGACGCCGACATCGCCGCCGACTACGCCCTCAGCACCGACGCCTCCGAACGCTTCCGCCTCTGGATCACCACCCAGCTACCCCCACGCGACTTCCCCACCCCCCAGCCCTACTACTCCTCCCCCGCCGAAGCAATGATCATCTTCCTCACCAACCTCCGCCACCACCACGGCTCAATAGAGCGCTACCTCCTGCAAGCAGGCCTAACCCCCACCCAACTCCAATCCCTCCGCACCCACCTCCTCACCTAAACCCCCCGATACACGCGTTGATCATGAAGTTAGCGACGCTCCGAGGGCGGAAAACTGTCGCTAACTTCATGATCAACGGCGTACAACGGTCGGGCGGGCGTGGTTAGGCGATGTGGTGGACCCAGTTGTGGGTGTCGGCGGCTCGGCCGCGTTGGAGGTCTACCAGGCGTTGGCGTAGGGCGGTGGTGGTTTCGCCGGGGGTGCCGTCGGCGATGGTGAACTCGCCGCCGGGGAAACGGACCTGGCCGATCGGGGTGATCACGGCGGCGGTGCCGCAGGCGAAGACCTCGCGGAGCTTGCCGCTGGCCACGTCCGCCTGCCACTCGTCGAAGGCGACCGGGCGCTCGACCACGGTCCGGCCCTCCTCGCGGGCCAGGGTCAGCACCGAGTCCCGGGTGATGCCGGGCAGGATCGTGCCGGTCAGCGGCGGGGTGACCAGGGTGCCGTCGTCGTAGACGAAGAAGATGTTCATCCCGCCCAGCTCGTCGACGTACTTGCGCTCCACCGCGTCGAGGAAGACCACTTGTTCGCAGTCGTGCTCGAACGCCTCGGCCTGGGCGACCAGCGAGGAGGCGTAGTTGCCACCGCACTTGGCCGCACCGGTGCCACCGGGGGCGGCGCGGGTGTAGTTCGGCGAGACCCAGACGTTGACCGGCTTGACCCCACCGGAGAAGTACGACCCGACCGGGGAGGCGATCACCACGAAGAGGTACTCGTTGGCCGGGCGCACCCCGAGGAAGACCTCGCTGGCGAACATGAACGGACGCAGGTAGAGCGTGCCGTCGTCGGCGGTCGGGATCCACTCCCGGTCGGCCTCGATCAGGTGGTGCAGGGCGTCGAGGAAGACCTGCTCCGGCAGCGGGGGCATGGCCATCCGGCGGGCCGACTCGACGAACCGCGCGGCGTTGGCCTCGGGACGGAACAGGGTCACCCCGCCATCGGCCACGTGGTACGCCTTGAGCCCCTCGAAGATCTCCTGGGCGTAGTGCAGGGCGGCGGTCGCCGGGTCCATCGGGATCGGGCCGCGGGCCTCGACCCGTGCGTCGTACCAGCCCTTACCCTCGGCGTAGCGGATCGTGACCATGTGGTCGGTGAAGACCCGACCGAATCCGGGATTTGCCATCAGCGCGGCCCGCTCGGCGGCGGATACCGGCTGAGGATTCGGACGGATCTCGAAGTCGAGCTTGTCACCACCGCTCATAGCGCTGACCTCCATGGGGTACGGCACGCGGACGGGGCGTACCGAAAGAGAGACTGGTGCCTGAAAACTTACCCCGAACGTTCGTTCAACGGGAGTCTCCGGTCGGCTCATCGACCGGGATCAACCCGAGACGGTCACGCACGGCAATGCCCGCGCCCGCCCCGTGGATTCAGGGGCGGGCGCCGACCAGGAAAAAAGGACCGGTGGCCGTGGTCAGGCCGCGGCGTGGGCGGCGAGCCGGTCGCCAACTTCGGCGGTACGCAGCGCCGCGCCCGGAGTACGGGCGGCAAGCTCGGCCGCGACCGCCCCGGTTACTCGGGCGGCGGCGTCGGCGTGACCGAGATGATCGAGGAGCAGGGCGGCGGAGAGGACCGCGGCGGCCGGGTCGGCGACGCCCTGGCCGGCGATGTCCGGGGCCGAGCCGTGCACCGGTTCGAACATGGACGGGTAGGCCCGCTCGGGGTTGATGCTGCCGCTGGCGGCGAGCCCGATGCCACCGCTGACCGCCGCCGCGATGTCGGTGAGGATGTCGCCGAAGAGGTTGTCGGTCACCACCACGTCGTACCGCTGGGGCTGGCTGACCAGGAACATCGCCGCCGCGTCCACGTGCTGGTACTCGGTCTCGATCTCCGGGTGCTCGGCGGCGACGGCCTCGAACGCGCGGGCCCAGAGCGAGCCGGCGTGGGTCAGGACGTTGGTCTTGTGCACCAGGGTGACCTTGCGCCGCTCGCGCCGCTCGGCTCGGGCGAAGGCGTCCCGGATGACCCGCTCGACGCCGTGCCGGGTGTTCAGGCTCTCCTCGGTGGCCACCTCGGCCGGGGTGCCCCGGTGCAGGGTGCCGCCGGCCCCGGCGTAGAGGCCCTCGGTGCCCTCCCGGACGACCACCAGGTCGATCTCGCCCGGCTTGACCGTGGCGAGCGGGCTGACCGTACCGGGCCAGAGCCGGGAGGGGCGCAGGTTGACGTACTGGTCGAAGTCGAAGCGGAGCTTGAGCAGGAGGCCGCGTTCGAGCACACCCGGCGGCACGGTGGGATCGCCCACCGCACCGAGCAGGATGGCGTCGTGCTCGGCCAGCTCGGTCAGGACCGAGTCCGGCAGCACCTCGCCGGTCCGGTGGTAGCGCGCGGCGCCAAGGTCGTATTCGGTGGCCTCGACTCCGGGCAGCACCGCGTCGATGACCTTGCGCGCCTGCGCGACCACCTCCGGTCCGATGCCGTCACCAGCAACCACCGCGATCCGTGCCACCGACACGTCGATACCCCTTTGTCTCTTGCGCCGTCTAGGAAACGTTAAGGCCCCGTCTCGATTTCCGGTACGCGAGTCCTAGTATCTGGGATGGAAAACCCTCAGGACACTCTCAGCCGATACCCATGAGTTGGACATCTTCGCTGCTTATGGTGCTTCAGGTGGGTCGAACACGGATCCCGGGCCGGTCCCGCAGCGAATTGGCAAAGGGGGCGGGGAGATGCCGATAAGTGAACGCAGCCGAACCGATCGTCACCGTTGGGTGGAGAACCGCCCACCGGCACCGGACTTTCGGCTCGGTGGCGGGCCGAGCCCCGGCCTGCCCGGTCGACCGGGCGCCGGGCTGGCCATCGCCCGCGCCGACCGGCTGGTCGCCCGGCACACCGTACGCACCTCGATCGCCGAATATTCCCTGGTCGTGAACGGTCCGGCCTGGTGGGGGCGGCGGGGACTCGGCGAGGCGATCCGGGACGCGGTGGCAGAACTGCGCGCGATCGACCTCACCTACAGCCCGGCCCGACCGGAGAGCCTCGTCTCCCGGCTGCGCCGGGGCGAGATCTCGCCCGACGCGTACCCGCCGCTGGCGGACCTGGTCGCCCGGTGCGCGGCGATGCGGGCGGCCACCGACGGCTGGTTCGACGCCTGGGCCGTACCCGGCGGGTTCGACCCCGGCGGCCTGCTCAAGGGCTGGGCGGTCGAGCGGGCCGCGGCCCGGCTGCGCGCCGCCGGCAGCGAGGACTACGCGGTGCTCAGCGGCGGCGACCTGGTGGTCCAGGGCCGCGCGCCGCACGGCGGTCCGTGGCGGGTCGCGGTGCAGCAGCCGTACGCCGGACCGCAGCACTCCAACGAGGGCAGGTACCCGATCAACCGGAGCCACCCCGTCGGCGCCCAGCGCACTCCGCTGACCCTGGAGCTGACCAGTGGGGCGATCGGCAGTTCCGGGGTGGCCGGACGCCACGACCACGTGGTGGACCCGCACACCGGTCTGCCTGCCCGTCAGCTCGTGGCGACCACCGTCGCCGGCCCCGAACTCTCCGTCGCCGACGGGTACGCCACCGCGCTGTACGCCGCCGGCCCGGCCGGACTGGACTGGTTCCCCACCGCACAGGGCTACCGCGCACTGATGGCCGTACCCCGGCAGGCCGGCGTCCCGGGCTGAACCCGACGCCGCGATCGGCCCCCACGTCTCGGCAACGATCGTGGGGGCCGGCCAGCGACGGGTACGCGTGGCTCGCGTACACGGGGTGCCGGTTACCCGGTGTGTCGACGCGCGCTCATCACCCGAAGACGAGTCCACGTCAGGGAACTCACCGGGTATCCAGTATGGAACCTAACCAATCGACGCAACTCGCCGCAAGGCCGCTTGCACGATGCGTCGCTTGAGGATATGCACCGCGCGTCAGGCGGGGTATGCACAAATTGATGAACGACGGATGGCACCCTGTACCACCGTGAGTTTCGATCTGGTTGTGTGGGCCCTGGAGCACGGGGCCACGTCAGCGGATGTGCGGGCGGCCCATGCGCGGTGCCGTCAGGGTCAGCACGTCCAGGGTGCGCCGCAGCCCCGGCTGGTCATGTTCCACCGGGCGCTCATGGCGATATACCCGGACCGGGTCGCCGCACCCGCCTCGCCCTGGGAGGTGGTTCCGCTGCACCTCGCGGCGGACCACATCGAAATGCGACTCAGTCCCAGTTGCGACGACGCGGTGCTACTCCTGATCGAGCGGCTGGCCGGCGAACACAGCCTGCTGCTGCTCGATCCCCAGGACGGCTCGGTCTATCCACCACCGCATACGGTGATCCGTTAACCCGCCGGGGCTCGGCCACGGCCGAGCCCCGGCGGGCCCAGTCTCACTACTCCTCGCGCAGGTCGGCGACGCTGGCCGCGACCGCCCCGATCGAGTCGGCCGCCGAGGTGAGCAACTCCGCGCCGACCGGCGAGTCGACGGTCAGCGTCATCAGCGCCTCACCCCCGGCCTCCCGCCGCGCCACCTGCATCGCCGCGATGTTCACCCCGGCCTCGCCAAGGATCGAACCGACCAGACCCACCACACCCGGCCGGTCGGCGTACCGGAGGAAGAGCAGGATGCCCTCGGCACCCAGCTCCAGGTCGAACCCGTCGACCTCGGTCAGCTTGAAGACGTCCCGGGTGGCGGTGCTGCTCACGGTCCCGGAGACGGTGACCGCGCGGCCGTCCGGCAGCGCACCGGCCAACGTCACCAGATTCGGGTGGTCGATCGTCTCCTCGTGCGTGGTCAGCACCACCTCGACCCCGCGCTCGGCCGCGATGTGCGGGGCGTTGACGTACGTCACCTGCTCGGAGACGACCGAGGCGAACAAACCCTTGGTGGCGGCCAGCTTCAACACCGAGACCTCGTTGGTGACGATCTCACCGCGTACCTCGACGGTGACGCTGGCGGCGATCCCACCGGCGACCGCGGTGAAGACCTTGCCCAGCCGCTCGGCCAGCGGCAACAGCGGCCGTACGTCCTCGGCCACCACGCCACCGGCCTGCACGTTCACCGCGTCCGGTACGAACTCCCCCTGCAACGCGAGCTTGACACTGCGCGCCACCGCCAGACCGGCCTTGTCCTGCGCCTCCACAGTGGAGGCGCCCAGGTGCGGGGTGGCCACCACGTTGTCGAACGCGAACAGCGGCGACGCCGTACACGGTTCCTTGCTGTAGACGTCGATGCCGGCGCCACCCACCCTGCCCTCGGCGATCGCGTCGGCGAGAGCCTGCTCGTCGACCAGGCCACCGCGCGCGGCGTTGACGATCCGTACGCCGGGCTTGACCATCGCCAGTTCCTTCTCCCCGATCAGCCCCACCGTCTCCGGCGTCTTCGGCAGATGGATGGAGATGAAGTCGCTCTCCCGGAGCAACTCCTCCAGACTCACCAGCCGGACGCCGAGCTGGGCCGCCCGCGCCGGCTGGATGTACGGGTCGTACGCGATCAGCTTCGTCCCGAACGCGGCGATCCGGGCGGCGAACAGCACGCCGATCCGGCCCAGCCCGAGCACCCCCACGGTCTTGCCCTGGATCTCGACACCGGTGTAGCGGGACCGCTTCCACTCCCCCGCCTTCAGCGCCGCGCTGGCGCTGGCGGTGTTGCGGGCCACGGCCAGCAGCAACGCGATCGCCTGCTCGGCGGCGGAGACGATGTTCGAGGTGGGCGCGTTGACCACCATCACACCTCGGGCGGTGGCGGCGGGGACCTCCACGTTGTCCAGTCCGACCCCGGCGCGGGCGACCACCTTGAGCCGGGGTGCGGCGGCGACCGCCTCCCGGTCGATCTGGGTGGCGCTGCGCACGATGACGGCGTCGGCCGAGCCCAGCGCGGCGAGCAGGGCGGACCGGTCGGTGCCGTCGACGTGTCGTACGTCGAAGTCGTGGGCGAGTACGTCGATGGCGGCGGGGGCGAGTTCTTCGGCGATCAGTACGACAGGCTTCATGCGTCCTCTTGTCGTCGAGACGATCGGCTGCGGCAGACCGCGCCGCCACGCGTTTTACGTGGCGGAAACATCGGTCCTCAGCGATCGTAAACGCGCGATGACCTGCCAGGGAACGACACAACGCCCCCGGTGGTGGATTTCCACACACCGGGGGCGCCGGGTCCCACATGTTGCGCGGCCCTGCCGGGCCGTCGGATCGGCCGGAGGATCAGGCCGTCTCGGTGAGCGGGCGGTCGACCCAGCTCATCATCCCGCGCAGCTTCTTGCCGGTCTCCTCGATCGGGTGCGCCGCACCCTCGGACCGCCACTTGTTGAAGTTCGGCCGGCCGTTGTCGTCCTCGGCGATCCACTCGCGAGCGAACTCACCGGACTGGACCTCGGCCAGGATCTTGCGCATCTCGTCCTTGACCCGGGAGTCGATGACGCGCGGTCCGCGCGAGTAGTCGCCGTACTCGGCGGTGTCGGAGACGCTGTAACGCATCCGGGCGATGCCACCCTCGTACATCAGGTCGACGATCAGCTTCAGCTCGTGCAGGCACTCGAAGTACGCGATCTCCGGGGCGTAACCCGCCTCGGTGAGCACCTCGAAACCGGTCTGGACCAGCGCCGACGCGCCGCCGCAGAGGACCGCCTGCTCGCCGAAGAGGTCGGTCTCGGTCTCCTCCTTGAAGGTGGTCCGGATCGCACCCGCCCGGGTGCCACCGATCCCCTTCGCGTACGCGAGGGCGAGGGCGAGGGCCGTACCGGTGGCGTCCTGCTCGACCGCGACCAGCACCGGCACACCCTTGCCGTCGACGTACTGGCGGCGGACCAGGTGACCCGGACCCTTCGGCGCGACCATCGCCACGTCGACGTTGGCCGGCGGGGTGATGAAGCCGTACCGGATGTTGAGTCCGTGGCCGAAGAAGAGCGCCTTGCCCTCGGTCAGGTTCGGCTCGATCGCCTCGGTGTAGAGCGTGCGCTGCGCGGTGTCCGGCGCGAGCACCATGATCACGTCCGCCTCGGCCGACGCCTCCGCCGGGGTCAGCACCCGCAGGCCCTGCTCCTCGGCCTTGACCCGGCTCTTGGAGCCCTCCGGCAGACCGATCACGACGTCGACACCCGAGTCGCGCAGGGACAGCGCGTGGGCGTGGCCCTGGCTGCCGTACCCCAGCACGGCGACCTTCTTGTCCTGGATCAGACCCAGGTCGGCGTCGTCGTCGTAGTAAATCTCGATGCTCATGACTTCCCTTTCATGCGGCGCCCGATGGCCGGGCCACCGGACCTAAGCGGCACGCAACGCCGAACCGGTGGTGATCGAACGCGACCCGCGCCCGATGGCCACCAGACCGGACTGCACCATTTCCTTGATTCCGAACGGTTCCAGGTCGCGCAGGAGCGCGTCCAGCTTGTCGGGCGTACCGGTCGCCTCGATGGTGAGGGTGTCCGGCGCCACGTCGACCACCCGGGCCCGGAACAGGTTCACCGTCTCCAGCACCTGGGCCCGGGCGGCCCGGTCGGCCCGCACCTTCACCAGCACCAGTTCCCGGGCGACCGACACACCCGGATCCAGTTCGACGATCTTCAGTACGTTGACCAGCTTGTTGAGCTGCTTGGTCACCTGCTCCAGGGGTGAGGAGTCGGCGTTGACCACGATGGTGATCCGGGAGACGTCCGGGTTCTCGGTCTCCCCGACCGCCAGCGAGTCGATGTTGAAGCTGCGCCGGGAGAAGAGGCCGCTGACCCGGGCCAGCACGCCGGGCTTGTTCTCCACCAGCACGGAGAGCGTGTGGATGGTCATGTCGTACTCCGCTTCACTGGTCGGCGCTTCACAGGTCGTCGTCTTCGAAGGCGGGGCGGACACCCCGGGCGAACATGATCTCGTCGTTGCTGGTGCCGGCGGCGACCATCGGCCAGACCATCGCGTCCTTGCCGACCACGAAGTCGATCACGACGGGTGCGTCGTTGATCGCCATCGCCGCCTCGATGGTCTTGTCCACGTCGGCTGCGGTCTCGCAGCGCAGGCCGATGCAGCCGAGCGCCTCGGCGAGCTTCACGAAGTCCGGGATCCGGTGCTTGTGGGTGCCGAGGTCGGTGTTGGAGTAACGCTCCCCGTAGAACAGGGTCTGCCACTGCCGGACCATGCCCAGGTTGCCGTTGTTGATGATGGCGACCTTGATCGGGATGCCCTCCAGTGCGCAGGTCGCCAGCTCCTGGTTGGTCATCTGGAAGCAGCCGTCGCCGTCCACCGCCCAGACCATCGTGTCCGGCCGACCGACCTTGGCGCCCATCGCCGCCGGCACCGAGTAGCCCATGGTGCCCAGGCCACCGGAGTTCAGCCAGGTGTTCGGCTTCTCGTACGAGATGAACTGCGCCGCCCACATCTGGTGCTGGCCGACACCGGCCACGTAGATGGCGTCCGGACCGGCCAGCTCGCCCAGGCGCTTGATCACGTACTGCGGGGCGAGGGTGCCGTCGGACGGCTCGTCGTAGCCGAGCGGGTAACGCTCGCGCAGGTCGTTGAGCTGCGCCCACCAGTCGGTACGGTCACCGGCCACCCGGCTGCTCGTACCGGGCTGCCGTTCGACCGGGCCGGCGGCGCGGACCGCGTCGATCAGCTCGTCGATCACGTGCCGGGCGTCGCCGACGATCGGCACGTCCGCGGCCCGGTTCTTGCCGATCTCGGCCGGGTCGATGTCGGCGTGCACGATCGCCGCGCCCGGGGCGAAGGAGTCGAGCTTCCCGGTCACCCGGTCGTCGAACCGTGCGCCGAGGGCCACGATCAGGTCGGCCTTCTGGAGCCCGTACACGGCGGCGACGGTGCCATGCATGCCCGGCATGCCGAGGTGCTGCGGGTGCGAGTCCGGGAACGCGCCGCGGGCCATCAGCGTGGTGACCACCGGGATCCCGGTCAGTTCCGCGAGCCGGAGCAGCCCCTCGGTGGCACCGGCCTTGAGCACACCGCCGCCGACGTAGAGGACAGGGCGGCGCGCGGCGGCGATCAGCCGGGCCGCCTCGCGGATCTGCTTGCCGTGCGGATGCAGGGTCGGCCGGTAGCCGGGCAGGTCCAGGGTGGGCGGCCAGGAGAAGGTGGTCTGCGCCTGGAGCACGTCCTTGGGGATGTCGACAAGGACCGGGCCGGGGCGGCCGGTCGAGGCGAGGTGGAACGCCTCGGCCAGCACCCTCGGGATCTCCTCCGGGGTCTGGACCAGGAAGTTGTGCTTGGTGATCGGCAGCGTGATGCCCTGGATGTCGGCTTCCTGGAAGGCGTCCGTACCGATCGACGGGCGGGCCACCTGGCCGGTGATCGCGACCATCGGCACCGAGTCCATGTAGGCGTCGGCGATCGGGGTGACCAGGTTGGTCGCCCCGGGGCCGGAGGTGGCGATGCAGACCCCGACCTTGCCGGTGGCCTGGGCGTAACCGGTCGCCGCGTGGCCGGCGCCCTGCTCGTGCCGGACCAGGATGTGCCGCACGGACGAATCGTAGAGCGGGTCGTACGCGGGCAGGATCGCGCCACCGGGGATGCCGAACGCGACGTCCACGCCGAGCGCCTCGAGCGACTTGACCAGCGATCCCGCGCCGGTGACCGGCACCGGGGCCACCGGCCGGGCGGGTCCGGGGACCGGGCCGGGCAGCGGGGCCGCGTCGGCGCCGTCACCGGCCGGTCGACCGCGCCGGGCCTGGTCGGCCGGGCCACCCTCGACACCGCCGGACCGGGTACGCCGGTTGAACTGGTCGGCTGTTTCGGTTACCGCCTCGGTGCTCGGCCGAGTTCGGCGGGCGGTGTGGGCGAGTGTCTCTGGCGTGGGTCTCGTCATAGCGATTCAGGCCTTTAACTCAGATCGGTGTTGTCAGCGTTGGCGCGTTGCGGAGGAAGTCCGCCCGATGAGGGGGAACCCGCCCGCCGGTCGCCCGCTCACATGGGCTGGGCGCTCCGGTCGAGGTTGGGAACCCGCCTCGATGACTGGGAGTTGACCAATAAAAACGGCCCTCGTGCAGATGCACGGGGCCAGCGCACTCTCCAACTCGAGAGTGCGCTCAGGTAAGTACTCGAAACGACCTGGTCGACGACATGGGGCTAAGCCTGACGCATCTCACGCGATGAGTCAACTGATCCCAGATTCTGGGCAGGCCGGTTGCGCGGGGCGGGCACCGCCCGCGCTCCGGGCGAGGTCGCGGCATCGAGCATCGCCTCCAGGTGCTCGGCCGGAACCCCCCATCCGAAGAGCTGTCCCTGGCCGAACCGGCACCCCGCCTCGACCACCGCTGCCAGCTCCAACGGGTTGGTCACCCCCTCGGCGATCACCTCCAGCCCGAGCTGGTGGCCGAGCCGCATCACCACGTCGACCATGGGGGCGAAGACCCGCCGCTCGCCCTCGCCCGGCGGTCGGATCGGCTCCTGCTCGGCGACCAGACTGTGGTCGATCTTCAGGATGTCGATCGGCAGCTTGCGCAACTGTCCCAGCGACGAGTAGCCGGCGCCGAAGTCGTCCAGGGCGATCCGTACGCCGGTGGCCCGGAGGGCGGCGAGCCGGCGGATCAGCTCGTCCAGGTCGGTCGCCACCGCGTGCTCGGTGACCTCCAGGACCAGCCGCTGCGGCGGCACCCGGTGCGCCCGCAGCGCCTCGGCCACCTGCACCACGTACTCCGGGGCGTGCAGCTCGCGCGGGGACACGTTCACCGACAACCAGACGTCGTGCCCGTCCGCCAACCAGATCGACAACTGGTGGCAGGCCTGGTGCAGCACCCAGGAGCCGAGCGGGGCGATCATGCCGCACTCTTCTGCCAGCGGGATGAACTCGTCCGGCCGGACACTGCCCAGCTCCGGGTGGTACCAGCGCAGCAGCGCCTCCGCACCGACCGGGCGTACCGACGGGACCGCCACCACCGGCTGGAAGACGAGGTGCAGCTCGTTGCGCTCGATCGCGCCGCGCATCTCGTGTTCCAGGGTGGTCCGGCGACGCAGCAGATGGTCGTAGGCGACGTCGTAACGCTCGACCCGGTTCTTGCCCCGCTGCTTGGCGTAGCGCAGGGCGAGGTCGGCGTTGCGCAGCAGGGTCTCCACCTCCGGGGCGCTGGACTGGGCCGCGACCCCGACGCTGACCGAGACGAAGATCCGCCCGGCCGGGTGGTCGTAGGGGCGGCCGAGGATGCCCAGCAGCCGCTCGGCGACCCGTTGGGCCTCCGGGGGGCGGGCCCACATCAGCACCGCGAACTCGTCCCCGCCGAGCCGGGCCGCCAGGTCGCCGGGGCGCAGGTTGAGCCGCAGCCGCTGGGCGACCTCGGCCAGGACCGCGTCCCCGACGTCGTGACCGTGCAGGTCGTTCACGTTTTTGAAACCATCGAGATCAAGACCCAGGAGTACGCACGGCGCCGCCGACGCCGAACCCTGTTGCAGCGCCCGCAGCAGCCCCCGGCGGTTGGCCAACCCGGTCAACGGGTCGGTGTGCGCCAACTCCCGGAAGTGCGCCTCCCGCTCGGCCAGCCGCCGCGCGTACGCCCGTACGTCGCGCAGGGCCAGCGACTGCCGGGCCACCAGGGCGAAGCCCTCCACGCTGCCGGAGACGATCCCGAGCACGGTGAAGTCGCCCATCCGGAGCAGGTGGTACATGGCGGAGACGGCCATCGCGAGCATCGGGAGGAAGGCGTACCCGGTGCCGTTGCGGATCAGGTCAGCGTCGGCCTCCCCGGTCCGCTCGGTCGCCCGCCCGCCCAGGAAGATCAGGAGGAAGCCGACCGGCAGTACGGCCGCACCGGTCAGCGCGACCACCGGACCCGCCTGGCAGATCCCGACCGCCAGCCCGAGCCCCGCCAATCCGACCAGGGTCACTCCGGACCCGATCAGGACCAGCTCGCGACGCGGGCGGGGGGACCGGACGCCGACGACGAAGGTGAGCCCGATCGCCCCGGCGGCGGTCGCGGAGGCGAGCAGGATGGCCGGACAGGCCCGTGGGGTCCAGTCACCGAGCAACCGGGTCGGCTCGGCGGCGAGCACCCACCCGACGAACCAGAGCGCCGCACCGATCACCAGCCCGTCCAGCACCAGCCGCAGTGCCGCGGACCGGGTACGGGCGACACCGGGCAGCCGCAGCAGCCCGGCGCAGAGCACCAGCCCGCTGGCCGCGAGCCCGACCGCGACCACGGTGGCGAGTGTCATCCGCTGGTGCTGGTGGTGGCTCCAGTGTCCGGCCATACCGATGACGCCGACGAGGCCGGTGACCGCCGTCAGGGTGGCCAGCACGACGCCCGACGCCAGCAGCAGGTGCGCCCGGCGCCGGTCGCCGGTACGCCGGAGCGTCGAGAAGATCAACACTGACGTACCCGCGATCGCCGCGAGCCCACTCGCCACCGCGCCGACCACCACGCCAGAGGGGAGTTGCACGCATCCACTGTGCCGGATACGGGCCGTCCCGTGGGGGACGGGGTGTGCAGGATCGACCAGCCGGACGTACCGGATCCACCAGCGGCGACCCGCCCCGTGGGCCGCGGACCGCCCGCCCGGAGTCCGGTCCGGGCATCCCGCGTTCTGGACGCGCCCCCGCCGAGCAGGCCGGTACGGCACCGACGGTGTAACACTGGTGCAATGCCTGACCTGCGGTCCAAGACCTCCACTCATGGCCGGACGATGGCCGGGGCCCGTGCACTCTGGCGCGCCACCGGGATGACCGACGACGACTTCGGCAAGCCGATCGTGGCCATCGCCAACAGTTTCACCCAGTTCGTACCCGGTCACGTACACCTCAAGGACCTCGGTGGCCTGGTCGCCGACTCGGTGGCCGAGGCCGGCGGGGTCGGCCGGGAGTTCAACACGATCGCCGTGGACGACGGGATCGCGATGGGCCACGGCGGCATGCTCTACTCGCTGCCCAGCCGCGAGTTGATCGCCGACGCGGTCGAGTACATGGTCAACGCGCACTGCGCGGATGCCCTGGTCTGCATCTCGAACTGCGACAAGATCACCCCCGGCATGCTGCTGGCCGCGCTCCGGCTCAACATCCCCACCGTCTTCGTCTCCGGCGGCCCGATGGAGGCCGGCAAGACGATCGCGATCGAGGGGATCGTGCACGACAAGATCGACCTGATCGACGCCATGATCGCCTCGTCCAACGACGCGGTCACCGACGCCCAGCTCGGCGAGATCGAGCGCTCCGCCTGCCCGACCTGCGGCTCCTGCTCCGGCATGTTCACCGCCAACTCGATGAACTGCCTCACCGAGGCGATCGGGCTGGCCCTGCCGGGCAACGGCTCGACCCTGGCCACCCACGCCGCGCGCAAGGCGCTGTTCGAGGAGGCCGGCCGGACCATCGTGGAGATCTCCAAGCGCTGGTACGACGGCGACGACGACTCCGTCCTCCCCCGCTCGGTCGCCTCCCGCGCCGCCTTCGACAACGCGGTCGCCCTCGACGTGGCCATGGGCGGCTCGACCAACACGGTCCTGCACCTGCTCGCCGCCGCCCGCGAAGCCGAGCTGGACTTCACCGTCGCGGACATCGACGCCATCTCCCGCCGGGTCCCCTGCCTGGCCAAGGTCGCCCCGAACTCCCCCAAGTACCACATGGAGGACGTGCACCGGGCCGGCGGCATCCCGGCGATCATGGGCGAGCTGGACCGCGCCGGCCTGCTCCACCGGGACGTGCACGCCGTGCACTCCCCCACCCTCGACCAGTGGCTCGCCGACTGGGACATCCGGGGCGGCAGCCCCACCCCCGAGGCGGTCGAGCTGTTCCACGCCGCCCCCGGCGGGGTCCGCACCACCGAGGCGTTCTCCACCACCAACCGGTGGGCGACCCTGGACACCGACGCCGCCGACGGGTGCCTGCGCGACCGGGAGCACGCGTACACGGTCGACGGTGGGCTGGCCATCCTGCACGGCAACCTGGCCCCGGAGGGATCCGTGGTCAAGACCGCCGGTGTCCCGGCCGACCGACTCAGCTTCCGCGGCCCGGCCAAGGTGTACGAGTCGCAGGACGACGCGGTCACCGCGATCCTCGCCAAGGAGGTCGTCGCCGGTGACGTCGTGGTGATCCGGTACGAGGGCCCGAAGGGCGGGCCGGGCATGCAGGAGATGCTCTACCCCACCTCGTTCCTCAAGGGACGCGGCCTGGGCCGCGACTGCGCCCTGATCACCGACGGCCGGTTCTCCGGCGGCACCTCCGGCCTGTCCATCGGGCACATCTCCCCCGAGGCGGCCGGCGGTGGCCTGATCGCCCTGGTCGAGCCCGGCGACGAGATCGTCATCGACATCCCGACCCGGTCGATCGAGCTGAACGTGCCGGCCGAGGTCCTGGACGCCCGGCGGGTCGCCCAGGAGAAGCGCGACAAGCCGTACACCCCGGTCGACCGGCAGCGCCCGGTGTCGGCCGCGCTCCGCGCGTACGCCTCGATGGCGACCTCGGCCAGCGACGGGGCGTGCCGCCGGGTCCCGGAGTAGCCCGGACGTGGCAGTAGGACGAAGAAGCGGCCCGGACCGCGATGGTCCGGGCCGGTCTCTGTCCCAGTCATCGGTACGGCCAAGGAAATGCTGCCCGCGAGGACCTACCGATGTCTCTGAAATTCGACTGAGATTCGTCGCCTAATTTGTTGCAGTGCCAGGTAGGGCTACCCACTTCCCAGGGGGTTGGTTGTGAAATCGACGCACCGTAGCGTGAGGTTGGCGTTCGGCCTGACAATCGGGCTGGCGCTGGCACTGTTCAGCGGGCCGCCGGCTGCGGCAGCGGGCGGCGCCACCTCGGCGACGTACGACGCCCCGGTCACCTGGAAACTGCTCGACTACCAGCAGGCGATCTGTGTCGACACCAGGTACGGCCGAAGCACGTACTTCCTGATCGTGATCCAGGGAAGCTGGTCGGCACCCATCGAGGTCACCGCGCGGGAGTTGCCCGACGGTTCGACAGCCGGCACGCCCCACGCGTTCATTCCACCCGGATCGAATGACGACCACAACGTGCTCACCCTGGTCCCGGTGGTCGTACCGCCGACCCCGATCGGGGTCTACGGCGCGGTGCTGTGGGCGTCGGACGCGGTCGAGACGCAGACCGTCCCGATCACGATTCGGGTGCAGGAACGCTGCCCGTAGCAGGCGTCTCCACAGTCGTCGTGCACCCGGTGAGGGGCGACGAATCGACTGGGCCGCGATCCCGGGTGGGATCGCGGCCCAGCGTCCGCCAACAGGTAGCCGCAACTACCCGACCACAGCGCCAACCGTACGGCCCCGTATCCATCGCCAGCAACGCGTCTGTCCGGTGCTGCGGGTGCTCTCGGTGGCTCGTTGCCCGGGTCGTCAGTTCAGCAGGCGCTGGGCCCAGTAGACCTGGCCGTCCGGCCCGACGTTGATCAGGGCGACCAGGAGGTCGGTGACCGCGACGGGTGCGGTCGCGACGGCCTGCTCGGGTGGCGTGCCCCGGCGCGCCGGATGCAGCACGACAACGAGTGTCACCGGTGAAGCGTCTACGGAGGACACTGTGACGGCGCTGCCTGCGCTCCAGAACGACCCGTTGACCTCGCGCTTGCCGATGCCCTGGAGCCATGGATAGCGCTTCTCGGCGCGGTCCAGGGATCCGTCCGAGCCGGCGCCGACAGCGTCCGGCCGCGCCGATGTCACGTTGATGAAGCCGGGCATCAGGCGGGTGCGCTTGTCCAGCACGACGATGCGGAACGAGCCGTCGACCTGGGGTTCGGGGGGCCGTACCCAGGTAACTCGGCCGAGGACGATCTGGTCGCCCGCACCGGCCTGCTCCACCTGGGCCGGGCTGATCGCGGCGTCCGCGGTGACCTGGTCGACCAGGCTCAGGGTCGCGGTGGCGGCCAGCGCCTCCGGACCGTACGGCGGCCGGTTGTGCCACCACCGCCAGCCGGCAACGCCTCCGACCGCGACGAGCAGCACCACCACTCCGACGATCGAACCAGCCCGCCGCCCCATGGTTGGCAGTAGAGCACATCACCGCCATCGATCGACGTCCCGCGAGACCTCGTTCTTCACAAACGATGGCTTGCACAAATGGATGTTTGCATTATGGTGGAGCCGTGCTCACCTCGCTCGTGGCCCCCGGGCCGGACCTCGACTCGACCTTCGCGGCCCTCGGAGACCCCGTCCGTCGCGCCCTGGTGACTCGTCTCGCCCAGGGCGACGCCACGGTGGGCGAGCTTGCCGAGCCGTTCGACCTGACCCCGCAGGCGATCTCGCACCACATCGGTGTCCTGCGACGGTGTGGCCTGGTGGAGCAGCGACGCGAGGGCACCAGACGCCCCTGCCGGCTGAGGATCGACCAGCTCTCGCTGCTCCGTACGTGGATCGACGACCAGCGCCGCGCCTGGGACGACCGGCTCGACGCCCTCGAACAGCACCTCACCGACGACGGAGCAGCCCGTTGACCAGAGCAGAACTCCGCGGCGACGAGCTGATCGCCGAGCGGCACCTTCCGGCGGAACCCGAACGTGTCTGGGCCGCCTTCGTCTCGCCGGCAAGCATCGCGGCGTTCTGGGGCGGCTCGCACGCCACAGTCCCCGCCGAGTCCGTGGCCGTCGACCTGCGTCCCGGCGGAGAGTTCGCGCTCGACACCCGCGCCCCGGACGGCGCAACCCGCCGGCTCCGGTTCGTCTACGTGAGCATCGACGCGCCGCACGAGCTCGTGTTCGACGAACCCGTCACCGGCCTCCGTACGACGATCACCGTCCGTCCCGCCGGCGACGGCACGGACCTCACCGTCCACCAGCGTCGCCTCCCCCGTGAGCTGCGGACGGCCCAGGCAGCCGACGGGCTCGCCTCGATCCTCGACGCCCTCGCCACACACCTGTCGAACCACCGGACCGCACCGGTACGGAGAACACCATGACCCGGACGACCCAACGCGACCTCGTGGCGGAGTACTTCGCCGGTTTCCGGACCAGTGACCACCCGCGCATCCTGGCGACCCTCACCGACGACGTCGAGTGGGTCATCCACGGCCACCGGACCACCCGCGGCAGAGCGGAGTTCGACGGCGAGATCGAGAATCGGGCGTTCACCGGCAGCCCCGAACTCGACGTCCAGCGTGTCTACGAGGACGGGCCGGTCGTCGTCACCACGGGCGAGGGCCGGGGCGCCAGCGTCGAGCAGGGGTCGTTCCGCTTCGCCTTCAACGACCTGTTCACCTTCCGCGACGGGCTCATCGCCCGCGTCGACTCGTACGTCGTCCCGCTGCCCTGAGGCGGCTCACCGTTTCGTCGCGGTGGCCGCGATCGCGGCGTGCGGCCGATGAGTTCCATCGGCGGGCCGTTGCGCCCGCCCGACTTCCTCGAAGCCCGCTTCCCTCAGCCGCGCGGAGAACTCGTCAACGGGCCAGCGGTAGGCCGTCACCACCTTGTGGTCGAAGGCGCCAACCTCGTCGCCGTCGAAGAAACCGACCACCAACGTACCGGCCGGGGTCATCGCTCGCCGGAACTCGGCGAGCACGCCGTCGAGGTCCCCTGGCGGCAGATGGATCAACGAATACCAGGCCAGGATGCCGCTGACGGAGTGGTCCGCGACGTCGAGATTGTCCATCGATCCGAGCTGGAACTCGCTGTCCGGGTGGACAGCCTTGGCATGGGCGACGAACTCGGGAACCATGTCGATCCCCCTCGCGTGGACGCCCAGCGAGCGGAGGTAACCGGTGAAGTGGCCGGGCCCGCAGCCCAGATCGAGCACCACACCAGGCTGACTCGACAGATGGTCCCCGATGAAGGCGAGGTCGTCGGGGTGCGCCTGCTGGACCGTACCGAACAACTCGATGTAGAGGTCCGCGACCGAGGCGTACGCCTGCCGTACCTGCTCCGATGTCATCGCGCGACTATAGGTCCCGAACCGGTTACCCCGCTGTGGCGATGTCCGGGGCGGTGGGGCTGACGTGTGCCGCGATCAGGCGCCACCCCTTGTCCCCGTCGAGGATCCAGGTGCGCGTGTAGCGGACCCGGGCGCCGAACGGTTCACCGGCGATGGTGCCCTCCAGCGTGCCGAGGAACCAGGTGACCCCGGTGCCGCCGACGACGAGCACCGCCAGGTCCTCCTCCTCCACCCGGGTCATCGACTGCCGACCCGACCGGTGTACGTCCAGGTCGTCCTGCTTGGAGTACAGGGCGCCGTCCGGTCCGGTGAACACGAGCCGGTCATCGATCAACCGGTCCAGCGCCGCGACATCCGAGGCGAGTTGGGCCTGCTGTAGCCGTCGTTCGGCCGCGCGCAACGCGTCGATTTCATCGGAACCCGCGCCGGTGCCGGCGGCGTCGTCCGACGGCTGGCCCATCTGAGACATCGACCGACCCCCAGGCTGACTGGACGAAGCATGTTCGGCCATCCTGTCATGCCGCGATCTACGCGTCAGGCACGGTCTGACAGGCTCATGGACCGTTCTCGCGCTCGTGGCTGCCTGCGCCGAGTCCAGGTGTGGGATCGCGGTTACCGCAGGGCGCTGGCCAGGACGGTGGTCACGACCCTGCGGACGGCCGCAGGCTCCGGGGGGCTGTCCTTCCGCTCGGTGAACAGCAGCTGCGCGGCGCCGATCAGGGTGGGCGCGAGCGTCTCGACGTCGGCGTCGGACTCGATCCGGCCATGGTCGCGCTCGGCCGTCAGGTATCCGACGATCATGGCCGTGCCCTCGCCGACGAGGGGGAACCGGGAGGTGCCGGCGGCACGCAGCCTCGCGCGCAGCTCGTCACGGGCGATGACGAGGACCACGATCGCCACCATGACCGGCTCGAAGAGGTCCATCAGGGTACGAGTCAGGTTGTCGGCGACGGTGCCGGTCCCGGCCGCGTCCCGCAGGGCTGTGGCCTGAGCCTCGACCCGGGCGATGCGTTCCAGCACCAGTTCGGCGAGGAAGACGTCGAAGTCGGCGAAGTGTCGATGCAGCACCCCCTTGGCGACGCCCGCCTCCGTGGTGACCGCCCGACCGGTAAGGCCGGTGACGCCGTCTCGGATCAGCACCCGCACGGCGGCGTCGAAGAGTTGTCGGCGTGGGTCCTGTAGCGCTACGCCGGTGGGCAACGGCTACCCCTTTCCCTTGTTGAGCGCGCGAGATTGCCGAAGTGGGCGAGCGCCCACTAGAGTGGGCGCATGGTCACTATACCGTCCTCACCTGGGCCGGAACCGCACCTGCACCGCCGGATGGCGGAGTCGTTCGGGGTCGACCCCGAGCGGTACGACCGGAACCGGCCCCCGTACCCCGACGCCGTGATCGAGCGGATCGTGGCCGCCAGCCCCGGCACCGACTTCCTCGATGTCGGCTGCGGCACCGGCATCGAAGCGCGCCAGTTCCTGGCCACCGGCCGCACCGTGCTCGGCGTCGAGGCCGACGCCCGGATGGCCGACTTCGCTCGGGCGACCGGCATCGAGGTCGAGGTCGCGACCTTCGAGGCGTGGGAGCCCACTGGGCGCACCTTCGACGCGGTCGTCTCCGGTACCGCCTGGCACTGGGTCGACCCGATCGCGGGCGCGGTGAAGGCGGCCCGGATCCTGCGGCCGGGTGGCCTACTGGCACCCTTCGGACACGTCTACCAGCTTCCGCCCACCGTGGCGGACGCCCTCGCCACGGCGTACCGGCGGGCAGCCCCCGACTCGCCGATCAACTTCAACGGGCGGCCAGCGGGCTCGATCCTGGACGCGTACCGGGCGCTGTACGCCAGGGCCGCGGACGGAATCCGCGAGGCGGGCGGGTTCGACGAGCCCGAGCTGTGGCGGTACGACTGGGAGCGCTCGTACACCCGCGATGAAATCCTGGACCTGGTGCCGACCTCGGGCGGGCTCACCACTCTGCCGCCGGACCCGGTGGCGGAGGTGCTGGCGGCCGTGGGCAAGGCGGTTGACGAGTTGGGCGGCACCGTGACGCTGGCGTACGCCACCTGGGGCCTCACCGCGACCCGGACCGGCACCCAGCCCTGAGCAAGGGAGCCCTCGGCTACCGAGGCGAGCGCCGCGCCGGGTCGCCGGGCAACCGCACCGGGTCGGCGGGGGCAAGCGGATCTTCCCCGAGGACGGCACCCTCCGGCAGTTGCGGCTCACCGGGAGTCAGGTGACAACCACCGGCGTCATCATCGCGACCTACACCACCGCCGAGTCCTGAGGCTCAGTCGAGGAAGGCCGGGAACCGTTCAGCGGCGCCAGTTCGCGCCACTCACGACGGGGTAGGCCACTGCTCCCGGTGATCACGTGCAGACCGAGATGGTCGGCTCCGGCGTCGTGGTGCGCCCGCAGGCGTTTCTCGATCGCCGCCACGTCTCCCCAGGCGACCACGCTGTCGATGAGCCGGTCGCTACCGCCGTCGCGCAGGTCCTCCTCGGTGAATCCCTGCCGCCGCAGACTCCGCTCGTAGTGCCCCATCCCGAGGAACCCGCCGAGGAAGTCGCGGGCGATGCCGCGTGCCCGCGCCGGGTCTCGATCAAGAACAACCGCCTGGTACGGCGCGAGCTGCGGTCCCGGGCCGAGGAGTTCCCGGGAGACCGCGGTGGACTCCGGCGTGACCATGAACGGGTGCACACCCAGGCTGCGCGTACCGCCGAGCCGGGTCAGTCCGGGGCTCAGGGCGGCCAGTATCCGCTCTGCCGCCGGCACCGGGGTGCCGGCGGCATCGAGGCGGTCGAGATAGTCGTTCATCGCGGCCAGTGGACGGAACGGACGTCCGGCGTTCTGGGCGGCACCGGGGTCGCTCACCCCGAGGCCGAGCAGCGTACGACTGCCGTACCTGTGCCGTAGGTCGGCGTGGCCGACGGCCAGGTCGTCCGGGTCGTGGCGCCAGATGCTGGAGACCCCGGTCGCCACGGTGGCATGGCGGGTGGCCCCCAGCAGCCGGTCCATGTCACCGATGATGTCCCCGCCGCCCAGGCCGGGGATCCACAGTGTGCCCCAGCCGAGTTCGTCCAGTTCGGCGGCGGCTTCGGTAATCTCGCCCGGATCGCCGAGGCGTAGCTCGATGCTCCAGATGCCCGTTCGTCCCAGCTTCATGAACGACTCCCCGAGTCAGATCTGGTTGAGTCCGCCGTCGGCGAACAGTTCGGCGCCGGTGACAAAGCTGGCCTGGTCGGAGGCGAGGAAGAGGACCGCGTTGGCGATCTCGGCCGGTTGGGCCATCCGGCCCAGCGGTACCGACCCGGCGAGGTAGCCCCTGAGCTGTACGGCCTGTTCCTCGTTGGGGGCCAGGCCGGTGATGCCGGGGGTGTCGGTCGGGCCGGGGATGATCGTGTTGACCCGGACCGCGCGTCCGCGCAGTTCGTTGGCCCAGGTGCGGGCGAACGAGCGGATGGCGGCCTTGGATGCGGCGTAGACGCCGAACGCCTCGGCGCCGCTGGTGGCGGCGGTGGAACCACTGAGGATGATCGACGCACCGTCGTTGAGCAGCGGCAACGCCTTCTGCACGGTGAACACGGTTCCCTTGACGTTGGTGTCGAAGGTCTGGTCGAAGTGCTCCTCGGTCACCTGCTCCAGGGAGGCGAACTCTCCCCCACCGGCGTTGGCGAACAGTACGTCCACCCGGCGGCCCTGCTGCGCCACCGCTTCGTACAGCCGGTCGAGGTCGGCGAGGTCGGACACGTCGCCGGCCACTGCGGTGACGTCGCCGTCGATCTGCGCGACGGCCGCGTCGAGCTGCTCCTTGCGGCGTCCGGTGACGAAGACGTGTGCGCCCTCGGTGGCGAACCGTCGAGCCACGGCGAGGCCGATGCCGCTCGTGGCCCCGGTCACGACCGCCGTCTTGCCAGTCAGTTGTCCCATCGGAGTTCCTTCCAGGGATTTCTTCGGTACCGATCGGTACTGAAGTCGACCGTAGCACGTCCCGGCGGACTTGTGTACCGATCGGTCCCGAGCGGGCTACCATGGCTGCATGAGCACCACCCAGCCAACCTCCATCGGCCGACCCCGCGGCTTCGACGCCGACCGGGCACTCGACCGCGCCCTGGAGATCTTCTGGCGGCAGGGCTACGAGGGCGCCTCGCTCCACGACCTGACCGAGGCCATGGGGATCAACAAAACAAGCATGTACGCCGCATTCGGCAACAAACGGGACCTGTTCGACAAGGCGCTCGCCCGGTACGCCGAGATCGACATGGCGTACGCCCGTACCGCGCTCGCCGAACCCACGGCCCGGCAGGTCGCCGAGACCTTTCTCCGCGAGAACGCCAAGGCGGTGACCACCCCCGGACGTCCCGCCGGGTGCTTCTCCATCCAGGGTGGGCTGGCCTGCGGCCCGGCGAACGCCGACGTGACCGCGACCCTGGCCCGCGCCCGCAAGGCGGGGGAACTGGCGATGCGTGACCGGTTCCAGCGCGCGGTGGACGAGGGCGACCTACCCGCCGTCAACAGCCCGGACGACCTCGCCCGTTACATCATGACCGTGTCCGAGGGGCTGGCCGTCCACGCCTCGGCCGGCGCCACCCAGCAGGACCTGGAACGCGTGGTCGAACTGGCCCTGCGCGCCGTGCCGGGTCGGTAGAACGACCGTCGGCATCGGAATGGCCCGGTCGACCTGACCTGGGCCGTCGCCCGAGATTGTCAGACGACCTGATCGGGGCTTGCATCTCAAGCCGCTTGAGATCCCATAGTGGGCGTCGTGGACATGAACGAGCTGTACCCCATCGGGGATGTCGCCCGGCGGACGGGCCTGAGCGTCAGCGCCGTCCGGTACTACGCGGACGCCGGTGTCGTCACGCCGGCCGCCAGCACCCCGGCCGGCCACCGCCTGTACGACGTGTCGGCCATCGCCCGACTGGAACTGGTCCGGACGCTGCGGGAACTCGACGCCGGCCTGGACGAGATCCGGCGGGTGCTGGCCGGCGAGGCGACACTGCGCGAGCTGGCCGCCACCCACCTGGCCCTGCTGGCACGGCAGGAGGCACGGCTGCGCAGCCGCCGCGCGGTGCTGTCGGTCATCCTCCGGCAGGACTCCACTGCCGAGCAGGTCACGCTGATGCACAAGCTGGTCGGCATGCCGGACGAGGAACGCGACCGGCTGATCGACGAGTTCTGGACCGAGGTCTCCACCGGCTGGGAGGCGCCGGAGCGGATGGTCG
This sequence comes from Micromonospora sp. NPDC004704, assembly GCF_053601675.1. Taxonomy (NCBI): domain Bacteria; kingdom Bacillati; phylum Actinomycetota; class Actinomycetes; order Micromonosporales; family Micromonosporaceae; genus Micromonospora; species Micromonospora sp. NPDC004704. The sequence goes on along the minus strand of NZ_JBSGCD010000008.1, from coordinate 66,556 downwards.
AGTGGTGGCGGGCGGCCCGCCCCGAGCTGCCCGAACAACCCACCGCGGCCCAGTTGGAGGCGTGGATCGAGCTGGCCGAACTGGTCCGGGACACCGAGGTCCGGCAGGCCGTACGCCGTGAGCTCTACGAGGCGTGCACCACCGGGGCCGGGCCGCTGATGACCTCGTCGCCGATGCTGGACACCCTGGAAGCGGGCGCGGCGATCGCCCAACCGGTGATGGACGCGGCACGGGAGCAGGTGCCGCCGGACTCGCCCAGGGGGCGGGAGATCGCCGACCAGTGGATCGGGTGGCTGACCGGCATCTTCGCGACCCCGGACAGCCCCGGGATGCCGGACACGCCCGAGTTCCGGATCCAGGCGGCCGACCACATGCTGGAGGGCGCGGAGTGGGACCGTACCCCGCCGGACCCGGAGGGACCGTTCGACCGGTACATGGAGCTGGTCACCGCCGTGAACAACGTGCCGCCGGAGCGATTTCCGTACGAGTGGCTGGCCTCGGCCCTGCGCGCGTCCGCCGTACCGACTCCCTGATCGCGGTCGCCGGCCGGCGATCGGTCAGCCGAGGCGGTGGGCTCGGCGTTGGAGGTATCGCTGTTCGACCTGGTTCTGGGTCAGGGCGGCTGCTTCGCGGTACCGCGCCGCCGCGCAGGCCGTGTCACCGGTCATTTCGAGCAGATGTGCGCGGATCGCTCGTTCGCGTTGCCGGGTCAGTGGGTTCTCGTCCAGGTGGTGGCTCCGGTTGAGGTCGTGGAGCAGGGCCAGCCCTCGGGCCGGCCCGTACGCGTGCGCGACCGCGACCACCCGGCTCAGGCGTACCGGTGCGGTTGGACTGAGCCGTTCCAGTCCCAGGTACAGGGCCGCGATCTGGGGCCAGTCCGTCTGGTCCGGCGACGCGGCTGCGGCGTGCACCGCCGCGATTGCTGCCTGTAGCTGGTACGTGCCGACCTCGCGCCGCCGCCAAACGCTGTCGATAAGGTCGGCGCCCTCGCGGATCAGCTCGGGATCCCACCGTGTCCGGTCCTGCTCGTCCAGCGGCACCAACTCGTCGCCGTCGGTACGGGCAGCGCGTCGCGACTCGGTGAGCAGCATCAGGGCGAGCAACCCGGTCACCTCTGGGTCGTCCGGCAGGGAGTTGTGGAGCATGCGGGTCAGCCGGATTGCCTCGCGGGTCAGGTCCACGCGGGTGAGTTCGTCTCCGGTGGTGGCGGTGTAGCCCTCGTTGAAGATCAGGTAAAGCACCTGCATGACGGCGTTCATCCGGCTGTCGCGGTCGGCGTCGGTCGGCGGGGTGAACCTGGCTCCGGCGCGGGCCAGTTGCTGCTTGGCTCGGCTGATCCGGGCGCCCATGGTGTTCTCGGTCGTCCCGTGGGCGTGTGCGATCTCCGTGGTGGTTAGGCCTCCGACTGCGCGGAGCGTGAGCGCCACCTGGGAGGTGGGGCTCAGCGTGGGGTGACAGCACAGCAGCAGGAGGGTGAGGCTGTCGTCGGTCTCCAGCGCGGGATCTGCCTGGCGGGTCGGGTCCCGCAACGCCAGCTCGCTCATGCCGGCGTGCCGCTCGCGGCGGCGTCGGGCCTGGTCGGTGCGGAGCAGGTCGACCATCCGCCGGTACCCGATCCGGATCAGCCAGCTACGCGGGTTGTCCGGCACGCCGTCCGTCGGCCACGCCCGGCTCGCGACGAGCAGTGCCTCCTGTACCGCGTCCTCGGCGATGTCGAAGTGGCCGAAGCGCCGCACCAGCGCGCCGAGGACCTGCGGTGCCTCGGTGCGCAGCAGGTGCTCGACGTCCGGTGTCACGCCGGTGCTGCCGTTCGTGTGCCCGCCGGGTCTGCCGCCGTCCGATGACGCTGGATGCGGCGGGTCATGTCGCGAAGTCCGCGCCCATTATCGGCCGGATCTCCATCGGCTCGCCCAGAACCTCGACCATCCGCGAGACGATCTCGACGGCGCGCTCCTGGTTGTCCACGTCGATCACCGCGAAGCTGGCCAGGACCTCCTTGAGCTCGACGAATGGCCCGTCGGTCGCCACCACGCCGGTGGGGGTCCTGCGGACCGTGGTGCTGACTGCCGGGTGACCGAGTCCCTCGCTGCTGACGAACTCGCCGGTCTCGATCAGCTCCTGTTCGAACCGCTGGTACGCGGCGAACGCGGCCAGCGCCTCCTCCGACGGGGTGTCGGCGGTCGCGGCGTCCCAGGCGGCGGCCGGCGTGTAGCTGAGCAGCAGATACTTCACACTTATCCTCGTGTTCGCGGGGCTCGGATCACGCTACGCCGACCAGCTCGAACGGCGCAGGGAGAGGGCGACGACCGTCGTCCAGGTGAAGGCGACCAGGCCGTTCAGGGCGATCTGGATGCTCATGTGGCTCGGCGACATCGGCATCAGCAGGATGAGCGCGGCGAGGCCGTTCAGCACCGCCGGCAGGGCGGCCCGACGGCGGACGTGCCGGACGGTCAGCGCGATGGCGGCGACGGCCAGCGCGGTGAAGGCGACGGCTGCCGCCGTGGAGTGCGCGATGCTGTGCCAGGACATCCCCTCGACCGGCCCCTCAGGGGTCCCTACCGGGAAGCCGTACTCCGGATCCATGGTGAACACCCCGGCCGCGACGAGGCCGGCACCGAAGATCCCGACGAAGATCGGCAGCACCCGCGAGCCGGTGCCCTCGGTGAGCGTGCGTCGGATACCGACGGCGAGCGCCAGGCCGCCGAGGCCGGCGAGCACGAACGTGGTGATCTGGATCCAGCCGAGACTTCCGGTGGCCAACTGGCTGATCGGATGCCGCGTGATGTCGTAGCCCTCACGCGTGAGCATCTGCGTCACGGCCGAGGCGAAGAAGACCGGCCCGGCAAGGGCACCGGCGAGGAGCAGCCGGTCGGACGAGCGGCGGACGGCGGGAACGGTGGCGGCGACGGTGGCCATGACTTCCTCCTTGGTGGGTGCTTGCCGCTACCTCGTGGCCGCTCCGCGGACTTTGACGTTCCAGAGCGTGAGCTAGATCACACATTGTCGATGTCAAGGCCCGGACGTCGCCTCCGAGGTACCGGCAAGCACCCACCGAGGAGGACACGATGTCTGAGAACACCCAGCCGAGCGCCGAACTGACCGCCCTGGACCGCCTGGTCGGCACCTGGTCGGTGACCGGCGGCGCCGAGGGAACCGTGCGGTACGAGTGGATGGCCGGCCGGTTCTTCCTGCTCCAGCACGTGGAACTCAGCCAGTTCGACCAGCCGGTCACCGGCCTGGAGGTCATCGGACACCTACACCCGTTCGGCGAGCCGGTCGGCGCGGACGTGGTGTCGCGGTTCTACGACGCGGCCGGCAACACCTTCGACTACGTCTACGAACTCGTCGGCGACAAGCTGACCATCTGGGCCGGCGCGAAGGGCGGCCCCGCCTACTACGAGGGCACGTTCAGCGCCGACGACACCACCGTCACCGGCGAATGGACCTACCCCGGCGGAGGCGGATACGCCTCCAACATGACCCGGATCTGACACCGGAAAGCCACGCCGACCCTGAACGGCCGGAGGCAGTGTCCCTCGCGCAACAGGAGGTCATTGCTTTCCGGCCGATTCGTCCTACCTTCCGTGATCGCCGCTGTCCTGGCAGCCGAAGGGGTCCGCGTGGTGGTGCACGGCCGGGACCAGGCCCGTACCGAGCAGACCGCCCGGAAGGTCGGTGGTGAGGCCGTAATCGGTGACCTCACCACCGACGCCGGTGCCGAAGCGGTGGCCTCCCGGACCGGGGAGGTGGACATCCTGGTCAACAACGCCGGGTTCTACGACCCCGCAACCGGGTGGGCGGACACGGACGCAGGCGCCTGGGCCGAGATGTACAACATCAACGTGTTCAGCTCCGTACGCCTGATCCGGCACCTGGTTCCGGGAATGCGGGCCACCGCCGAGGCAGCGCCGGCCACCGGAAGCCAGGGGGCGCTCCACATGGCGGAAATGGCCACCGGTGTACGGGCGGCTACGGGGTGAGGACGATGCGACCGTTGAGAGCGCGGTTCTCCATCCGCTCGTGTGCGGTGACGGCCTCGGTGAACGGGAGCACGTCGACCTCGGTCTCGCCCAGCCCGGCGGCGACCGCCTTCAGCGCCGCCTCAAGGGCCGGGCGGACCACCTGCGGATGTGTCGGCAGGTAGACGCCGGCGTTGAATCCGGCCACGGTGATACCCCCCAGCCAAAGCCGGTTGCTGTCGATCTGGTGGCTCCAGTCGCCGCTGGCGTTCCCGGCCGCCAGGAGGCGCCCGCCCGGCGCCAGCAGATCGAGGCTCTGGGTGCGGACGTCGCCGCCGACAGGATCGATGATGACGTCGAACTTCTCGCCACTGAGGGCATCGAGCAGTTCGGCGGAATCGACGATCCGGTCGTAGGGCAGCCTGGTCGTCGACGCTGCGCTCAGCTTGCTCGCCCGAACCGATCCCACCACCCGGGCGGCACCGAGTTGGCGGGCGATGCCGGGGAAGGCCGCCGCGAAGCCGCCGAGAGCGCCGTGTACGAGGACGGTCTCACCCTCGGACAGGTGAGCCACGTGGGTGAGGGCGGCGTGGGCCATCGCCGCGTTCGGCACGACCGAGACGGCAAGGGCGGGGTCGATGTCGTAGCCCTCGGTCGACACGACCAGCGACGTCGGGGCGATGTAGACCGACGCGTACCCGCCCGTGCCGCTGGCGGACATCGAGACCACCCTCTCGCCGACGGTGAACCCGGTCACACCATCGCCGACCTCGCGCACGGTGCCGGTGACCTCAAGGCCGGGAACAAACGGGGGCTGCGGCATGCCGGGCCGATCCTTGTACACGCCCTGCCGGAAGAACAGGTCGACGAGCCCGACCGCGGAGTGCGTGACGTCGATCGCGATCTGACCCGGTCCCGGTGTCGGATCCGGCAGGTCGACACCGGCGAGCACGGTCGGGTCTCCGAACCGGGTGGCCTGAACAGCCTTCATGGGGTTTCCCTTCGCATTAACGCACCCCGTGATGCGTTAATGCCAACGTACCAGAGCGCACGTCGTAACGCATCCTGACGTGCGCTAACCTTGTCGAGTGCGACAGCGGGCACGATCACTCAACGACAAGGCACAGCGCTCGGAAGCCCTCCTGGCGGCGGCCGAGTCGGTCGCCCTTGAGCTGGGGGGCGTCCGGTTCGTCACGCTGGCGCCCGTCACCGAAAGGGCGGGACTCCACCGGACGGGCGTGCGGCGTTACTACGCCAGCAAGGAGGAACTACTCCTCGAACTCGCCGAACGCGGATGGCGCCAGTGGCGCGACGGGATCCGGGACAAGCTCGGTGACGGCGACGGCCTTGGCCCCCGGGAGGTCGCGTCGGTCATGGCCGACACCATCGCGTCGTTGCCGGTCTTCTGCGATCTCCTGACCCACGTCACGTTGACCCTTGAGGGCGACGTCGACATGGAGCGAGCCCGTCGGTACAAGACCAGCTCCTTCGCCGCCCACGACGAGATCGTGAGCGCCTTGGATCATGCAAGCGGCATGACCGTCGAGCAGATCCAGGCCCTGGTGGCAGCAACCCTTGCGTTCGCCGCCAGCTTCTGGCAGGTGTCGCACCCGACGCCGACACTTGCCGCCCTGTACGAGCAGGTACCGCACTGGGGTCACGTCGCCCTCGACTTCGAGCCACGGCTCCGGCTGCTCCTTGAGGCAACGGCCATCGGGCTTGTCGAGACGACCGTCGCACCACGTGGGGAATGAGCGGCGGGTCGCGCCCGCCGCGTGATCACAACCGGTGTACGGGCGGCACCACCGCTGACGGCCGGGATAACCGATGTCGCGGAGGCTCGATGGGTCAGTAAGGTCCCCGCCATGGAGGACGGGCGTTGGCGCGATCGCGACTGGCTGGCCGGGGTGCACGGCTGGATCGACGGCCGCCTCGATGAGTTGGGCATAACCCGTACCGGGGCGATTGAGCAGCCGCATGTCTACCCGTGGTCGACGGTGCTGCGGATCCCGACCGAGATGGGCTCGGTCTGGTTCAAGGCGAATGCCGACCCGCTACGGCACGAGGCCGCCGTCGTCGACCGTATCGCCGCTCGCCGGCCCGATGCGGCACCACCGCTGCTCGCCGCCGACACCACCGCCGGTTGGATGCTGATGACCGACGGCGGGGAAAGTCTGCGTACGGTGACGGCACGCGAGCGGGACCTCGGCCGCTGGTACGACGTCCTGCCGCTCTACGCCGGCATCCAGCTCGACCTCGCCGGGGACGTGGACGACCTGCTCGCCCTGGGCGTACCGGACATGCGGCTCGCCGTGCTGCCGGGCGCGTACGAACGTCTGCTGGACGAGATCGGCGCCGAGCGGCGGTACCGCGACGCGTCGCGGTTGGTGGCCGACCTGTGCGACGAACTTGCCGCGTACGCGCTGCCCGAACTCCTCCAGCACGACGACCTGCACGACGCACAGGTTTTCGTCCGGGACGGCCGCCACCTGGTGCTCGACTGGGGCGACGCGTGCATCTCGCATCCGTTCTTCACCCTGTCGGTGACCCTAGAGGGGGTGTTGGCGTGGGGCCTGGACGATGTCGAGAACTCCGTCGACACCGCGCCGTTCCGTGATGCCTATCTGGCCCCGTACACCGAGCGTTTCGACGGCGACCTTGTCGCCGCGGCCGGGGTGGCGTTGCGGCTGGGGTGGGTGTGCCGCGCGGTCAACGGGCATGTGCCCGGCGACAACAAGCAAACCCTCACCCGGCTACGGATGTTCCTCGACGGTCGACCGTGACGTTGGGGTTGGTGACGCCCGGTCAGTCCGGATGGGCCGGTCCCGCAAAAACAGCCGAGACCGGGTGACGGCCCCAGAATCAGGCCGGCGGCCACCGCGTGCACCAACACCCACGTGTACGCGGCGTCCTCAGCTAGGCCACGAGGTGGGCCAGGAGGCAGCATTGACCGTCGACGGCCAGCCGTTGAGCGGCTTGATCGCGCGCACGAACCGTACACATTGGTCGACGAATCCCGTTCCCGCATCGGGCAGGCGCAACGCCTGGATCGCCGCACGTGGGTCGACGACCGGGAACAGGTCGAGCTGGCATTCCTCGATCTGACCGCCACCGCGAATGGCCGCGGCCAGCGTGGTTGCTGCCCCGACGGCGACGCCCACGCAGGTTCGGTCCGGGATGCACAACAGAATGATCCGTGCTGGTTCGTCGAACTCGGGATAGGCCGGGTATGCGCTGACGTAGAAAGACGCGCCGTCGTCCTCGTCGCCTACCACCAGGCGGTAGAACGGGCCTGAGCGGGCGTAGTCAGGCCCGACCAGATCGGCGCCGACGATGGTCGTCTCCTGCTCGGCCGGGGTCAGGACCCGACCCGGATCGACCAACTCACCCTGCTCGTACCGGCGGTCGGTGCGTACAGCAATCGCCGGTACGGAACAGCCGCCCAGCAACTCGGTCAGTACCTCCCGGGTCGTGGTCACCAGCGCGACGACGGGGAAGGCGACCGGCATCGCTGCCTGTAGCTCCACGGACATGAATCCCCCCATGGTCGGAACCCGAAGCATTGTGGCATCCCCAACCGCCCCTGCCCGTCATGGAGCAGGTCGCCGTCGGCCTCGACCACAGCCAGACCCATGATCAAAATCGGTGCCGCGACATCTGCATGGCCGGGCACACCTTCACCGTCACCGCGCTTCGTCCTCAGGACGGTTCGACGACCGAACTCGCGCGGATCAAATACGCGACCCACCCTTCACGAGACAGACCCGGTCGGTGCCCCTAAGGTGCGGCCGAGCGCGTTTAGCCGACTGATTCTTGGCCGTGAAGGGCATGGTCTCAAGTGTCAGATCATGGTCGTTACAGGCTACGAGCTCGGAGTCAGCGGTATCGTGCTGGCCGTTGTGGAGGGATTCCGGTTGCTGGGCGACGGCGCCCGGCGTTTGACGGTGGACTGGAACGGGCCCGGTGCGCCCCAACGTCTGGAGTGATGCGGCCTTTGCTTGAGGACGACGGTCGGTCGCAGCTCAGGTGAATCGAACCATGGGGCGGCTGTGTGATTCGGCATGGGCATCTTAAGTCGCTCTGGACCGTGAGATGGAGTGGAACTTGAGGGTCAGCAGATTGGTTTTGGATGTAGCTTTTCCGGTGTCGTGCGGTTAGCGGCGTCGGTTGTGAGGAATCGCCGGTTCTTTGGGCCAGAACTGTGTACGGTTCGGTTTCTTGTGAGTCCCTTGTCGAGGAGATTGCGCGGTGTCAGAGGTCGCAGAGCCGAGCGGGGACGGTGTTGGGTTGACTGATGCCCTAGGCGCAGCCGCCGACGACGGGCGGGCTTGGGAACCGGCGCCTCTGTCCGGCAGGTCGGCTGCCACGGTCTCCCAGTGGGTGGAGGTGCATCGACTGGCGGTAGCCGGTCGGGAGCCGGTGATCGCCCGGGATGTCGGGAGACAGGTCGCGCGGGCGTGGCTTCGCGGGTCTCGGTTCGCGGACGTCGCCGCCCTTGCGGGGGCTACCCTGACTCTCGGTCCGGACGCCGATGCCTTCCACGACCTAGGCTGGGCCCAATCCTCCACCGGGCAACCCCAACAGGCGCTGAGCAGCTACAAGCGGGCCCTGCACCTGTACCGCAAGGCCGGCAAGGAAGGCTACGACGCCGCCACACTCAACAACATCGGCGCCGTGTACAACAACTTGGGGGACCGGCAGCAGGCCCTGACCTACTACCAACAGGCCCTGTCCATCCGGCGGGAGGTCGGCGACCGCGCCGGCGAAGCGACCACCCTCACCAACATCGGCCTCGTGCACGACAATCTCGGGGACCGGCAGCAGGCCTTGACCTACTATCAGCAGGCCCTGCCCATCATGCAGAGGGTCGGCGACCGCGCCGGCGAAGCGACCACCCTCAACAACATCGGCCTCGTGTACAACAACCTCGGGGACCGGCAGCAGGCCCTGACCTACTACCAACAGGCCCTGTCCATCCGGCGGGAGGTCGGCGACCGCGCCGGCGAAGCGACCACCCTCAACAACATCGGCGGCGCGCACGACGGGCTCGGGGACCAGCAGCAGGCCCTGACCTACTACCAACAGGCCCTACCCCTCCATCGGGAGGTCGGCGACCGCGCCGGCGAAGCGACCACCCTCAACAACATCGGCGGCGCGCACAACAACCTCGGGGACCAGCAGCAGGCCCTGACCCGCTACCAACAGGCCCTGTCCATCCGGCAGGAGGTCGGCGACCGCGCCGGCGAGGCGACCACCCTCAACAACATCGGCTCCGTGCACGACGGGCTCGGGGACCAGCAGCAGGCCCTGACCTACTTCAAGCAGGCTCTCCCCATCCTGCGAGGGGTCGGCGACCGCACCGGCGAAGCGGCCACCCTCAACAACATCGGCCTCGTGCACGACAGGCTCGGGGACCAGCAGCGGGCCCTGACCTACTACCAACAGGCCCTGCCCCTCCACCGAGAGGTCGGCAACCGCGCCGGCGAAGCGACCACCCTCAACAACATCGGCGCAATCCGGTTCCAGCAGGGCGATTTCGCAGGAGCAAAGGACAACTACGACGAAGGCCTTGCGATATTTCACGCTATCGGCGACCGCATATCAGAGGCGACGACGAGTTTCAACATGGCTGTCATGCTGTTGCAGATGGCACGAGTCGACGATGCTGCGCATTTCCAGCGCCGAGCCATCGCCTTGGCCGAGCGAACGAGTCATCCGGCACTGGACCAAATCCGAGCACTTCTCATCCAGCTCAAACAAGCGGAAGAATGATTGACAGTGGGTACTCCCTCACTTGAAGTCTCGGGACCGGACGCCACGCGTTGGGTAGCGGATCTCCACGTCGCCCTTGTCGGGGCCACTAGGCCCGGCGGCAGTGTGTCACGTTCCCTCCACCCCGAAGGTGTCACCGTCAAGATCCTGCTCAACGACGGGGCCTGGCTCGACTTGTCCGACGTCGGCCAGGGGCAGCTGGAGATCGTTTTTCCGCATGACGAATCGCAGCAGAGTTGAGGGCGGAGACAACCTGGATGAGCGAGATGAACAGCTACGAGCTGGGGATTTTTCAGCAGACGTCAGGCCACTGGGAACTGCGCTTGTCGGCCGATGGCGGCACCCCGAAGACCCGTGTCGTGGACGGAGCAGCGATCGACCACCTCATTGAGATGGTGGAGCGCGACTACAGCCAGGATGCGGTCGCCCAAAAGGTGTTCGGCTCCCCGCAGCTACGTGACCTCGGCGCAAAACTGGCCACCTTCCTCGACGGCGACGAACGGTGGCTGACTCCGGTGCTGGACCACCCGTCCGGCGCCACGCTGCGGATCACCGCCGGGGAACGGCTACGGCACCTCCCCTGGGAGCTGCTCGCCGATAACGGCTCGTACCTGACCGTCTCCGGCCACGCACCGCTGCTACCGGTACGTGCCGTCGGCACCAACACGGCCCTCAAAACCTCGACCTCCCCTGGAAACCGTCCCCTGCGGGTGCTGTTCATGGCGACGTCCCCGGAGGGTGTCGAGCCCGTGCTCCACTACGAGGCGGAGGAGGCGGCCATCCTGTCTGCGACCTCGCGTACGGGCACTGAACTGGTCGTCGAGGAGAGCGGCACCCTGGAAGGGCTTCGCTTTATCAGTCGCGACTATGGTGCGGGATACTTCGACGTCCTGCATCTGAGCGGCCACGCCACCATCAGCACGGACAGCCAACCCACTTTCCTGGCGGAGAACGAGTTCGGCGGGCTGGCCTACGCCACGGCTGACGAGATCGCCCAGGCCATGGCCGGGCGCTGGCCCCGACTGGTTTTCGTCTCCGGCTGCCTCACCGGTAGCGCCCCCGACGCAGGCACTTTCCCCTCCATGAGCGAGAGCCTCGTCCGTGCTGGAGCCCCCGCCGTGCTGGGGTGGGCGCTGCCGGTCGGCGACGTCTCCGCGACCGAGTTCGCCGCCCAGCTCTACCAGACACTGGCTGACGGTGAGCCCCTCGACCGGGCCGTCATCGAGGCCCGCCAGCATCTCTACAAGCACAAGCGGGGCAACTGGCACCTGCTACGCGTCTACGCCGACAAGTCCCCGCTGGCACCCATGGTCACGCCTCTGCGCACCGAGGGGCGTGCATGGATCCAGATTCGGCCCGCCGACCAGGACTTCCTCGACCGGCAAACTCAGCTGTCCCGGGTTGCCACCCGCGCCGCCTTCGTTGGACGACGGCGCGTCATCCAGCGCTGCCTGCGCACGCTCAAGCAACCCCACGGTCACGACGGCGCGGCTGAGGCCCTCATCCTGCACGGCATGGGCGGCCTCGGCAAGAGCAGCCTCGCCTCCCGGCTACTGGAACGCATGCCCAGCCACCAGCGGGTCGTCTGGTACGGCCGCGTCGACCTGACCAAGTTTCGAGAACTCACCACCAAGGTCAAACTCCCCACCCTTGAGCAGGAATTGCAGGCAGCCGAGCTCCTCGACAACAATCAGGCTCCCCTTGCCGCCCGCCTGCGCCACCTGCTCCGTGTCGACGGGCCTCTCGGGCGGACCCCCTGCCTGTTCGTGTTCGACGACTTCGAGGACGGCAACCTCGACGAACGCGACGGCACTCACGTGCTCTCCTATGAGATGGCCGACATCCTGCCCGCCCTACTCAAGGCCATCCGCGAAACCGGCAGCCCCAGCCGAGTTATCATCACCAGCCGCTATCGGTTCCCTAGGCCCGCCGCAACCGCGATCGTCGTCGAGTCACTCGAATCCCTCAGCGAGATCGAACAGAAGAAGAAACTCGCGAACCTGCCGAACCTGGGCCCTGCATCCTCCGTCGACCCCGACATCCGCAAGCGCGCCATCCAGGCTGCGGCCGGCAACCCCCGCCTACTCGATTGGCTCGACCTGATCGTCGCCGACACCAGCCTCGACATTGAAGGCCTCATCGCCACCATCGAGCAGGAGGCCGACCGGTTCCGCCGGGAGACCATCCTCGCGAAGAACCTCCTCAGCTCTCAAACCTCCGATCTGCAAAAGATGCTCGCGAAGGTCAACGTCGTCGAACTGCCCGTCCCCGCTGAGACCATCAAGGCCATCCACAACCACCCGGAGACCACCGGCCACATCAAACGCGCCGCCCAACTCGGCCTGATCGAAGAAGGCACCGACCCCGAAACCCGCCAACCCCGCTACTACGTTTCCAATGTTCTACGCCCCCTCATCCGCCCCCTGCTCACCGATGACGAGTACGCCCAAGCCTGTGCCGCCGGCGCACGATCCCTCTACCAACTCTGGGTCACCGACCCCGCCACCCCCAAGTCCGCGTCATGACCACCCTCACCCAGTTAGTGGAGGTGCATCGGCTGGCGGTGGCCGGTAGGGAGTCGGTGATCGCCCGGGACGTCGGGGAGCGGGTGGCGAGGGTGTGGCTGGGCAGGTCCCGGTTCGCCGACGTCGCGGCCCTCGCTAACGCGACCTTGACCCTCGGCCCGGACGCCGGTGCCTTCTACGACCTGGGCTGGGCCCAATCCTCCACAGGGCAACCCCAACAGGCCCTGGACAACTACGAGCGGGCCCTGCACCTGTACCGCGAGGTCGGCAACCGCGGCAACGAAGCGGCCACCCTCAACAACATCGGCGGCGTGTACGACAGCCTCGGGGACCGGCAGCAAGCCCTCACCTACTACCAACAGGCCCTCCCCATCCAACGGGACGTCGGCGACCACGCCGGCATAGCGGCCACCCTCAACAACATCGGCCTCGTATACAACGGGCTCGGGGACCGGCAGCAAGCCCTCACCTACTACCAACAGGCCCTCCCCATCCAACGGGACGTCGGCAGCCACGCAGGCGAAGCAACCACCCTCAACAACATCGGCCACGTGTACAACGGGCTCGGGGACCAACAGCAAGCCCTCACCTACTACCAACAGGCCCTTCGCATCCAACGGGACGTCGGCAACCGCGCAGGCGAAGCAACCACCCTCAACAACATCGGCGGCGTGCACGACAACCTCGGGGACCTGCCGCAAGCCCTCACCTACTACCAACAGGCCCTCCCCATCCGGCGGGAAGTCGGCGACCGCGCCGGCGAAGCGGCCACCCTCAACAACATCGGCGCCGTGTACAACGGGCTCGGGGACCAACAGCAAGCCCTCACCCACTACCAACAGGCCCTTTCCATTACGCGGGAGGTCAGCAACCGGGTCGGCGAAGCAGTCACCCGGTACAACATCGGGATGATCCACCGGGCGGAGGGAAACCTCGACTGGGCAATCGGCGAGCTAGAACTCGTCGTCAACCTCGACCGCCAAGTCGGCCACCCGGACCTAGCATCCGACGCTGCCACACTCGAACAGGTACGCCAAGAACGGGCAAGAACCCAGAAAGCGACCTAATCACCTCACCCACTCGGCTGGGCTGAAAACCGGGCAGGTGCGCATCGCCCGACCGGACCCGATACACCGAGACTGCCGCTGTGTTCAACGCGCGTAGAAAGTGTTTCACCGCTCACCGAGGCGTCAAGACTGACTGCATTGTTTCTGCCACGGTGCGGGTGCGTCTGTTTCCTCTTTCTCAGATGGCTACCGGTCGTTGACGCAGCGCAGTACGGGTCGACTGGTCAACGCCGCCGCCTCCAACGCCCCAGCCGAGTGGACGGTGAACGTGGCCGACTCCCCTGGCAGCAGCGTGACCAGGGCCTCGTCCACCTCAGCCGTCGGGTCGAGCCGGTCAGCCGCCAGCACCAGATCCCGCAGAATCGTCCGAGCGGTAACCCGTACCCGGGTCACGTGGCCGCTCGCACCAACGGACGACTCGACCTCCGTGTCGTAGGCAGCGGTCGGGTAGGCAACATCTTTGTCCTCGGCGAAGAACCAGAACGCGCGCTCGCCCGTACCGACTGCTTCGGCTAGCAGCAGTTCGTGCCGGGGACGGTCGGCGGTGGACAACTCGGCCGGGAGCGGAACCGTCGACACCGAATGCGGTGCCACCTCCAGGTCGAGGGCCGTCTTCGCGGCCGGTTCCCCGTCCAGGGTCAGCCGGGTCACGGTCACCGACGTACGCCAGGGCACGCCCCCGTCGTTCACCGCGACCAGGTTCAACCCACCGCCGTCACCCGGTTGTACGGTCAGCAGTCGGTCGGCGTACACCCGGCGCAGGGCGTACCAGAGGGGTTTGCGACGGCCGTCGCCGTCGACGGCGGCCCACGATGTGACCGGCCAGCAGTCGTTGAGCTGCCAGACGATGGTCCCCATGCAGTGGGGGCGCAACGCCCGGAAGTGTTCCACCCCGAGAGTGATCGCGCGGGCCTGGTTGAGCTGGGTCAGGTAGTGCCAGTCGTCGAAGTCGGCCGGGGGCGGCAGGTGGGCGTCGAGTCCCCGTTGCAGTTTCGCGTCCCCGTCGGCGGCCTTCTGGTGGTGGGCCATACCGGGCGAATTGTGGGCCAGGGGTTCGTCGCTCAGTGCCCGGCGCAGGGTCGCGTACGCCGGTGGGGCCTGGTAGCCGAACTCGGCCACGAACCGTGGGCGGTACTCGCGGTACTTCGTGTAGTCCTCACGGTTCCACACGTCCCAGATGTGCATGCTGCCGTACGCGGGGTCGTTCGGGTGTTTGTCGGTCCGTCCCGACCAGGGGCTGCCCGGCCAGTACGGTCGGGTCGGGTCCAGTTCGGCGACGATCGCCGGGAGCAGCTCGAAGTAGTAGCCGGCGCCCCAGGTCCGGTCCCCCAGCGGCTCCTGCCAGTCCCAGTCGTGCCAGCCCCAGATGTTCTCGTTGTTGCCGATCCAGAGAACCAGGCTCGGGTGGCTGGCCAGGCGTACGACCTGCTCACGTGCCTCGGCCTCCACCTCGGCGGCGAACGGTTCCTCCTCCGGGTACGCCGCGCACGCGAACGGGAAGTCCTGCTCGACCAGGAGGCCAAGCTCGTCGGCGAGGTCGTAGAAGTCCTCGGACTCGTACCGGCCGCCGCCCCAGACCCGGAGCATGTTGACGTTCGCGTCGACGGCCTGGGTGAACCGGGCGGCGTAGCGCTCGCGGGTGACCCGGGTGACGAAGACGTCGTCGGGGATCCAGTTGACGCCACGGATCAGGATCGGGGTTTCGTTGACCAGGATGGTGAACGCGGAACCGTGCTCGTCCTCTCTGGTGTCGAGGCTGGTGGAGCGGAAACCGATCCGGCGCTGCCAGGTGTCGAGGGCTGTGCCGTCGGGGCCCCGCAGGGTCACGTCGAGCGGGTACCGGGTCTGCTCGCCGTAGCCGCGCGGCCACCACAGGTCGGGGTCGGGCACGTCGAGGGTCAGGACCGTACTCGTAACGCCGGCCGGGATGACGGCTTCGGTGCGTACCCCGGCGACCGCGAGGCTGACGGTCAGCGGCTCGGCGGCGGCGCGCTCGACGGTGACCACCGCCTCGACCCGGCCGGTGTTGTCGGTGACGGTGACCAGCGGGCGGACCTCGGCCAGCCGGGCGACCGACCAGGTGTGCAGCTCGATCGGCTGCCAGATGCCGGCGGTGACCAGCGTCGGACCCCAGTCCCAACCGAAGTTGCAGGCCATCTTCCGGATGAAGTTGAACGGCTCCGGGTACGCGTTCGGCCGGTCACCGAGCGAGTCACGCAACCCCTCGGCGTAGCGGTACGCGGAGTCGAACCGGACCTCCAGGGTGTTCTCCCCCGGCAGCAACAGCGAGCGTACGTCGAACCGGTAGCTCCGGTGCATGTTGGCGGTACGCCCGACCTCCACCCCGTTGAGCTGGACGGTCGCCACCGTGTCGAGCCCGGCGCAGACCAGGTCCACCCGGTCGGCCGCCTGGTCGTCCCACTCGAAGGTGGTCCGGTAGACCCAGTCGGTCCGTCCGATCCAGGCCACGGCCAGCTCGTTGCTGTCCAGGTACGGGTCCGGGATCAGCCCCGCGGCGAGCAGGTCGGTGTGCACACAACCCGGTACGGTCGCCGGAACCGGCTGGTCGGACACGGACGCGGGAACCCCGGAATGAGCCACGGGCCGGACCGACCAGCCGTCGTGCAACGGACGCCGGGAGGGAAGCACGGCCGGTTCGGTTGAGCGAAACGTCATGACTTGATCGCGCCTTCCATGATTCCTCGTACGATCTGCCGTCCACCGATGAACAGCATGATGAGCAACGGGATGGTGGCCACCAGTGCACCGGCCAGGACCCGGCGGTAGAGCACGTAGTTTCCGCTGGCGAGGTCGGAGATGGCGACCATCGAGGTCGGGTAGTCGGTCCCGTTCAGGGTGATCAACGGCCACTGGAAATCATTCCAGGTGCCGACGAAGGTGAGCAGGCCCAGTACGGCCAGCGCCGGGCGTACGGCCGGCAGGACGACGCTGGCGTAGATGCGCATCGTGGTGGCGCCGTCGATCCTGGCCGCCTCAACCAGCTCGTCCGGCACCGCCTCCAGGATGAACTGCCGCATGTAGAAGACCCCGAACGCGCTGACCAGGCCGGGCACGATGACGGCGAGCAGGGTGCCGTTCCACCCGATCTTGCCCATCACGATGTAGAGCGCGACCACGCCGAGCTGGTTCGGCACGGTCAGGGTGAGGATCACGATCACCATCAGGACGTTGCGGCCCTTGAACCGGAGCTTGGCGAAGGCGAAGCCGGCCAACGAGCAGAAGAAGAGGACGGCGACGGTGACGACTGTCGATACGATCGCGCTGTTGGCCAGGGACTGGATGAAGTAGACGTCCTGCATCGAGAAGACCTCGCGCAGGTTGGTCAGGAGCTGGTCACCGGGAACCACCTGGGGTGGGATCTTGGCCAGGGCCGCGTCGGTGCTGGTGGCGATCACCAGCATCCAGTAGAGCGGGAAGGCGGAGAAGAGGATGACCAGGGAGAGGAAGACGTAGTTCCACAGGCTGCCGGGGGTGTCCGCCGGGGCCCGTCCGGTCAACGCGGCCCGTCGGCGGCTGCGCGGCGCCTGCGGGGTGGTGGTCGTACTCATCGTTTCCCCCCACCGAGCCGGTTGGTGATCAGTGCGTTCACCGCGGCGACCACCACGATGATCAGGAACAGTGCCCAGGACATGGCGGCGGCGTACCCGAGGTTGAGGTCCTTCCAGCCGACCTTGTAGATGAGCTGGGCGATGGTCTGCCACTCGCCGTTGGCGCCGCCCCGGGCCGCCTGGGCGTTCTGCTCCAGCAGCATCGGTTCGGTGAAGAGTTGCAGGCCACCGATGGTCGACAGCACCACCGTGAAGATCACCACGGGCCGGATCATCGGTACGGTGATCCGCCAGAGCTGCCGCCAGACCCCGGCCCCGTCGACGGCCGCTGCCTCGTAGATGTCACGCGGGATCGACTGCATCGCGGCGAGGTAGAGCAGCGCGTTGTAGCCGATCCACTTCCAGTTGACCATCGTGGCCAGCACGAACCAGGACGACCATTTCGCGCTGCGCCAGTCGATCGGCTCGTCGCCGGTCAGGTGCAGGACCGAGAGGACCCAGTTGGCCACACCGCCGTCGCGGGCGAAGACCACCGCGAAGACGAGGGTCGAGGCGGTGATCGGGGTGACGTACGGCAGCAGCACCCCGACCCGGAACCAGGTCTGTGCGCGCAGCCGGCGGTTGAGCACCGACGCGATGACCAGCGCCAGGGTCAACTGGGGGACGGTGGAGAGGACGAAGATGCCGAACGTGTTGTAGAGCGCGTTCCAGAAGTCGTCGTCGGTGAGCAGTTTCTCGAAGTTCGCCAGCCCGGCCCAGCCGGTCAGGGTGGCGTCGTCCAGCCGCCAGTGCCGCAGCGCGACGACTCCGTTGAAGATGATCGGGAAGAGCCCGAACACCAGGAACAGCAGGAAGAACGGGGCGACGAGCAGGTACGGCGTAAAGCGCATGTCGAAGCGGTGCAGCCGGTTGCGCCAGCGGTGACGGTCGGGCTCGTCGCGACCGGTGGGGCGCCCGGCCGGTCCGCCCGGCGGCGCCGCCGGGTCGGCACGGGTGACGGACATCGGACCTCCTAGGACGTGGCCGCCTTCTGGGCTTCCTTGTTCGCCTCGGTCCACGCCTGGCTCAGCGGCTTGCCCTTGAGGTCACCGTTCTGCATCCGGTTCAGTACGTTCTCCACCGCGACCCGGGTCGGTCCGTTCTTCCTGCCCAGGTACTGCGGGGTCAGGCCCTCGGCGGTCTTGGAGAAGATCTGGCCGACGGGTGCGTTGTTGAAGAACG
The DNA here is from genome assembly GCF_053601675.1 of Micromonospora sp. NPDC004704. Taxonomy (NCBI): domain Bacteria; kingdom Bacillati; phylum Actinomycetota; class Actinomycetes; order Micromonosporales; family Micromonosporaceae; genus Micromonospora; species Micromonospora sp. NPDC004704. The sequence continues at coordinate 48,443 of NZ_JBSGCD010000008.1, read as the reverse complement.
GGTTGGTGAAGTCCCGGATCGCCGGGTCCTGGTAGAGGGCCGGCTGGGACGGCAGGTTGCCGACCTTGTTGAAGATCTCGATCTGCTGCTCGGGCTGGATCAGCCACTCCAGCAGCTTGTACGCCTCGTCGGCGTGCTTGCTCTGCTTGGGGATGGTGAGGAACGAGCCGCCCCAGTTGCCGCCACCGCCGGGGATCGCGGCCACATCCCACTTGCCGGCGGTGTCCGGGGCGCTGTTCTTGATGTGCCCCTGCATCCACGCCGGGCAGGCCAGTACGGCGAAGCTGCCCTTGGCGAACGCGGCGTTCCACTCCGGTTGGAAGGCCGGCAGGTTCGCGGAGATGTCGGCCTGGATCGCCTTGGCCGCCGTGTCGAAGGCGACCTTCGGCCCGCCGTTCATCTGGAGCGCGTCGCCCTGGTCGTAGAACCCGACCGACTGCTGCCCGAGTACCGGGTTGAAGATGTTGGTGCCGGAGTCGATGAACTTCTTGCCCGTCGCCCTGGTGTAGGTCTGGCCGGTGCTGATGAACTGGTCCCAGGTGGGCCAGAGGGCGGAGACCCTGTCCCGTTCGGTGGGCAGGCCGGCGGCCTGGAACAGGTCGGTCCGGTAACACATGGCCAGCCCGCCGACGTCGGTGCCGAGGCCGATCTGGGCCTTGCCGTCGGGGGTCAGCGTCTGCTTCCACTTCCACGACAGGTACTTGCTCTCGTACTGGCCGGCGCCGGAGTCGAGCAGGTTGACGAACTTGTCGGCCTGGCCGCGGAACTGGACGACAAAACCCTCGTCGATGGCGGCGATGTCGGGGGCGCCGTCCCCGGCGATCAGCTTCTTCTGCAGGTCCTCGTGCTGGGCGTTGTACTCGCCGGTGTTCAGGCTGATCTTGACGTTCGGGTTCGCGGCCTCGTACCTGCCCTTCAGCTCGTCCAGCCCGAAGTCGCCCCAGTAGGCGATCTTCAGGGTGACGGCGCCACCCGACTCCGAACCGCCGCCGCTGTTGCCACTGCAACCCGCGACCAGAAGCATCCCCGCCGCGCTCGCGGCGACCAGCCGGACCCATCGGGCCCCGGACCCTGCCATGTTTTCCTCCACACTGTGGGAACGCTCCCGACATCGAGGAACGTCGACTGAACCGGATAAGTGAAGCCACCGTACGGTCGGGTCTCAGCCATGTCAATGACGTGTTAACAGCGTGGGCATCCCGTAACGGAGATCGGCGATGGTTATGCTTAACCGGACAAGCGGCTGCCGCCGCAGGCCGTTTCCAGCGCCGAGCCAGTGACCAGACCGGAGCGTTCCGGCCGACCAGCAGAGGGAGCGCCGGTGAAGCGGCCCACCATCGCCGACATCGCCCGCCAGGCCGGGGTCTCGAAGGGGGCGGTCTCCTACGCCCTCAACGGCCAGCCCGGCGTCTCGGAGACCACCCGGCAGCGCATCATCGCCATCGCCCGCGAGATCGGCTTCAACCCGAACAGCGCCGCCCGCGCCCTGAGCGGCGCGACCGCCAACGCGGTCGGGCTGGCCCTGCGCCGACCGGCCCGTACCCTCGGCATCGAGCCGTTCTTCATGGAGCTGATCAGTGGCGTCGAGGCCGAACTCTCCGCCCGGTCGTACGCGCTGACCCTCCAGATCGTCGCCGACCCGGAAACCGAGATCGCCGTCTACCGGCGGTGGTGGGGCGAGCGCCGGATCGACGGCGTTTTCCTCTGTGACCTGCGGGTTGACGACCAGCGGGTGCCGGCGCTGGAGGAGTTGGGACTGCCGACCGTGGTGATCGGCGGCCCCGGACACACCGGCCGGCTGGCCAGCGTCTGGTCCGACGACGCGGCGGCCCTGGTCGAGACGGTCGAATACCTGTACGCCCTCGGCCACCGCCGGATCACCCGGATCGGCGGCCTGCCCGGCCTGCTGCACACGGAGATCCGTACCGAGGCGTTCACCGAGGTGAGCCGACGACTCGGGCTGGACCGGACCCGCACGGTCGCTTCGGACTACACCGGCGAGGAGGGGGCTCGGGTCACCCGCCGGCTGCTCAGTTCCGCCGACCGGCCGACCGCCCTGGTCTACGACAACGACGTGATGGCGATCGCCGGGCTGTCGGTCGCCCAGGAGATGGGTCTGTCCGTACCCACCGACCTGTCCATCGTCGCCTGGGACGACTCGCCCCTCTGCCGGCTCGTGCATCCCCCGCTGACCGCGCTGAGCCGGGACATCCCCGCGTACGGGGCCAACGCCGCCCGCCAACTCCTCGCCGCCATCGCCGGGGAGCCCATCGACGGCTTCCAGGACGAGACCGCCCACCTGACCCCCCGGGGCAGCACCGCACCGCCCCGCACCGCCTGATCCGTACGGGTTAAGCGGTTAAGTGCGGCGGGTGGGGGTGGCGCGCCATGCGGGGACGACCGGCGGGCCGCTACCATCAGGGCGGTTAAAGGCGACTGGCGCGGCGAGGTGGAAGAAACCACCGGGGAGCGACCGAGATAGTGCACCGCGCGCCTGGGTGCACGTCAACCGGGACTGTCTGGACCGGCCCTGGCCGGACGGGACGGCTCCGGCAGAGCCTTGTCCGGTCCGCACTCCGCAGCCGGGCAAGCGCCGACCAGCCAGGAGGATCCTCGTGCACGTACCACCGATTCCCGCCCTGACCGCCGCCGACCCGCAGTTGGCCGCCCTGATCGAGTCCGAGGCGCAGCGCCAGCACGACAAGCTGCGGATGATCGCCTCGGAGAACTACGTGTCCACCGCCGTACTCGAGGCCAGCGGGACCGTACTGACCAACAAGTACTCCGAGGGGTACGCCGGCAAGCGGTACTACGAGGGCCAGCAGTTCATCGACCCGATCGAGACGCTGGCCATCGAGCGGGCCCGCGCCCTGTTCGGCGTCGACCACGCCAACGTCCAGCCGTACTCCGGGTCCCCGGCGAACCTCGCCGTCTACCTGGCGTTCCTGTCCCCCGGTGACAAGGTGATGGGGATGGCCCTGCCGATGGGCGGGCACCTCACCCACGGGTGGTCGGTCTCGGCCACCGGCAAGTGGTTCACCCCGGTCCGTTACCAGGTCTCCCGCGAGACCGGCCGGATCGACCTGGACGAGGTACGCGACATCGCCCTGCGCGAGCGCCCCAAGGTGATCTTCTGTGGTGGCACCGCGGTCCCCCGGACCATCGACTTCCCCGGCTTCGCCGCGATCGCCCGCGAGGTCGGCGCGATCCTGGTCGCCGACATCGCGCACATCGCCGGCCTGATCGCGGGCGGGGCGCACCCGTCACCGGTCGGCCACGCCGACGTCATCACCACGACCACGCACAAGACCCTGCGCGGCCCCCGTGGCGCCATGATCATGACGACCGCCGAGTACGCCAGCGCGATCGACAAGGCCGTCTTCCCCGGCCTGCAGGGCGGCCCGCACAACCACACCACCGCCGCCATCGCGGTGGCACTCAAGGAGGCCTCGACCGAGGACTTCCGGGCGTACGCCCACCAGGTGGTCGCCAACGCCCAGGCGCTCGCCGCCGCCCTGGTCGAGCGGGGCTTCGAACTCTCCTCCGGTGGCACCGACAACCACCTGATCCTGGCCGACCTGACCAGCAAGGGGATCGCCGGCAAGCCCGCCGCGCAGGCGCTGGACCGGGCCGGCATCGAGCTGAACTACAACACGGTGCCGTACGACACCCGCAAGCCGTTCGACCCGTCCGGGATCCGGCTCGGTGCGGCGGCGCTCACCACCCGTGGCCTGACCGAGCAGCAGATGCCGCAGGTGGCGACCTGGATGGACGAGGCGGTCACCGCCGCGCTCAAGGACGACGAGGGCGCCCTGGACCGGATCGCGGGCGAGGTGAGCGACCTGCTGGCCGCGTACCCGATGCCCGGTTACACCACCGCCTGACCCCGGCTGCACGCGTTGGCCAAGGGGCCCTTCCGATCGGAAGGGCCCCTTGGTCGTGTCAGTAGCCGATGCCGACGGGGCGGCCGAGCAGGGCGCTGCCGTAGGTGGCGAGGAAGCCCTCCGCGGCGGCGGCGTGCTGGCTGAACGTGTGGATGTCACGGAACCGGCGTTGGAGCGGGGCGGAGTCCCGCGCCACCCCGCCCCCGCCGGAGCGGTAGCACATGTCCACCGCCGCCGAGGTCACCTCGGTGACCCAGGACAGCGCCGCCGAGGCGGCCGGACTGAAGCCGGCCACCGCGCCGGGATCGGCGGCGGCACCGGCGACGAACTCCGTGGCCAGGTCACGCAGGAGCGCCCTGGCCGCCCGTACGGACGTCTCGGCCCGGCCGAGGTGCAGTTGGAAGACCGCCGAGTCGGCCAGTGACGTACGGGCGTAGAGGCGCTGCTTGCCCAGGGCCAGTTTGGTCACCTCGTCCAGTGCGCCCTGTGCGGTACCGACCGCCACCGCCCCGAGGTGCAGGACGAACTGCACCAGCGGCGCCACCAGGTTCGCCTCCGGTACGGACGGCCGCCCGGTGAAGATGTCGAAGGTGTACGCGTCCGGGCAGAACGCCGAGGTGAGGGTGATGTCGTGGCTGCCGGTCCCGCGCAGTCCGAGCACCCGCCAGGTGTCGACGACCTGCACCTCGCTGGCTGGGAAGAGCATCGCCCGGGTCTCCGGCATCCCCTCGCCCGGCCCCGGCCTCGGTACGCCGTTCTCCAGCACCACGCAGTTACCGAAGATCCAGTCCGCGTGTTCGCATCCGCTGGCGAACGCCCACCGGCCGTCGACCTCGTAGCCGCCCTCGACCACCTGCGCCCGCCCCTGCGGGTTGAAACCACCGGCGACGATCACGTCCGGGCCGTCGGCATAGACCTTGTCGAACTGTTCCCGGTCGAGCAGGGCGAGCAGGTGCGGGGCCTCGCTGCCGAGCATCACGGTCCACCCGGTGGCCGGGTCGGCGCGGGCCAGTTCCTCCAGCACCGCGATGCCGGCGAGCGGGTCGAGGTCGTACCCGCCGTGGCTGCGCGGGACGAACATCCGGAAGCAGCCGGCGGCGACCAGGTCGGCCAGCAGGTCGGCCGGCAGCCGGCGACCCTCCTCGGTCTCGGCGGCCCGGCCGCTGATCCCGGATGCCAGGTCCCGGACCGCCGCGAGGACCTGCCGGCCCGCGTCGTCGCTCATGTTCGCCCCTCCCGTCCGCCCGTACGGCGGAACCCCGGGATCGACGGTAGTGAAGATGCGCGGCGCGGGGCACCGGCCGGCGGGGGACCCCCGGTCCCTCACCCGACCGACCGGGACTCCCCCACCGGGCGCGTTCCGGGCCGCTCTGACAACCGGAACCGGTTGCCGGAGCGTCAGGGGCGGCCGTCCACAAAGGATCGAACCGTCAGCGGGACGGGCTCGGGAACTCCTCCAGGTACGCCTCCACCCGCTCGGCGGTCGCCGGACGGGCCAGCACGTAACCCTGGCCGTACCGGCACCCGGCCAGCCGGGCCTGTTCGACCTGCTCGGCGGACTCCAGCCCCTCGGCGATGATCTCCATCCCGAGCCGCCGGCCGAGGCTCACCACCACGTCGATGACCGGCTTGCCCTGGCCCTGCCAGCCGCTCGGCTCCGACACCAGGGCCCGGTTGATCTTCAGGATGTCGACCGGCATCCGGCGCAGGTGGGCCAGGGACGCCGGCCCCAGCCCGAAGTCGTCCAGGGCGGTACGCACCCCGAGCGACCGCAACCGACCGAGCTGGCTCACCACTCCCGACACGTCGACCTCGCCGCTCGGCTCCGAGATCTCGATCAGCAACCGCTCCGGTTCGATCTGGTACAGGGTGAGCGCCGCCGCGACCCGGCCGACAAAATCCGGCCCGGTCAGCTCGGACACCGACACGTTGACCGACATCCACAGCCGGCGTCCGCCACGGGACCACTCGGCGAGCCGGCGGCACGCCTTGTGCAACACCCAGCCACCCAGCTCGTCCATCAGCCCGAGGGCCTCGGCCACCGGGACCAGTTCGGCCGGCAGGACCGTACCGAGCACGGGGCTGCGCCAGCGCACCAGCGCCTCGGTGCCGACCGGGCGCCGGTCGTGCAGGTCGAGCACCGGTTGGTAGACCAGGTCGAACTCACCCCGCGCGGCGGCGCCGGGCAGTTCTCGTTCCAGGTCCATCCGGCGTACGAGCTGCTCCTCCAGGTAGCTGTCGTACCACTCGATCCGGTTGCGTCCGAGCTGCTGGGCCCGGCGCCGGGCCAGTTCCGCCCGGCGGAGCACGTCGTCCACACCGGTGCCGCCGGCCAGGTCGGCCAGACCGATGCTCCCCTGGAGGCTCACGATCGTCCCCGGCAACTGGTACGGCTCGGTCAGCGCGCCGATCAGCCGGATGCCCAGCGCGTACGCCAGCATCGGGCCGTCGACGGTGACCACCGCGAACTCGTCCCCGCCCAGCCGGGCGACCACGTCGTCACCTCCGGCGCCGGTACGCAGCCGCCGGCCGACCTCGACCAGGACCGCGTCGCCGACCTCCCGCCCACGGGTCTCGTTGATCGACGACATGCCGTGCAGGTCGACCACGAGCAGGGTGCCGGTGTGCCCGGACAGCGACCGTTGGGTGACGATCGCCCGCATCAGGTCCCGCCGGTTGGCCAGCCCGGTGAGCTGGTCGGTGAAGGAGAGCTGGTGCACCCGGTGTTCCAGTTGCCGCCGCTCGCCCACGTCCCGGACGTGCACCACCAGCGCGTCCACCTCCGGCACGCCCCGCTGGTCGCTGACCGTGGACTCGGTGTCCCGCCAGATCCCGTGCCCGTCGCGCAACCGGGCGGTGACCAGCGGGGTCCGCCCGGTCACCGGTGCCGGGGCGGTCAGCACACCGGTCAGCATGGTGGTCACCGGGGCGGCGTCGTCCGGGTGCATCAGGTCGGCGAACGCCCGCCCGACCACGTCCGCGTCGGCCAGGCCGAACAGCCGGGCGGCGGCCGGCGACTGCCAACGGACCAGCAGGTCGGCGCCGACCACCAGGGTCAGGTCGTTGGCACCGGCGACCAGCGCCCGGAAGTGCGCCTCCTGGCTGACCAGCCGTCGGGCGTAGCTGCGGATGTCGAGGACCGCGAAGACCTCGCGGACCACCAGGGTCGGGATCACCGCGAGCCCCAGCACGATCGAGGTGTGGTCGAACTCCCCGACCGTGACCAGGTGGTAGATCGCGGCCAGGGTGGCGACCACGGCCGGCACGGTGAGCAACGGGTACGCGGACAGGTGCGTCTCGGGTTCGCCCGGTGCCGGCGGTTTGGCGCCCGGATTGGCGTACCGGGTGCCGGTGGCGGTCAGCATCGGCCCGATCACCAGCGGGATCGCCGCCGCCAGTGGCGCCCAGCCGGGCACGTCGTAGTGCAGCAGTACGCCGAGCGTGCCGAGCCCGAACACCGAGGCCCCGGCGCCCGCACCGCAGAGCCCGGCCACCCGCCGGTAGCCGGACGAACGCAGGGCGGTGACCGCGATGATCGACAACCCGCCCACGGCGAGCAGCGCCACGGCCAGGGCGACCGGTGGCACCCCGCCGGCCGGCGGCATCAACCACCCGGCGAAGGCGAGGCTGATGCCGAGGCTCAGCCCGTCGAAGCCCCGGCGCAGCCGCATCGACGTGGTACTCGCCGCGCCGGGCAGGAGCAGGGCGCCGAGCAGGTAGAGCGGCAGGGCGACGAGCAGCCCGGTGAGGATCGCGCCGGGGTGGGCCGCGGCCGGCAGCAGGGGCAGGGCGAGTGCGGTGAGCCCGGTTGCCACCACACCGACACCGAGGAAGCCGACGCCCCGACAGGGGCCGGAACTGCGCCGGGCGGAATGGATGGCCAGCGCGAGCCGGATCAGCCGGGCGGCGACCAGGGCGGAGACCACGCCGACGGCGACGGCCAGGGCGAGGTACGCGGACAGGAGACCGGTGGAACCGGCAAGCAGGAAACTCACTGCCGCCGATCCGGCGACGAGTTCCGGAAGCCGGATGGTGCGCCGGCGTTTTCCGGCGCGCGGGGGAGGCGCCACGGACACGGCGAAGTCGCCTTCTGCAGGGGGCACGGGGACGGTGTGGTGCGCGGGCGGTTCGGTGCGGGGCAGGTACGCCACGGGCGGTTTCGGCGGGGGGTTGCGGCGCACCTATCAACCGTCAACGAGGGATCCGGGGCGCGGTTACGCCCCGGTACGAAATAACTCGGTGACACCGCTCACTTTTGGTAATCCCACGGCTACCCGTTTGGTCGCTTCGGTGCTTCCGGTCGGGTCAGATCGGCCCGGACGGGTCGACTCCCACCGGTGGCGGGGTCCGGACCGGGTGCGAAACTAGGGAGGTGACCAGCACCGATACCGTCCACTTCCGGTACAGCCAGGCGATCTGGGTGGCCGCCGTGATCGCGTTCATCAGCGCCCTGCCGCTGGCCAGCGCCGGTTGGTACTTCACCCCGGTACTGCTCATCCCGCTGCTGATCGGCATCTGGGCCTGGCGCGCCGGCACCGACGCGGACCGGGCCGGGGTGAAGATCCGGGCCCTGTTCGGGCAGCGCCTGATCCCCTGGCACGAGGTGGTCCAACTGGGCGTCGACGACCGGCGCCGGGTGATCGCGTCCCTCACCGGCGGTCGGGTCGTGTCGCTGCCCGCGGTGCCGGCCGACGGTCTGCACCGGCTGGTCGCCGCGAGCGGTCAACACCTCCTGGGTACGGACGACCAGGCGCCCTCGACGGCTCAGTAGCCGTCGACCACCTCGTTCAGCAGCGGCTCCCCGGCCACGAGGCGGCGCAACTGGTCACCGGCGAGCCGGTAACCGCGCGGCAGCAGTCCGCGTACGGTGCCGCCGACGTGCGGGGTGAGCAGGACGTTCGGCAACTCCCAGAGCGGATGATCCGCCGGCAGCGGCTCCGGGTCGGTCACGTCGAGGGCCGCGCTGAGCCGACCGGTCTTCAACTCCGCCACCAGGGCGTCGGAGTCGGCGACCGGACCACGGGCCGCGTTCACCAGCAGCGCACCGTCCGGCATCGCGGCCAGGAAACGCGCGTCGACCAGCCCACGGGTCGCCCCGGTCAGCGGCACCAGCAGCACCACGATGTCCGCCGCCGGCAGCAACGCCGGCAACTCCGCGACCCCGCGTACGCCCTCGGCGGGGCGGGCGGTCCGGGCGACCAGGGTCAGCTCCACCTCGAACGGCAGCAGCCGGGCGGTCAGGGCCGCCCCGATCGAACCGGCGCCGACGATCAGCACCCGCTTGCCGGCCAGCTCGTCGGTCGGCGTCGCCTGGGCGTACGACCACTCGTGGCGGGACTGGGCGCGGGCGAAGTACGGGAACATCCGCAGGTGGGCGAGGATCGCGGTGACCACCCACTCGGCGGTCGGCGAGTCGTGGACACCCCGCGCGTCGCAGAGGACCACCCCGTCGGGGAGCCGGTCGGCCCAGGCGTCCGCGCCCGCGGTGAGCAACTGCACCACCCGCAGGTCGGGCAGGTCGGCCGCGAGGCGTACGACCTCGGAGCGGGCGAGGAACGGCGGCACCCAGAACTCCACCCCGGACGGGTCCGACGGCAACCGGTCCGGGTCCGGGGCGATCTCGACGCGTACACCCTCGGGGATCTCCCCGAGCATCGACCGGCCGTGCTCGTGCGGGATCCAAGCCTTCACAGCCGCCGACCCTAACCGCCGTACGCGCTCACCGCCTCGGCAGGTCCACCCGTGCCACGGGTTGGTAGATGTCGTACCCGGCGACGGTCGTGGTGTCCACCGGCACCCCGGTCCCGCCCAGGTACCCGGCCACCGCCGTGCTCAACGCCGTACCGGCCGGCAGCACGTACGCCGGACGTCCCGCCCGACCGACCGCGTCCCGGTACGGCAGGTAGCGGTCCCAACCGGCCCGAAGGTCGTCCCTGATCACCGCGCAGACCAGCCGCTCGCGGGTCTGGAGGGTGATGTTGTTGCAGGTCCAGTACTCGCCGTAGAACCGGTCCACGCCGAGCCGGTCCAGTGCCGAGACCAGTTCCCGCCGCTGGTCCGCCACCCGACCCAGCTCCGGCACCCGGCTCACCACCTGCCCGGTGGCCACCGCCAGGCTCGCCGCCAACGCGGCCAGCAGACCCCGCGCCGACCAGCGCAGCCATTCGGCCCGGTGCACCCGCTCGCCGGGCTCCGACCCGGACCGGCCCGACCAGGGCGGTCCGGACCGATGCGACCACGGCGGCACGGTTGCCGCCGACCAGAGCGGCCAGAGCAGTGCGGGGAACGAGATCAGCAGGCAGGACAGGTAACGGGCGCTCTCCACCCGCGTGTCGGCTGCGGCGCTGCTGGTCGCGTACGCGATCAGGCTCAACGCGGCACCGACCACCAGGACCAGCCGACCGCCCTGGCGGATCCGCTCGACACCGGACGCGGCGCGCAGCGCCCGGACCGCCAGCACCCCGGCCACCACCAGCAGGATCGGACCGGCCACACCCCACCAGAGCTGCCACGGCTCGCATCGGCCCGGTGCGCAGAACCCGGTGCCCATCGGCAGGCCGAAGAGGATCCCGCCGTGCAGCCGGTCCGGCCACGGCGCGCCCGGATCACCGCCGAGGGTGGCGTAGCTGGCCAGTGAACGGTTCTCCGGTGCGGCGGTCAGGTTGTGCACCACGATCGGCACCAGTCCGACCAGCAGACCGCCGCCGAGGGCCAGTCCCGCCCTGCCGCGCAGTTCCCGCCGGCCGACCACGAGCAGGAGCAGACCGGCCGCGCCGACGTACGGGAGCACCAGCCAGTCGTCCCAGAGGGTGAGCCCGGCGACCAGCCCGAACCCGGCGTACGCGAACAGCCGGCGCCGGCCCGTCCACCCGGCGAGGCCGAGGTTCACCGCGACCAGCACCAGGAGGACACCGGCGGGGTTCATCTCCGGGTAGCCCCCGGCGCTCACCAGTTGGTTCTTCAGCACCCGGTCGGAGCCGAGCGCCAGCAGCCCCACCGTGACGGTGGCCAGCCAAGGGGTGTAGAGCCGGCGGGTGAGTTGCCAGACCAGGGCCAGGAAAGCGGCGTAGAGGAGCAGGTTCGGCAGGCGCAGGGCGAGGGTGGACGGGCCGAACAGGGCGAACAGCGGCGCCGCGAGGTACGACTCCAGCGCGCCCATGTAGTACTGGCCGTAGAAGAACAGCGGGAACTCGCGGCCCTGTGCGACGTGCATCGCGACCAGCCCGCTCGTCGCCTCGTCACTGTTGGTCCGCGGCACCTCGTTCACCAACAGGACCAGCCGGTAGACGACCCCGAGCAGGCCGAACACGACCGCCACCGGCAACGCGAGGCGCCGGGACCGGTCGTACGCCGCCTCGGATTCCGCCGGCTGCGCCATCGTCCCGACCACCACGGCCGGAGTCTTACACGTTTGCCGTGATTTACCCGTTTGACGCCCCGGTCACCGGCGGGTCGCCCGACCAGCGATTCGTCGACGGAGTGTGCCGATTGATCGAGCACGGCACGGGGTGCCCGTCCGCTCCGGCTAGGCTGGGCCGGGTGAACGTTCGCCCCCCGTACCCCCGCCGCACCCGGACCCGGGCGGCGGTCGCGTTCTGCGCGGCGGCCGTCCTCGCGACCAGCGGATGCGCCTTCGGCGACCCGGAGCCGGATCCCGCCGGCGAACCACCCACCTTCCCCACCCCGTCGGTCACCGCCACCGCCCGGCCCGGCGGCGTCGACCAGCAGGTCGCGGCGACGGTCCTGGCCACCGGGCTGCGGGTGCCGTGGGGCATCGCCTTCCTGCCCGACGGCGGCGCCCTGGTCACCGAGCGGGACACCGCCAAGATTCTCAAGGTCGGGCCGGAGTCCGACACCGACGGGCTCAAGGTCACCACCGTGCAGACCCTGCCCGAGGTAGACGCGGCCGGCGAGGGCGGGCTGATGGGGATCGCCGTCTCACCGGCCTACGACCAGGACAAGAGCGTCTTCGTCTACTACTCGACCGGCGAGGACAACCGGGTCGCCAGGCTGGTCCTCGGCGAGAAGCCGGCCCCGATCGTCACCGGCATCCCGCTCTCCGGCATCCACAACGGCGGGCGGCTCGCGTTCGGCCCGGACGGCTACCTCTACGCCACCACCGGCGACGCCTCCCAGCGCGGCCTGTCCCAGGACCCGAAGAGCCTCGGCGGCAAGATCCTGCGGATGACGCCGGACGGCAAACCCGCTCCCGGCAACCCGTTCCCCAACTCGCTGGTCTGGTCCCTGGGCCACCGCAACGTCCAGGGCATCGCCTGGGACGCGAACAAGCGGCTCTACGCCAGCGAGTTCGGCCAGAACACCTGGGACGAGATCAACCTCATCGAGCCCGGCAAGAACTACGGCTGGCCCGAGGTCGAGGGAGAGGGCGGGGCCGAAACCGACCCGAAGTTCAGCAAGCCGCTGGCGGTCTGGAAGACCGCCGACGCCTCCTGCTCCGGGGTCGCCGTGGTGGAGAACCTGCTCGCCGCCGCCTGCCTGCGCGGCGAACGGATCTGGTTGCTCGAACTGACCGCCGCCGGTGGGGTGCTCGGGCAGCCCCGCTCCATCCTCACCGGCGAGTACGGCCGCCTGCGTACCGCCGTCCTGGCACCCGACGGCTCACTCTGGATCTCCACCTCCAACCACGACGGCCGAGGCGAACCCGCCGCGACCGACGACCGGATCATCCGGCTCGTCTTCTCCGGCGGCGGCGCCGGCCGGAGCTGACCGACCGACACCGCCGGAGCTGGCCGGAGCCAGCCGACCGGCGGTGACGGAACCGCACACCGCACGACCGAGACGGACGGGCACCACGCGATGTATTCCAACCGGCCTGACCGGGTTTCCGGAGAACCCGTACCGGGCAGGGAATGATTTGCACATGGACAGGCACGGGAACGACGACGAACAGCCCCCCGGCACCGGCCACACCCCGGCCACCCGCCGCCGGGCGGGCTCGACGCTGCGCCTGATCACCCGCCCGGTACGCCCGGTCCTGCGCCTGACCGGCCGGGCACTGACCTCGAAACCCGCCCGGCGTACGGGGATGGGCCTGAGCATCGTCCTGGTGGCGCTCGCCGGAGTGGTCGGCGGAGTGCTGCTCGCCGGCCGGGTGAACGTCGACATCGGGCCGTTCCGGGCCGAGATGGCGATCACCCCCACGGTCAGCGGCGGCACCTCGGTCGACATCCCGCCCCTGGGCTCCCTCCAGATCGACAGCCACGCCGGCCCGGCCCACCTGTCGATCCAGCTCGGCTCCCTCGACCTGCGCCGCACCGAGGCGCTGATCGGCGACCCGGCCGGGATCGCCCGCGCCAGCCAGTCCGCCGTCTCCGACGTCACCAACGGCGTCATCCGGGTCGGGCTGCGTACCGTCTCGGTTGCCGTACTGGCCACGCTGGTCCTGGCCTTCCTGGTGTTCCGCAACACCCGCCGGGTCGCCTGGGCCGGCGGGCTGGCGCTGCTGCTCAGCGGCGGGAGTCTCGCCGTCGCCGCGCTGACGATCCGACCGGAGTCGGTCGAGGAACCCCGCTACGAAGGTTTGCTGGTCAACGCGCCGGCCGTGGTCGGCGACGCCCGACGCATCGCCAACGACTACGGCAAGTACGCCGACCAGGTGCAACGACTCGTCGGCAACGTCAGCAAGCTCTACACCACCGTCTCGGCCCTCCCGGTCTTCGAACCGGCCCAGGGCACCACCCGGGTGCTGCACGTCTCCGACATCCACCTCAATCCGACCGGGTGGCAGGTGATACGGACCGTCGTGGAGCAGTTCGACATCGACGTGGTGATCGACACCGGGGACATCACCGACTGGGGCAGCGAGCCGGAGGCGTCCTTCCTCGGCTCCATCGGCGTCCTCCAGGTGCCGTACGTCTTCATCCGGGGCAACCACGACTCGGCCGCCACCGCCGCCGCCGTGGCCCGGCAACCGAACGCGATCGTCCTGGACAACACCGTCCGGACGGTCGCCGGGCTGACCATCGCCGGGATCGGCGACCCCCGTTTCACCCCGGACAAGGAGACCTCGCCGAACGGGTCCGGCGGCACGCCACAGGTGATGGAACAGGTCACCGGCGCGGGCGAGAAACTGGCCGCGACCGTACGGGCGGCGCAACCACCGGTCGACATCGCGCTCGTACACGACCCCGCGTCCGGCGTCGCGCTCAACGGAGCGTGCCCGCTGGTGCTGGCCGGTCACGTCCACCACCGCGAGATCGACCCGCTGCCCCCGCTGCCGGGTCAACCGCCCACCCTGATGCTGGTGGAGGGGTCCACCGGTGGCGCGGGCCTGCGCGGCCTGGAGGGCGAGAAGCCGCTGCCCCTGGCCCTGTCGGTGCTCTACTTCGACCAGCAGAAAATGCTCCAGGCGTACGACGACATCCAGGTCGGCGGGACCGGCCAGGCCCAGGTCAGCCTCGAACGCCACCTGGTCGAGCCCCCGCAGCCCACCCCCACCACCAGCGCCACCCCCTCCCCCGGCGCCACCATCCCCGCCCCCTCCCTACCCGGCACCCCACCCCCCGTCATCCCACCCACCCCCACCCCCACCCCCACCCGCTAGGGGTTGGCGCTCATGTAGAGAAAGAGTGGCTACTCCCGAAGGAATAGCCACTCTTTCTCTACAACTGTGGGCCCCGGATGGGGCGTGGGGGTCAGCTCAGGCGGGCGAGGATCAGGTCGCGGACGGTTTTGGCGTCGGCCTGGCCTCGGGTGGTCTTCATGACGGCGCCGACCAGGGCTCCGGCGGCGGCGACCTTGCCGTCACGGATCTTGGCGGCGATGTCCGGGTTCGCGGCGATCGCCTCGTCGACGGCGGCGGTCAGCGCACCGGTGTCGGAGACCACGCCGAGCCCACGGGCGGCCATGACCTCGCTCGGGCCGCCCTCGCCGGCCACCACACCTTCGAGCACGGTACGGGCGAGCTTGTCGTTGAGCTTGCCCTCGTCCACGAGCCGCTGGAGTTCGGCCACCTGGGCCGGGGTCGCCCCGACCGCGGCGAGGTCGACGCCGGACTCGTTGGCCCGCCGGGACAGCTCACCGAGCCACCACTTGCGGGCGCCGGCCGGGGTGGTGCCGGCGGCGACGGTCTGCTCGATCAGCTCGACCGCACCCGCGTTCAGCACGGACTGCATGTCGAGGTCGGACAGCCCCCACTGCTCCTGCAACCGCTGCCGGTGCACCCGGGGCAACTCCGGCAGGGCGGCCTTCAGCTCGGCGACCCAGGCCCGGTCCGGTGCGATCGGCACCAGGTCCGGCTCGGGGAAGTAGCGGTAGTCGGTGGCGGTTTCCTTGGACCGGCCGGGACGGGTGTCGCCGGTGTCCTCCTGGAAGTGCCGGGTCTCCTGAATGATCTTCGTACCGGCGTCGAGCAGGGCGGCCTGCCGCAGCATCTCCGACCGTACGGCGCGTTCGACCGAACGCAGCGAGTTGACGTTTTTCGTCTCGGTACGGGTGCCCCACTCGTCACCGGGCAGGTTGAGGGAGGTGTTCACGTCGCAGCGCAGTGAACCCTCCTCCATCCGTACGTCGGAGACGCCGAGCGAGCGCAGTACGTCGCGCAGCTCGGTGACGTACGCGCGGGCGGTCTCCGGGGCGAGCGCACCGGTGCCGGGGATCGGCTTGGTGACGATCTCGACCAGCGGGATGCCGGCCCGGTTGTAGTCGACCAGGGACTCGGTGGCACCGTGGATGCGTCCGGTGGCGCCGCCGACGTGCAGCGACTTACCGGTGTCCTCCTCCATGTGCACCCGTTCGATGCCGATCCTGACTGTCTTGCCCTGCACCTCGACGTCGAGGTAACCGTCGACGCAGAGCGGCTCGTCGTACTGGCTGATCTGGAAGTTCTTCGGCATGTCCGGGTAGAAGTAGTTCTTCCGGGCGAACCGGCACCAGTCGGCGATGCTGCAGTTGAGCGCGAGACCGATCCGGATGGTCGCCTCGATCGCGGCCTTGTTGGCCACCGGCAGCGAGCCGGGCAGGCCCAGGCAGACCGGGCAGGTCCGGGTGTTCGGCTCGCCGCCGAAGTCGGTCGGGCAGCCGCAGAACATCTTGGTGTTCGTACCCAGCTCGACGTGGGTTTCCAGGCCGACCACCGGCTCGTACCGCTCGACAACGTCGTCGTACGAGGGCAGGACGATCGCGCTCATCAATACTCCAGCTCTCGAGCGTCATCCGGACAAAGCATGTTCAAGCGTACTCAGAGTGCCGGCGGGGTGAAGGTGCCGACCGCGGACTCCAGCGCCGCGGCGACCCGGTACATCCGGTCGTCGGCCATCGTCGGCGCCATGATCTGCAGACCCACCGGCAGCCCCTCGGACAGCCCGCAGGGCACCGAGATCGCCGGGCCGCCGTACAGGTTCGTCGGGATGGTGAACAGGTCGGCCAGGTACATCTGGTACGGGTCCCCGGTACGCGACCCGAACGGGAACGCCACGAACGGGGTGGTCGGCGAGATCAGCACGTCCACCTGCTCGAACGCGGCGTTGAAGTCGCGGGTGATCAGGGTCCGGACCTTCTGCGCCTGCCCGTAGTACGCGTCGTAGTAACCCGACGACAGCGCGTACGTGCCGAGGATGATCCGCCGCTTTACCTCGGGGCCGAAGCCCTGTTCGCGGGTGAGGGACATGACCTCTTCGAGCGACTTGACCCCGTCGTCGCCGACCCGCAACCCGAACCGTACCCCGTCGAAGCGGGCCAGGTTCGACGAGCACTCGCTCGGCGCGATCAGGTAGTACGCGGGCAGCGAGTACTCGAAGTGCGGGCAGGAGACCTCGACGACCTCGGCACCGAGCTTGGTCAGCGTGTCGACCGACTCGCGGAACGCGGCCAGCACACCCGGTTCGGCTCCCTCGCCGGAGAACTCGGTGACGATGCCGAGCCGTACGCCGGTCAGGTCACCGGTCGCGCCGAGCCGGGCGGCGGCAACCACGTCCGGGACCGGCTGCGGGATGGAGGTGGAGTCGCGCGGGTCGTGCCCGCCGATGACCGCGTGCAGCAGGGCCGCGTCCTCGACCGTACGGGCGCACGGGCCGGGGGTGTCCAGCGACGACGAGAAGGCGATCAGCCCGTAGCGGGAGGTGCCGCCGTAGGTGGGCTTCGCGCCGACGGTGCCGGTGACGGCGCCGGGCTGGCGGATCGAGCCGCCGGTGTCGGAGCCGATCGCCAGCGGAGCCTCGTACGCGGCCAGGGCGGCGGCGCTGCCACCACCGGAGCCGCCGGGGATCCGGCCCAGGTCCCACGGGTTGTTGGTGGGTCCGTAGGCGGAGTATTCGGTGGAGGAGCCCATCGCGAACTCGTCCATGTTGGTCTTGCCGATCGGCACCGTACCGGCGGCGCGCAGCCGCTGGACGATGGTCGAGTCGTACGGCGGGCGCCAGTTTTCGAGGATCTTGGACCCGGCGGTGGTCGGCACGCCCTTGGTGGTGAGCACGTCCTTGACCGCGACCGGCACCCCGGCGAGCGGGCCGAGGGGCTCACCGGCGGCCCGGCGGGCGTCGACGTCGCGGGCGGCGGCGAGCGCCCCCTCGGTGTCGACGTGCAGGAAGGCGTGCACCCGGCCGTCGACCTCGGCGATCCGGTCGAGGTGCGCCCGGGTCACCTCGACCGCGGACGCCTCGCCACCGGCGACAAGGGCCGCGACCTCCGTCGCGGTCATCCTGGTCACGTCACTCATGCCGGTCAGGCCTCCTCGTCCAGGATCCGCGGTACGCGGAAGCGTTGTTCATCGACATCCGGTGCACCGGACAGCGCCTCGGCCGGGGTCAGGCACGGCACCACGACGTCCTCGCGGAGCACGTTGGTCAGCGGCACGGAGTGCGAGGTGGGCGGGATGTCGGCCGCGGTCACCTCACCGACCCGGGCCACCGACTGGAGGATCACGTCGAGCTGGCCGGCGAAGGTCTGCAGCTCCTCCTCGGTGACGGCGAGCCGCGACAGCCGCGCCAGGTGCGCGACCTCCTCGCGGGAGATGGCGGCCATCGGTGCCCCCTTCGTGCGTGGACGTGCTTACCGGCGCAGCGTGACACGCGCGCCGTGACCCGAGCGAGTCTATTTGTCAGCCGGAGACGCGCTCTCCCCGACTCCCCCCGCTCCGGCAAGCTCGGCCGGCTCTCCGCTCGGCGGCTCCGGCAGGAACGACCCGTCGTCCTCGATCTGCACCGTCAGGTACGTCCCGTCGCCCCCGACCTGCTCCAGGACGTACGTCTCGCCCTTGCCGACCGGTTCGGCCCCCGCCTCAGCGGGGGCTTGCGCCGCGGCGGCCGGGGCTTGTGTCGGGGCGGCCGGGGCTTGTGTCGGGGCGGGCGGGGCTTGTGTCGGGGCGGGCGGGTCGGTGGTCGGAGCTTCCGCCGGGGCGGACGTGGCGGTGTCGGCGGTCGGGGCCGGGTCGCGGGGGAGGGCCTCGACGGCGATCGGGGGCTTGGTCCGGTGCCGGCCGGGGGTCTCCTGGACCGGGCCGGGCACCAGCGGACGGTAGCGGGCCAGCCAGGAGACCAGTTCGTCGGCCGGCATCGGCCGGGCGTAGAACCAGCCCTGGGCGACGTCGCAGCCGGCGGCGTGCAGCAGCCGCCAGGTCCGGGCGTCCTCGACGCCCTCGGCGACGACCCGCAGGCCGAGCGCACCAGCCAGTTCGATCACCGACCGGACGATGGCGGCGTCGTCGGCGTCGGTCGCCATCCCGAGTACGAACGAACGGTCGACCTTCACCTCGGCCAGCGGCAGCCGGCGCAGGTGCTGCATGGAGGAGTAGCCGGTGCCGAAGTCGTCCAGGGCGATGGCCACGCCGATCTTGTCGAGCCGGGCGATGGTGGCCAGGACCCGGTGCGGGTCGGCCATCAGGGCGCCCTCGGTGATCTCCAACTGGATCCAGGACGGCGGTACGCCGTACCGGGTGAGCCGGTCGGCAAGCTGGTCGGCGATCTCCCCGGTGTGCAGGTCACGGACGCTGACGTTGACCGCCGCCCGTACGGCGATCCCGGCAGCCGACCACTTGGCGAGCTGTTCCACCACGTCGTCGATGACCCGTCGGGTCAACAGGCGCATCACCGCGCTCTGTTCGGCCACCCGGATCAGCTCCTCCGGGTCGACCTGGCCGCGTTTGGGGTGCCGCCACCGCAGCAGCGCCTCGACCCCGACGACCTCGCCGGTGGAGATCGCGATCTGCGGCTGGTAGTACATGGTGATCTCACCGGCGTCGGCTCCACCGGCCCGGTCGAGGACCCGGCGCAGGTCGGCCAGGAGGTTCAGCCGCTCCGGGGAGTTGTGGTCGGATTCGGGGGCGTAGACGGCGACGGTGTCGCCCCGGTTCTTGGCGTCGTACATGGCCACCTCGGCGTGGCGCATCAGGGTGGCGAAGTCCTCGCCGTGTTCGGGGTAGACCGCGATGCCGACGGAGCCGCTGACGTCCAGCGGCAGCCCGTCCAGGGCGACCGGTTCGACCAGCGCCTCGACCACCCGTTCCGCCAGTGCACGGGCCTCGTCCACGTCCACCAACCCGGTCGCCAGTACGGCGAACTCGTCCCCGCCGAGCCGGGCGACCAGGTCGGCGGGTCGGACCGTGACGGTGAGCCGTTCGCCGACCCGGACCAGCAGCCGGTCCCCGACCCCGTGCCCGAGGGCGTCGTTGACGTGCTTGAACCGGTCGAGGTCGAGCAGGAGCAGGGCCAGGTGCCGACCGTCGGCTCCCTTGGCGGCCTGTTCGGCGTGGATGGCGATCTGGTCGGCGACCTCGGCGTACAGGGCCTTGCGGTTCGGCAGCGCGGTGAGGGGGTCGAGCCGGGCGAGTTGTTCCTGTTCGCCGGAGAGCCGGGCCATCCGGTAGACCGCGTAGAGCGGCACCAGGACCAGGGGGATCAGCGCGGGGCTGACCCTGCCGGCGGCCACCACCACCGGGCCGAGCAGGAGCAGGGACCCGGTGGAGAGCAGTTCGAAGCCGAGGCCGTGCCGGAACGCCGGCCACCACGGGGTGCCGAAGCGCAACCGTACGGCGAGGGTGACGGAGCCGTACTTGACGGCGAACCAGGCGGCTGCGGCAACGGCGACGATCGCCACGTCGGCCCAGGTGGGGTGGGGGCGGTCACCGAAGGCGGCTTCGGGGCCGAGGCGGGCGACCGCGTGTGCGGCGGTGAGGGCGCAGGCGTACTGGGCGATGTTGAACACGATCCGCCAGGGGGCGTGCCGCAGCCGGAACCCGGAGACCAGTACGGCGACCGCCTGCACGGCGATCGCCGGGGCGGGTCCCCAGCCGAGCAGGATGGCGAAGGTGAAGCAGATGCTGGGAAATACCGCCGAACTCTGCCGGCGGCCCGGCGGGGTGAATGGTCGCGCGTCGGATACGGCGGCGAGCGCGGCCATGACCCAGAATGCCGGCGGCAGTTGGGGAACCTGGTCGGGCAACGACATCAGCGGTACGGCGGAGAGCAGGGCCGCCAATACGACGACCGCCCAGACAAAGCCGAAGAATGCGGTTGCCCGTCCAGGAGGAACGGAGTTCCGCAACACTGCGGCCTCCATGCGACCTCCCGACCCGTGGTCCCGGGGCGCGGCCACCTGCCGCGCTGGTGCAACCATCAAACGCCCTCATCGGACGGATGTGGGGGGCGACAGACGCGAATCGGTTGTAGTCGTGACTAACTTGAAATACGCGGCATCTCGCCAGGGGCGAACTATAACGCAGCGCTAATCGGATGCTTACTCTTCGTTAGCTTGTGCCGCGTTAGCCGCCGCCTCGACCGCCGCCTCCGGGCCTTCGGCCAGCAGAATCTCGAATCCGGCCTCGTCCAGGATCGGCACCTTCAGTGACGCCGCCTTGTCAGCCTTACTCCCCGGGTCGTCGCCCACCACCACGAAATGGGTCTTCTTCGAAACCGAACCGCTGACCTTTCCGCCGCGCGACTGCACCGCCTCCTTCGCCCGGTCACGGGTATAGGACGCCAGGGTGCCGGTGACCACGACCGTGATTCCCTCCAGCGGGCGCGGCCCCTGCTCGACCTGCTCCTCGGCCATCCGGACCCCGGCCTCGGTCCACTTGCGTACGACCTCGCGGTGCCAGTCGACGGTGAACCACTCCCGCAGGCTGGTGGCGATCCTCGGGCCGACCCCGTCCACCGAGGAAAGTTCCTCCTCGCCTGCCTGCTCGATCCGCTCGATCGACCCGAACTGGCGGGCCAGCGCCTGGGCGGCGGTCGGCCCGACGTGCCGGATGGAGAGCGCCACCAGCACCCGCCACAGCGGGCGCTCCCGGGCCTCGACCAGGTTGTCGAGCAGCTTGACCGCGTTGCTGCCCAGGCTGCCGTCCTTGTTGACGAACAGCGGCACCGAGGCGAGCTTGCCGGCGTCCAGTGAGAACAGGTCGCCCTCGTCGACGATCGCCCGCGCGTCGAGCAGGGCCGCCGCCCCCTTCTCCCCCAGCACCTCGATGTCGAGGGCGTTGCGGCTGGCCAGGTGGTACACCCGCTCCCGCAACTGGGCCGGGCAGGACCGGGTGTTGGGGCAGCGGATGTCGACGTCGCCCTCCTTGGCCGGGGCCAGGGGGGTGCCGCAGGACGGGCAGTGGGTCGGCATCTCGAACGGGCGGGCGTCCGGCGGGCGCAGGTCGACCACCGGTCCGAGCACCTCGGGAATCACGTCACCGGCCTTCCGGATGACCACGGTGTCGCCGATCAGCACCCCCTTGCGCTCCACCTCGCGGGCGTTGTGCAGGGTCGCCAACGCGACCGTGGAGCCGGCCACCCGGACCGGTTCCAGGACCGCGAACGGGGTGACCCGACCGGTACGCCCGACGTTGACCTCGATGTCGAGCAGCTTGGTGGTCACCTCCTCCGGCGGGTACTTGAAGGCGATCGCCCACCGGGGGGCACGGCTGGTGGAGCCGAGCCGGCCCTGGATGGCGACCGGGTCGACCTTCACCACCACCCCGTCGATCTCGTGCTCGACGTCGTGCCGGTGCTCGTTGTAGTAGTCGATGTAGTCGCGTACCCCGGCGAGGTCCGGAACCACCCGCCACCGGTCGCTGGTCGGCAGCCCCCAGGCCCGCAGCGTCGCGTACGACTCGGACTGGGCCACCGGTTCGAACCCGCGCCGGGCGCCGATCCCGTGCACCACCATGCTCAGCGGGCGGGACGCGGTGATCCGGGGATCCTTCTGCCGCAGACTGCCGGCGGCGGCGTTGCGCGGGTTGGCGAACGGGTCCTTGCCCTGCTCGACCAGGGACGCGTTGAGGTCGGCGAAGTCGGCGACCGGGAAGTAGATCTCGCCCCGGACCTCCAGCAGCTCCGGGACGTCGGCGCCGTCGGCCAGCCGCTCGGGGATGGTCCGGATGGTCCGTACGTTCGGGGTGACGTCCTCGCCGGTGCGGCCGTCACCTCGGGTCGCGGCCCGGACCAGCCGGCCGTTCTCGTAGGTCAGGTTGATCGCCAGCCCGTCGACCTTCGGCTCGCACAGGTAGCTGACCGCTCCCCCGGCGTCCCGTTCCACCCGCTCGGCCCACGCGGCCAGCTCGTCGAGGTCGAAGGCGTTGTCCAGCGACATCATCCGCTCGGCATGGTCGACGGGCGTGAACAGCGTGGAGAAGGTCCCGCCGACCCGCTGGGTGGGCGACTCCGGCGTGCGCAGCGACGGGAAACTCTCCTCCAGGGCCTCCAGCTCGCGCAGCATCCGATCGAAGTCGGCATCCGGGATGCTCGGGGTGTCCAGCACGTAGTACCGGTACTGGTGGTCGGTGATCTCGGTGGCCAGCTCGGCGTGCCGCTCCCGGTCGGCCGCGCTCGGATCGGCGCCGGCCGCCGCCTCCTGTTCGGCGCTGACCTGCTGCGGGATCGCTTCCTCTGACACCAGTTGACCTCCGTGCTCGCGTTACCTCCGCACCGTATAGGTCCCGTCGGACATCCGGAGCCCAGGGCGCCGGACCCGCTCCCACCGGATGCCGCCGAGCCGGACCCGCCGGCTCCGGATGCCGCCCGCCCGGTGCCGTGCGAGGATCGCCACGGCCGACAGACCTCCGATGATCAGGGAGTACCGATGCCCACCTGGCTGCTCTGGCTGATCGGGATCGGCCTGGTCGCGGGCGTGACCGGCTGGGCCGTACGCCGGTTCCGTCGGGGTCCGGGCCGCCCGTCCCGTCCGGGCCGCGCGCCACGGCGGCCCCGGGGTCGTCCCACCGCACCGCCGCGCCCGAGGTCCGGCCCCGCGACCAAGCCGGCCGAGCCGAGGGTACGCCCGCAGCCCGGCGAGATCTGGTGGGCCGACGTCCCGTTCGAGGACGGAACCGGCTCGAAGGTACGCCCGTGCCTGGTGTTGCGCGGCGGTCGCCGGGGCGCGGACGTCCTGAAGATCACCAGCCAGGACAAGAGCGAGCGCGACGACCACGTGAAGATCCCCACCCGGAGCTGGGACCGGACCGCCGCACGGGACAGTTGGCTCGACCTGTCCGACCCGATCACGGTCTCACTGACCTCGTTCGAGAACCGGGCCGGCAGTTGCGACGCCGACCTGTGGCACCGGGTCACCCAACTCCACCGCGTACGCCGCACCCGCTGACCCGTCCTGACCCGCCGGGCCGGGCTGTGGCGTTCCACTGCCCCTCCAGGGGCACGAATCCGCCACAGCTCCGACAGACTTGTCCCATGAGTGGCAACGAACTCGGCGAGCGGCTGGACTGTGTGCGGCGATCCTGGAACCCTCGGCAGCGCCTGCATGCCGGTAACGTGGCCTGGGCCGGCGCACGGGGTGACGGCAGCCCGGTTCCCGACGCCACCCTCACCTGGGGTGATCCCCTCCTGGGATTCGCGGACGTGTGGCTGTCCGGAGCATCGGACCCCGTGGCGACAACGGCTATCCCCTGCCACGTCGGCTCTACACCGGGCTCGGGATGCACGAGGTGGCTCGTTTCATCCCCATGACCAGGTGACGGTGGCGGTGGCCGGCGTGGGTCGGCTCAGTCCCAGGCGTTGCCGAGGGCGGCGAGCTGGTCGGCGTACTCGATCCGGTCGAGCCAGTCCTCGGGGAAGATTGCCAGGCCGTCCGCCGCGCCGAGGAACGCCCCGGCCAGGGCGGCGATCGAGTCCGAGTCACCGGAGGTGGTCGCCGCTCGGGCCAGGGCCGACACCGGGTCGTCCGGGTGCCGCAGCGCGCAGAGCAGCGCGGTCGCCAGCGCCTCCTCGGCGATCCAGCCCTCACCGGTGGCCAGGCACGGGTCTTCCCCGTCGTCCGGCTCCGCCAACACCTCTTCGAGCCGATCGAGCGCCCCCAGGCACTCGTCCCAGCCACGGGTGATGAACTCGGCCGGGTCACCGACCCCCGGACGCTGCCACAGGTCCCCCAGCCAGTCACCCCGATAGACCGTCCGCTGACCGATGGCCCGCTGCCGCAGCAGGCCGGGCACGTCGGCCAGCGCCGCGCCGTCGCGCAACACCCGGACCGCGTACGCGGTCAGCTCGCTCGCCGCGAGCCCGGTCGGGTGCCCGTGGGTGAGCCCCGCCTGGAGCTGGGCGACTCCGGCGAGGGTGTCCAGGTCGTACGTCGGCACCAGCCCGACCGGGGTGACCCGCATGTTGGCGCCGCAGCCCTTGGATCCGGCCACGGTCGCCGTCTGCCAGGGGCCGCCCTTGGCCAGTTCACCGCAGGCCCGCAGGCAGGTCATGCCCGGCGCCCGGTTGTTGTCGGGGCTGACGGCCCAGGCCAGGAACCGGGCGCGCAGCAACGGTTCGAGGATCTCCGGGGTGGCTGCCGGTGCCTCGTGCAACGCCCCACCGACGGCCAGTGCCATCTGGGTGTCGTCGGTGACGAGGGCGGGATCCCCGGTCAGGTCGCGCGGGCCGCCGGGGCCGTAACGCGCCTCGATCTGCGCGACCGTCATGAACTCGGTCGGCTTGCCCAGCGCGTCCCCGTACGCCAGCCCGAACAACGACCCCGACGCGCCCAGCGCCGGCCGACCCGATTCCGTCCACCCCATGCGGAGATCATGCCGGTCGCCGTCAACCCACTCGGGCGAGCCGGGGCCCTCCCACGTCCTGGACGGCGCGGGCGCTTCCCGGCAACGGTCTAGCGTGCGATGGCGAAGAGACAGGCGACGACGACCAGGGTCAGGAAGCCGCCCACCAGGTAGTGGGTGGCAAGCCGGATCCGGCGCGCCTTCCGCTTGGCGATCCCGGAGACGATCATCAGACGGACGGCAAGCAGGTACGTTCTCTGCGCCTCGTCCACCTCGACGTCGCTCCGGATGATGCCGACCAACTCGTCGGTGGTCCGCACCGCCGCGTACCGGGACCAGCCGGTGCCGGTGAGTTGCGTACGCACCACGTACATCAGCTCGACCACCGCGAGGGTCATCAGCCCGGCACCGAGCCAACCTCCGACGAGTGCCACGGTCATTCCGGCGTTAGCTCCCTGCCCGCCGGAGGCCAGGATGGCCACCACCAGTACCAACACCGCACCCACCCAGCTCAGCAGGGCGGAGGCTTTGGTGTCGGCGTGTTTGATGGTCGCCCGGATGTCGTCGATCTCGGCGATCAGCCGATTCTCCACTGATGACCACGATGGGTTGCGGGGCTCGTCGGTGTCCAAGGCGTCTCCGTCAGCGGCAGCACGTGAAGAATCTTCCACTGTAGAGATGGGCAACAACCGTCGATCCGATCCGGTCAGTTGTCCCAGCACAGGCAGAAGGGGTGGCCCGCCGGGTCGGCGTAGACCCGGAAGTCCTTTCCCCCACCGGGGAGCCGGGTGGCACCGAGGGCGAGCACCTTCGGCTCGGCCTCCTCGATGTCCTCCACCGTCACGTCGAGGTGGACCTGCTGCGGCCGTTCCGGATCGGGCCACCGGGGTTCGAGCAGGTCGGGAGCGAGCTGAAAGGCCACCCGGGACTGCCCCGGCCCTCCTCCGAGCGTCACCCAGTCATCACTGTCGTAGACCACCGACCGCCCCAGCAACTCCCCGTAGAAGGCAGCCAGCCCCCGAGGATCCGGACAGTCGATCACCACACTCCGCAGTTCACCAACCATGCCCCCACCCTTCCCCCTGACTACGACACAAAAACGCTCCCCCCACCCGATCAACGCGTCGATCTTGCAGTTGTGGCGGTACACAAACCGGGACCAGTACCGCTATTCGGGGCGCCACAACTGCAAGATCGACGCACGGAAACGGGCGGGGACGGGGACGGGGGCGGGGGCGGGGGCGGGGGCGGGGGCGGGGGCGGGTCAGACCTCGTGGAGGCGGCGGGCCGCCTCACGGGCGGTGGTTAGGGCGGTGCGGGCGTATTCGGGGGTGGCGCCGGCCAGGCCGCAGGTGGGGGTGACTACCACCTGCTGGGCCAACCGGGGGCGGGGGAAGCCGAGTTTGCCCCAGAGGGTGCGGACGCGGTCGGCCACCTGTTCCGCCGAGGGGGCCACGCCGGAGGCGGGGAGCGTGGACGGGACGGCGCCGACCAGCAGGCCGAGGCCGGACTCGATCGCCTCGCCGAGCGGGTCGAACTGGGTGATCAGGTCGAGGTCGAACGCGACGGCGACGGCTCCGGCGGTACGGAACAGGTCCAGCGGTACGTCGGGGGCGCAGCAGTGCACCACGAGCGGGGCGTCGGCGGCGTCGACCACTATCCGCAGCAGGTCACGGGCGGCGCTCGTCTCGACCGCCCGGTACGCGCTGAAGCCGCTCTCCGTCGGCACGTGCCCGGCGAGCACCGCCGGCAGCGACGGCTCGTCGAGTTGCAGCAGTACGGTCGCACCGGGCAGCCGTCGCCGTACGTCGGCCACGTGCCCGCGCAGCCCCTCGGCGAGCGAGTCGGTCAGGTCCCGTACGGCACCGGGGTCGCGCAGCAGCCGGCCACCGATGGCGAGGTCGACGTTGGCGGCCATGGTCAGCGGTCCGGCCGCCTGGATCTTGACTGTGCCGGTGAAGCCGTCGGCCTGCTCGGTGAGCTGGTCGAGGTCCCGTTCCAGCAGGTCATGGGCGCGGCGGAGGTCCTTGCCGGAACGCGCCGCCACCCGCCACCGGCCGGTGTACAACTCCACCGGCAGGTCGACCAGGAACCCGGCGGTACGGCCGATCACGTCGGCACCGGGCCCCCGGCCGGGCAGTTCCGCCAGGTGCGGCAGTGCGGGCAGTTCGCCCAGCACGATCCGCTGCACCTCCGCGACATCCGTGCCGGGCATCGAACCGATACCGGTAGCCGCACCGGTGGGCCATGGCCATGACTGAGCGTCCATAGGCCGGAGGTTAGTGCACCAAGCGGGAAAATCAGCCAGTGATGGTCGCGGACCCGAGCACCACGTCGCCGGCCGGATCCGGTCGGTACGCCACGATCGCCTGACCGGCGGCAACGCCCCGTACCGGCCGGCCCAGCTCGGCGTGCAGGGTGTCGCCGCTGACCCGGACCGTGGCCGGAACGACCTCACCGTGGGCGCGGAGCTGCACCTGGCACTCGGTGGCCTCGGTCGGCAGGGCGCCGCCGGTCCACACCGGACGTCGGGCGGCGACCTCGCTGGCCTCCAGCGCCTCGACCGGTCCGACGGTGACGGTGTTGGTCTTGGGAGTGATGGAGAGCACGTACCGGGGCTTGCCGTCGGGGGCGGGCACGCCGAGGGAGAGCCCCTTGCGCTGGCCGACGGTGTACGCGTACGCACCGGCGTGGGCGCCGACGACGGCTCCGGTGCGGGCGTCGACGATGTCGCCGGGTGCCTCCCCGAGCCGGTCGGCGAGGAACTTGCGGGTGTCCCCGTCGGCAATGAAGCAGATGTCGTGCGAGTCGGGCTTGTCGGCCACGGACAGCCCACGCTCGGCCGCCTCGGTCCGGACCTGGGCCTTGGTCGAGTCGCCGAGCGGGAAGACCGACCGGTCGAGCTGCTCGCGGGTCAGCACCGCGAGGACGTACGACTGGTCCTTGGCCAGGTCGACGCTGCGCCGCAGCAGACCGTCCGCGCCGCGCCGGGCGTGGTGTCCGGTGACCACGGCGTCGAAGCCGAGGGCGACGGCCCGGTCCAGCACCGCCGAGAACTTGATCTTCTCGTTGCAGCGCAGGCAGGGATTCGGCGTACGGCCGGCGGCGTACTCGGCGACGAAGTCGTCCACCACGTCCTCGTGGAACTGGTCGGCCATGTCCCAGACGTAGAACGGGATGCCGATCACGTCGGCGGCCCGCCGGGCGTCCCGGGAGTCCTCCAGCGTGCAGCAGCCGCGCGCACCCGTCCGGTACGTCTGCGGGTTGCGCGACAGCGCCAGGTGCACGCCGGTCACCTCGTGCCCGGCCTCCACCGCCCGCGCGGCGGCGACCGCCGAGTCGACCCCGCCGGACATAGCTGCCAGAACCCTCACCGGGAAACCCCCTTCAACCTGTTCGAGGGTAGCTCTACCGCCCGCACGGTCAGCGCCGGGCAGACCTGGTCGCGCCGGCCCGGCGGGCCCGCTCGACGGCGGCGGGCAGCGCGGCGATCAGCGCGTCGACGTCCTCGGCGGTCGAGGTGTGCCCGAGCGCGAAGCGCAACGACGAGCGGGCCCGGTCGTCGTCGGCACCCATGGCGAGCAGTACGTGCGACGGCTGGGCCACCCCGGCGGAGCAGGCCGAACCGGTCGAGCAGGCGATCCCCTGGGCGTCGAGCAGCATCAGCAGGGCGTCGCCCTCGCAGCCGGGGAAGGAGAAGTGGGCGTTGCCGGGCAGCCGGTCGCACGGGTCGCCGTTCTGGACCACCTCCGGAACCACCTCGACCAGGCGCTTGGTCAGGTCGTCGCGGAGGGTGGCGATCCGGGCGGCGTACTCGCGCTGGGCGGTGACGGAGGCCTCGACCGCGACCGCGAAGGCGACGATGCCGGCCGCGTCGAGGGTGCCGGAGCGGACGTCGCGCTCCTGGCCTCCGCCGTGCAGCAGCGGGGCGCAGGGCACGTCCCGGCCGAGCAGGAGGGCACCGACGCCGACCGGGCCGCCGAGCTTGTGCCCGGTCAGGGTGAGCGCGGCCACCCCGCTGGCGGCGAAGTCGACCGGCACCTGGCCGACCGCCTGGACGGCGTCGGTGTGCACCGGGATGCCGTACGCGGCGGCGACCTCGGCGAGCGCGGCGATCGGCTGTACGGTACCGACCTCGTTGTTCGCCCACATGACGCTGACCACGGTGGTCCGCTCACCGTGTTCGTGCAGCTCGGCGGCGAGCGTCTCCGGGTCGACCCGACCGGTGGCGTCGACCGCCAGCAGCCCGGTGTCGGCGCCCTCGTGCTGCTCCAGCCAGTGCACCGAGTCGAGTACGGCGTGGTGCTCGACCGAGCTGACCACCACCCGGTTGCGGGCCGGTTCGGCGGTGTGGCGGGCCCAGTGGATGCCCTTGATCGCGAGGTTGTCGCTCTCCGTACCGCCGCCGGTGAAGATCACCTCGGAGGGGCGGGCGCCGAGGACGGCGGCGACCCGTTCGCGGGACTCCTCCACGCGGCGGCGGGCCAACCGGCCGGAGGAGTGCAGCGACGAGGCGTTGCCGACCTCGCGGGCGGTGGCGACGTACGCCTCCAGCGCCGATTCGAGCATCGGCGTGGTCGCGGCGTGATCCAGATAAGTCATCGCGACAAGCCTATCCGCAGTCGTAAGGAGTGCACGGGCGGCCGGCCCGGTAATCCGAGCCTGGTTCGGCGTCAGCCGCCGCTCGCCCGGTTCGGCGCGGATTGCGGCGACCCGCCCGGATCGACGCCGCCCCGACCCCGTCAACGCGTACGCCGAAAGTGGCCGCCCGGATCCGGACGGCCACCCTCATGTACGACTTGCCGCTCCTTACCGACCCCTGCCGGGTCGGCCGTGGAGCGGGTGCTACTTGCGCTTGCGGATCTCCTCGGCGGCCTGCGGGACCACCTTGAACAGGTCGCCGACCACGCCGAAGTCGGCGAGTTCGAAGATCGGCGCCTCGCCGTCCTTGTTCACCGCGACGATGGTCTTCGAGGTCTGCATGCCGGCCCGGTGCTGGATCGCACCGGAGATGCCGAGCGCCACGTAGAGCTGCGGCGACACGGTCTTGCCGGTCTGTCCGACCTGGAACTGGTGCGGGTAGAACCCGGAGTCGACCGCGGCCCGGGACGCGCCGACCGCGCCGCCGAGCAGGTCGGCCAGCTCCTCGACCAGCTTGAAGTTGTCCGCGTTGCCGACGCCGCGACCGCCGGAGACGACCACCGACGCCTCGGTCAGCTCGGGCCGGGAGCCCTTCTGCTCGGCGACCCGCTGGACCACCCGGGTCAGCTTGTCGGCCGCGCCGAGTTCGACGGTGAGCCGCTCCACCTCGGGGGTGGCCGGGGCCGGGCTCGGGGTGACCGAGTTCGGCCGCAGGGTGACCAGCGGCAGGCCGCGGGTCACCTTCGACTTGACGATGGCGGAACCGGCGAAGGCAATCTGGGTGGCGGTGCCGTCGGCGGCCAGTTCGACCACGTCGGTGAGGATGCCGTTGTCCAGCTTGACCGCCAGCCGGCCGGCGATCTCCTTGCCCTCCTGGGTGGATCCGAGCAGTACGGCGGCGGGCTGCACCCGCTTGACCAGCTCGGCCAGCACGGTGGCCTTCGGGGCCACCAGGTGACCGTCGATCTCCTCGCTCTCCGCGGCGTAGATCTTCGCCGCGCCGTACTCGCCCAGCTTCTCGGTGAGCGCGTCGGCGGCACCGGGGCCGCCGAGCACCACGGCCGACGGCGTACCCAGCTCGCGGGCCAGGGTGAGCAGTTCGAGGGTGACCTTCTTGACAGCGAACGTTGTGGTGGCCTCGACCACGACAAGCACTTCAGCCATGACCGTCTCTTCTCTCTCGAACCTGCTCAGACGAACTTCTCGGTGGCGAGGTAGTCCACCAGCGCGACGCCGCCGGAGCCCTCGTCGGTGACCTTGGCGCCGCCGGAGCGCGGCGGGCGCTTGCTGTGCTCGACCACGACACTGGTCGCGCCGGCGCTGCCCACCTCGGCCGCGGGCACGCCCAGGTCGGCGAGGGACAGGGTCTGTACGGGCTTCTTCTTCGCCGCCATGATCCCCTTGAACGAGGGGTACCGGGGCTCGTTGATGGTGTCCCAGACCGAGACGACCGCGGGGGTGTTGGCGCTGACCACCTCGTAGCCCTCCTCGGTCTGCCGCTCCGCGGTCAGCACCGCGCCGTCGGCACCGGGCTCGACCGTGAGCTTGCGGGCACCGGTGAGCGCGGCGACGCCGAGCCGTTCGGCGAGCATGTGCGGGAGCACCTGGACCCGGCCGTCGGTGGATTCCGCACCGCAGATGACCAGGTCGGCGTTGAGGGTGCCGAGGGCGTCCGCGAGCACCCGGGAGGTGGCGACGGCGCAGGATCCGTGCAGCGCGTCGTCGAGCACGTGTACGGCCTTGTCCGGCCCCATCGACAGTGCCTTGCGGATCGACTCGGTGGCCCGGTCCGGGCCCATGGTCAGCACGGTCACCTCGCCGCCGTGCGCTTCCTTGATCCGCAACGCCTCTTCGATGGCGTACTCGTCCATCTCGTTGATGACGTTGTTTGCCGACCCCCGGTCGGTGGTGTTGTCGTCACTGCGCAGGTTGCGGTCCGCGCCCGAGTCGGGCACCTGCTTGACGAGTACGACGATGTTCATCGCGCTTCGACGACCCTCCTGTTGGTGTTGCCGGCCTCGCCCGGTCCGGGGCGCAGCGTCCCGCGTTCCTTAACGATCGGTCAACCGCGGCACGCTGTGGAGTTGCCCACCCGCTATGTTACCTACCAGTAGCATTGCTTGGCCGGGCACTCAGGGTGACACAGCTCACCGCTGCCCGACCGGGCCGGGTGGGGTGGGCTCAGGAAATGGACAACGCGTCCCTGATCTTGTCCAGCATCGCCGACTCCGCCTCGCTCACCCCGTCCGAGGCGCGCGCCACCTCGTCACCGGCGCGCAGCACCGTCTCCCGGTAGTTCTCCAACTCGTCCGGGGCCTTGGCGCGCAGGATCCGTACGGCACTGCGCAGCGCCGGCAGCGCCACCGACTCCACCTCGTCGGGCTTCACCTCG
This sequence comes from Micromonospora sp. NPDC004704, assembly GCF_053601675.1. Lineage (NCBI taxonomy): Bacteria > Bacillati > Actinomycetota > Actinomycetes > Micromonosporales > Micromonosporaceae > Micromonospora > Micromonospora sp. NPDC004704. The sequence goes on along the minus strand of NZ_JBSGCD010000008.1, from coordinate 16,597 downwards.
CCCGGCCGGTTCGAGGTGAACCGGGGCAGGCCACCGGTGGTCAGCACCTCCCGGACCAGACCGGTGCTCCCGGCGATCGCGTTGGAGGCGGCGAAGCTCTCCCTGACCATGGAGAGGACGCCGGGATCGGCGTTGGAGACCAGGAAGACCGCGCCGAACGCCGCCCTCTTGAGGGTCATCCTCTCCTCATCACTGAGCGGCTCGGACACGGTTAAGGAGTGTAGACGTACGGGGTGGTCGTGGTGACCACGACGAAGCCGAGTCGCTCCAGGATCGGCCGGCTGTCTGGCGAGGCGTCCACCTGCAACAGGGTGAACCCACGGGCGTCGGCGAGACGCGCCCGGTAGGTGACCAGCGCCCGGTAGATGCCCCGACCCCGCCAGTCCGGCAGGGTCGAGCCGCCCCACAGGGTTGCGAACCCGGTGCCGGCGACGTACCGGACCCAGCCGGCGCTCACCACCCGGCCCGACTCGACGTCCTCGGCCACCACCACGGTCAGCGACTGCGGCCAGACCTCCGAGCCGTCCGCGCCCGCCCCGGCGTGCGAGACGGCCGGATCCACCGCCAGCTCCCGCTCCAACGCATCGGCCAGCCAGTCGCGCGGCTCACCCCAGACGATCGACTCCAGCTCCGCGATCCGGTCCAGGTCCGCGCGGGCGGTCACCTCACGCAGCCGTACGCCGGGCGGCGGCACCGGAAGCGTGGCCGACAGGGCCGCGACCGGGCCGATCACCACGGCCTCCTCTTCCTCCGGCACGAACCCGGCGGCCCGCAACCGGTCCGGCAGATCGGCGGGCTCGTCGTGCCCGTGCAGCTTCCACTCCACCGACTCGCCCCGCCCGGCGAAGATCTCCCGCTGCCGGTTGATCAGCTCGTCCAGGTCCGCACCGGTCAACCCGTCGAGGTCCCGGTAGCCGAGGAACCCCCCGTGGTCGAGCCCGAGGAACCGCAGCAGCGGCCCGTCCCGCTCCACCGACGCCCCGGCCGGCATCGGGTCCGGCACCCGCGCCCGCAACTGGTTGTCGTACGCGGTCCGCAGCGTGAAAACGTCCAGATCAGTCACCCACCCAGGCTACGGGCGACGTCGACCGGATAATTCGGGTCGTGCGTGAAACGATCAGGCAGTGGTGGAACCCGGAACGGCTGCACCAGGTCGGCACCCGGCCCGACTACCGGTTCTCCCTCGCCAACGAGCGCACCTTCCTTGCCTGGCTGCGTACGGGGCTGGCGCTCATCGCCGGGGGCCTGGCCATCGCCCAGTTCCTCCCCCCGCTGCCGCTGTCCCACCTGCGCGAGGCGATCTCCGTCGCACTGCTGGTGCTCGGCGGGGCGGTCGCGCTGCACGCCGTCGACCGCTGGGTACGCACCGAGCGCGCCATCCGGCTCGGCACCGAACTGCCCCCGTCCCGGTTCCCCGCCCTGCTCGCCCTCGCGGTCGCCGTCGGTGCCCTGCTGCTGGTCACGACGGTGCTGCTGAAGGTGGTGCGAAGCGGATGAACCCGGATCCCGGTCGGCCACCGGAACGGATCGACCGCGATCCCGGACTGCAACCGGAACGGACCCGGCTGGCGCGTCGGCGTACCGGACTGGCGTTCGCCGCCGTCACCGCCCTCACCGTACGGCTGGCCCTGGCGGACGGGATGGCCGTCACGTTGGTGGTCGCCGCCGGCCTGGCGGCAGCGCTGCTCGCCCTCGGGGCCACGATCACCCGGCGGGCGAGCCGGACCCCGTCGCGACCCGCCGGCGGCCGAACCGTGCCCCTGCTGGCCCTGGTCACCGTCGGTTACGCCGGACTTGGCCTGCTGCTGGTGGTAGGCGCACTAGGATGAGGTGCCCCGGTGGGTCATCATTGCCTTATGGTTCGCCTGATGTTATTTGCCTTTGTCGCGCACGTCGTCCTCGCCGCGATCGCGCTGATCAGCTGCCTCAGCGCGGACAAGGCTGACATCCGTGCCCTGCCCCGGTTCCTCTGGGTACCGATAATTCTCGTCCCGCTGGTCGGCCCGATCGCCTGGTTCCTCGCCGGCCGCCCGGTCCCCGCCGCCCACCGCGGCACCGCCGGTGGACGCGCCCCCGAGCGGCGCCGGCCGGTGGCACCGGACGACAACCCCGAGTTCCTCACCTCCCTCGCCGACGAGCAGGCGAAAAAGGACCGGGAGCTGTTCGAGCGCTGGGAACAGGACCTGCGCCGCCGCGAGGGTGAGATCCGACGCCGGGAGACCGACGACCCGCCGGTGGAGGAGAAGCGCCCCGAGGCGTGACCCGAACGAATCGGGCGGGAGCAACCGGGGTGAACGGATCGACCGCTCCGATTCACCCGGCGCGGGCGGCCGGTCGTACCATGGCGCCTTGACCCGCGTCCGGCACCGGCCGGTACGCACGGTCACGGTGCCCGCGCGAGACGCTTCCAGAGACGGCGGAGATGGACGACGACGCATCGGTCGAGACCGGCCACCGCTCCGACACCGATCCGCCCGCCCCCGCCCGGTGGCGTCTGGTCAGCCGCGACCGGTTGCCGGTGTACGCGCTGGTCAGCTTCGCCGCCACCCAGCTCGTCCTGCTGTTCTGGTGGGTCGCCTTCTATCCCGGCCTGTTCAGCCCCGACTCGCTCAACTACATGTGGCAGTCGACCACCGGGAACTGGAACACCCACCACCCGATCACGTACACCGCCCTGGTCTGGTTGTCGCTGCAGATCACCGGCGGGGTCGGCGCGCTCACCCTGCTTCAGACGCTGGCGCTCGCCACCGGGCTGACGTACGCGGTGACCGGGCTGCGGCGGCTCGGCGGACCCGGCTGGCTCTGGACCGCCGCCGCCGTCGTACTGGTCGCCCTGCCACCGGTCGGCTCGTTCGTGCTGGCGGTCTGGAAGGACGTGCCGTTCGTCATCGTCCACGTCTTCCTGCTCGGCACCGTCGCCCGTCTGGTCGCCCGCCGCCGGGCCGGCGAAACGCCGCTGCTCCCCCGTGGCCTGTTCCTCGCCCTGCTGGCCGAACTGACCCTGCTCTGCCTGTTCCGGCAGAACGGGTTCATCGTGACCGCCGTCCTGATCGTGGCCTGCCTGCTGGTGCTGCGCGGAACCGCGGTACGGATGATCGTCGCGGGCGTCACCGCCATCACCATCGCGCTGCTGACCAACTGGCTGCTGCTGCCCGCCCTCGGCGTACGCGACGCCGGCTCGCTGGTCGCGCTGGAGACCCTGTTCGGTGACATCGCGGTCGGCTACGCCGAAGACCCGGCCGGCTTCCCCGCCGCGGACACGGCGGTGATGGCCCAGGTGGCGCCGCTGAGCCACTGGCGGGAATCGGCCGACTGCTACTCGGTCGACCCGACCGTCTGGGCGACGCCGTTCAACCGGGAGGCCGCCGCCGAGCACAAGTCGGACCTGGTGGCGATCTGGGGACGGCTGCTGGAACGCTCACCGGGCGAGGTGATCGGCTCCCGGCTCTGCCGCAGCTCGATCGCCTGGAACCCCGCGTCGACCGGGAACGTCGCCCGCAACCCGAACCCGTGGTCGGTCAAGGCGTACGTCGCGCGGGACCCGCTGTTCAGGGCCAGTCCCGCCGCGCACGCGGCGTACTCCGCCCCGCTCAGCCAGCGGGCCGCCGATCTCGCGGTGAAGCTCAACGCCCGTACGGTCGCCCCGGAGTGGCTCTGGTGGCGCGGGGCGAGCTGGGCGTACGCGGCGTACCTGGTGGTCGGGCTGGTCGCCTGGCGACGCCGGGACCTGGGCGTACTCGCCCTGGCCAGCCTCACCGCCGGGAACCAGCTCTCGGTGCTGGCGATCAACAACATGCAGGGCGCCCGGTACATGTTCACCCCGTACGTCCTGGGTGTCGTCCTGCTCCCGTTGCTGCTGACCGCCCGCCGCCCGGCCGAGGAACCGACCCCGGCCGAGGAGCCGACCCCGGCCGAGGATGCGTCCGCCGGGGCGGCACCGGCCGGATCAGGCCAGGTTGGATGAGCGCGGGTACGCGTCCGCCGGGTCCGTCAGCACGTTGACCAGGTACGGCACCCCGGAGTCGAACGCCCGCTTCAGCGCCGGACGCAGGTCGCCGGCCTTGGCGACCGTCTCCCCCGCCCCGCCGAGCGCGGTCACGACATCGTCGTAGCGCAGTTCGGGTTGCAGGTCGGCGGCGACGTCGTAGCCGTACATGGCGTTCATCGGGTGCTTCTCCAGCCCCCAGATGCCGTTGTTGCCGACCACGATCACCACCGGCAGCTTCTGCCGGGCCAGCGACTCGACGTCCATCAGCGAGAACCCGGCCGCCCCGTCGCCCATCAGCACACAGACCTGACGGTCGGGGTGGGTAACCCTGGCCCCCATCGCGTAGCCCATGCCGGTGCCGAGGCACCCGTACGGGCCGGGGTCGAGCCAGGTGCCGGGCTGGGACGGCTCCAGGTACCGACCGGCGTACGAGACGAAGTCGCCCCCGTCGCCGATGGTGACCGCGTCCGGGTCCAGGACCCGGCGCAGCTCGCCGTAGACCCGCGCCGGGCGGATCGGGTCGGACTCGGCCGCCATCTCGTCCGCGTCCCGCTTCTTCGCCGCGTTCTCGACCGAACGCAGGTCGGCGATCCAGCTCGCGTGGTCCTCACGGTCGCCCTGGTGGTCGGCGAGCGCGGAGAGGATCAGGCGCAGGTCACCGGCGGGGCTGACGGCCGGCTGGACGTGGGTGGCCCGCTGGGTGGGCGCGTCCACGATGTGTACGAGCTGGGCGTCGCCGAAGTCGCCGAAGCCGAGCCGGAAGTCGAGCGGGGTCCCGACCACCACGATCACGTCCGCGCCGTTGAGCGCGGTCCGGCGGGCCTTGGCGAAGGCGAGCGGGTGGTCGGGCGGGAGGGATCCGCGACCCATGCCGTTGGTGAAGACCGGGACCTGTAGCGCCTCGGCGGCCTCGCGCAGCGCGGCGGTGGCGTCACCGGCGTATACGTCCGAACCGGCGATGATCACGGGGCGCTGGGCGCCGGCGATCAGCCGACCGGCCTTGGCCACCTCGTCCTGATCGGGTTCGAGCGGGGCGATCGCCGCCGCGCCCGGCGCGGTGGCCTCGCCGACCGAGAAGACGACCTCCAGCGGCAGGTCGAGGAAGACCGGGCCGCGGTGCGGGCTGAGCGCGGCGGTCAGCGCGGTCTCGATCGCGCCGGGGATCCCGTCGGTGTCGAAGACGGTGGCGGCGTGCTTGGTGACCGGGGTGACCAGTGGCAGGTGGTCGATCTCCTGGAGGCTGCCCGAGCCCCACCGGAAGGCCGGGGCCCTGCCGCCGATGACCAGCACCGGTGAGCCGTTGAAGTGGGCGCTGGTCAGCCCGGAAATGCCGTTGGTGACGCCGGGGCCGGCGGTGAGCACGGCGAGCCCGGGACGGCGGCGCAGCTTGGCCACCGCCTCGGCGGCGAAGACGGCGGACTGCTCGTGCCGTACGTCGACGATGCGCATCGGCGGTCGGCCGGCGGCGTCGACCTCGCTGCGGTGTGCGGCGTCGTAGAGCGGGAAGACGTGGCCGCCGGAGAGGGTGAACATCTCGGTGATGCCGTACGCCCGCAGCGCCGCCACCGCCAAGTCGCCGCCGTGACCTTCGATCCGCTCCGTCATCGCCGCTCCCTCATCCTCGCCGTGGGTGCCCAGGTTATCGGCCGACCCGGAAAAGATGAAGAAGACTCGCCTCTCTCTCCGGGACGGACCACCCGCGCCCTTTCGGCCGCTCCGGTGTCACCGGCCGGTGAAATCCGGTTTCCGCTTGGCCACGAACGCGGCCATGCCCTCGCGCCGGTCGTCGGTGGCGAACAGCGCCGCGAAGAGCTGACTCTCCCAGGCCAGACCGGAGTTCAGATCCATGTCCAGGCCGCCGTCGACAGCCAGCTTCGCCGCCCGCAGCGCCTGGGCCGGACCCGACAGGTACGGCTGGACCAGCGCGACCGCCTCCGCGTACACCCGGTCGGCCGGCACCACCCGGTCGACCAGCCCGATCGCCAGCGCCTCGGTGGCGTCGACCATCCGCCCCGACATGATCAGATCCTTGGCCCGCGCCGGGCCGACCAGCCGTGCCAACCGCTGGGTCCCGCCGGCACCGGGGATGATGCCGAGCTTGATCTCCGGTTGGCCGAGTTTCGCGTCCTGCGCGGCCACCCGCCAGTCGCAGGCGAGCGCCAGTTCGCAGCCGCCGCCGAGGGCGTACCCGGTGATCGCCGCGACCACCGGCTTGGGGATCCGGGCGATGGCGCCGAGCGCGCTGGAGAGCTCGACCGCCCGCGCCGCCATGTCCACGTACGACATGTCGGCCATCTCCTTGATGTCCGCGCCAGCGGCGAACACCTTCTCGCCGCCGTAGACTATGACCGCACGGACGTCGGAGTCCGTGGTGACGGTGGCAGCCGCGGATCGCAACTCCTCCTGCACCTGGGTGTTCAGCGCATTCATCGGCGGCCGTTCCAGCCGGATGGTGCCGATACCGTCGCTGATCTCCAGCCGGACGAAGTCGCCCACACTCCACCTCCACATCGAAGTCGCGTACCCACAGTACGACGCCCCTCGTTGGGTATGTTGTCTGGTGTCCCCCGTGACCAGGACGTGAAGAAGATGATCACCTATTACGACGACCGGTCCGTACGGGTCACCTCAGAGGCGATCCGGGTCGGCGAACGCGCCTATCCCCTGCTCGAACTCGCCGAGATCTGGCACCAGCGCGGCGACCGCTCCTGGCGGGTACTGGCCGGACGCGGAGCGCTCGGGTTCGGGCTGATCGGTCCGGTGGTCGCCGCCGTACTCGGCATCGGTCTGGCGATCCGCTTCCACTCCTCGTTCATCCTGACGCTCGCCATCATCGGCGTATCGTGCCTGGTCGGGTTCGCCGTCGGCCCGGTCGCCGACCTGCTGCTCGAATTCCTGGACCGGTCGTACACCCGGGGTTCGCACCGGCTGGAGATCTGGGTCCGCTGGCACGGCCAGCCGGTCCGGGTCCTGCAGACCCACGACGCCCTGAAGTTCGGTCAGATCTACCGGGCGCTGCAACGCGCCGTCGAGCACCGGCAGCCGGCCAACCGCCCCCGCCGACCCGACCCGCGACTGCCGGGACCGCTCAGATGACGTCGGGGAAGAGCGCGAGCGCCAGCACACTCGCCACCCAGCAGTAGGCACTGACCAGCACACCGATCGTCGCCAACCGCAGCCCGCGGTGCACCGGCTCGTGCCGCCGCGCCGCCCCGACCAGCGGCACCGCCACCAGCAGCCCGGCGACCGGCACCGCCGGCCACGCCGCCAGCCCGACCACGGCCAACCCGATCGCCGTACGGGTCAACCAGGTCGGCGCCGGCACCGGTACGGCACCGGCGGCCGGCACGGCGGGTGATCCGGTCAGCCCCTCCAGCGCCGTCCGTGCCCGAGCCAGTTGCGCCACACGGCGCTGGGCCAGGGTCGCCCGGGGCACCGGCGGGTTCGGCTGGACCCACACACCCGGTGCACCCCCGTAGACCGGCACTCTCCCCGACACCCCCGTCCACGGTGGGGGCGGCGGTCCCCACGGCGGAGGCGGTCCCCACGGCGGGGGTGACATCCACGGCGGAGCCGGCGCCGATGGCGGGGGCATCGGCGGGGTCCACTGCACCGGGGCCGGCAGAGCCGGAGTACCGGTCGGCACGGAAGTAGCGGGCGGGAGCGGTCCCGCCGCCGCGATCGGTGGTGGCGGCGGCACCGGGGCGGGCAGGGCCTGGACGTCGGCCGGTGGTGGCACCGCCGGGAAGGGTGGGACCGGCGCTGGCGGCCATGGGTACCAGGCCGGCCGGGGATGAACGGCAGGCCATGGATACGCGGCTGCCCAGGGATGCGCGGCCGGCGGGGCAGGGGGAAGCGGCCGGGGATACGAGGCCGGCTGGGGATGGGCAGTTGGCCAGGGCTGGGGCGGAGGCACGGCGTACCAGATCGGTTGGGGGACGACCGGCGGCTGCGGTGGCAGGTCGACGAGCCGCAACTGGGCCTGTTGGACGCGCAGCGCCGCCCGACCGGCCCGCCAGCCGTGGGCCCGGACGACCGCCCGCGCCGCCCGGCCCCGACCGCCCAGGGTGGTCACCGCGGCGGCCTCGTCGGCCGTCGCCAACTCCGGTCCACCGGCGCCGAGCCGCTCCGCCAGCCGGGCCGCGTCCGCGTGGCGGAGCGTGGCGAGCCAGTGGAACGACGCCGCGCCGGGAATCGCGATCACCAGCAGGTAACCGGTCAGCACGGCGAACCCGGGCAGCCGGTCGAGCCCGTCGGACACCGCGATCGCCACCGGCGAGTTGACCGCCGCGTGGGTCAGCCAGGCGAGTGCCTGGGCACCGACAAAGACACCCACCCGCCGCGCCCGCGTCCGGTCGGTACGGACGAGGAGGTACGCCACCCCGGCACCGGCAACGGCGGTGAAGAGCGGATGACCGACCGCACCGGGCAGGGTGAACCGCAGCACCAGCATCCGCAGTGCCTCGCCGACGTCGTCCGGCAGCGTGTCGTCCGCGGCCAACGCGGCGTAACCGAGATCCTCCACGGCCGCGAACCCGACCCCGATGATCGCCCCGTAGACCGCACCCGCGAAGACCGTACGCAGGTGGGGGCGGGCGGCCAGGAACAGGAACACCACCCCGGCGACCTTTGCCAGCTCCTCGGCCGGCGGGGCGACGATCATGGCGCCCCAGATGCCGGCGAACTCGGGCGAGAACAGGCGCCCGAGCAGGTTGTCGATGGTGAAACCGGCGGTCCCGCCGACCAGCACCGAGACCGTCGCGCCCCAGAGCCCCGCCAGCGCGACCAGCCACCAGGGACGGGTGCCGAGCCGGTCGAACTGCCGGATCAGGAGCAGGAAGAGCGCCGCGTAGACGGTGACCAGGAGCGTGCCGACCAGCGTCGACCACGGGGCGAGCACGGCGAAGAACACCGAGACGAGCAGGGTCGCCGCGGTGGCGAGCGCGGTGACGGACAGCAGGATCCAGAAGCTCGGCGTACGGACCAGCGACCACAGGCGGTTCACTGTGCCGCCGCCGGGTCGATCTCGATGCTGGTCACCGCTGCCCAGACCGGGGCCGGCAGTTCGGCGCAGTTCGCCACCGGGGTGGCCAGCACGACCACACCGATCGACCGCTCGGTCAGTACGGCGTAACAACCGGGGTCGACGTCGACGCTGTCGTCACCACGCAACGAGCCCCGTTCACCGGGTACACCGGAGGTGGTGGTGACCCGCTCCGGATCGCCGACCGGTCGCAGCCACTCGTCCCGATCGAGCTTGTGCCGTACGTGTGCGACGTACGGCCCGACGTCGCCGCGGAACTGCTGCGCGCTCAGGCGCAGGCGTACCCCGCCGGCCAGCAGTGTCACGGCACCGGTTCCCGGTCGGGATTCGGACAGATCGAGCCGCGCACCGGGTGGCGGGGCGATGGTCGCACCGAAGCCGATGTCGACCCGCTCGTCGGAGAGGGGTGCGCCCTCGCTGGGCAGCGGTATCGCCAGCAACGCCGGCACACCGGCCAGGGCGGCCAGGCCAACCAGCAGCAACACGGCCCACCCCGCGTTCTTCCAGCCCGTCACGCCCACCGCACCCCTCGTCGTACGATCGTCGCCCCCGTACGCGCCCCATCGCGCCCCCACGCTACCGATCACGGTCAATCCCTCCCGACCCCCGAACCCGCACCCCCAAACCCCCGACCCCTCGATCCCCCACACCCCGACCCCTCGACGATCTTGCACTTGTGGTGCCCAGATCAGGGGATTTTGTCGGATTCGTGGACCACCACAAGTGCAAGATCGTCGGGCTAGTCGGCGGGGAGGAGGGGGTGGAGGGGGTGGAGGGGGTTTGCTCTGGGGCTGTTGACAGGCACGGTTTGCTTGAGTGGTGACCGTCTATTACCGGGACGACACGGTGCAGGTGACCTCCGAGACGGTCCAGGCGGGCGGCCACCGCGTACCGGTCGCCGAATTGACGTACGTCTGGCACACCCGCAGCCGTGGCTCGCTGCGGTCCCGCACCGGGTTGATACTCGGACGCGGGACGCTAATCTTGCTGCTCTCGGTCCCGCCGCTGATCGCGACGGTCTGCGTGGTCTCGCTCGGCTTCGCCGCGCAGGACCGGGGGACCTGGCTGGTCGCGGCGGCGATCCTCGGCGTCTGTGTGGTGGGCGCGCTGGCCCTGATCCCGTTCCTCGAAGTCCCGCTGAGCTGGTTGGACCGCTCGTACGACCGGGGATCGGGCGTCTACGAACTCTGGGTGCAGCGCCAGGGGCAGGAACTGATGCTGTTGCAGATCTCCGACGCGATGCGGTTCGGCCAGATCTACCGGGCCGTGCAGCGTGCCGTCGAGCAACACGGCGACACGCGCTGAGGCGTACCCGGAGGGTCAGGTCGTCTGCTCCGGCAGGCCGCCCCAGGGAAGCTGGGGAGGATCCTCGGCCATCCGTGCCTGGTAGTCGAGGGCGGTTGTCTCCTGGCCCCAGCGCGGCATGCCGGTCGGCATGTCCCGGGTGTCGAGCAGCAGCTCGATGATGGTCAACCGGTCCGGTCTGCCGGGCAGTCCGGCGAAGACCCGGGCCAGGTCGCCCTCGGTGGAGACCACGTGCGCGTCGATCGGGGCGTCCCGGGCGAACACCGACGGGATCTGTGCGTACCGCCAGTTGTCGATGTCGTTGTACCGCTGGTGTGCCCCGTCGACCGCGCGCTCGACCGTGTAGCCGCCGTTGTTCAGGACCACGATGATCGGATGCTGACCGGTGGCCAGCATCCGGCTGATCTCCTGGACGGTGAGCTGCAACGACCCGTCACCGGTGACGAGGACGACCCGCCGCTGCGGTGCCGCCACCCCGGCACCGAAGGCAGCCGGTGTGGCGTACCCGATCGATCCCCACAGGGGTGCCTGGAGGCAGTCGGTTCCGGGCGGGAGCTGGATGGTCGCCACGCCGTACGACGGGGTGCCGGTCTCCGGTAGGAGCACGTCGCCGGGGCGCAGCAGTGCCGCCAGCGCGGGCCAGAGTCGCGCCTGCCGGATCGGCTCGTCACTGGCCGGGTCGAGCGCGCCGGCCAGGTCGGGGGCGGGTGCCACGGCCGACTCCCAGTCGACGGTACGCGCCGGCGCGATCCCGTACAGGGCACGCAGCGCCGCGTCCGGCGGTACGCCCTCGAACGTCGCCCCGGCCACCGATGCGGAGGTGCTGTTGAGCCCGATGATCAGTGACAGGTCCAGGTCGGCGGTGAACAGGCCGTCCCAGTCGAAGAACTTGGTGCCGACACAGACCAGGGCGTCCGCGCCCTCGATCACCTGCCGGACCGGATCGGCGCTGTCCCCACCGTTGTAGATGCCGACGAAGTGCGGGTCGGACTCGTCGACGAAGCCCCGGCCCATGCCCTGGGTCGCCACCGGCCAGTTCCGGTCGACCATCACCGACCGTACGAGCAGCCCGAGGTCGTACCGGATCGCCAGGTTGCCCACCAGGAGGGCGGGTCGACTCGCGTTGGCCAGCAGCCGCCGGGCGACCCCGGTGAACGCGTCGAGCTGCGCGGCGTCGACCACCGGCTCGGGCCGGGACAGTGGTGACCGGGGCGCGGCCACCTCCTGCCGGGCCACGTCACCGGGCAGGCGTACGTAGACCGGCCGCCGGGCGAGCCAGGCCTCGCACAGCACCCGGTCGATCTCGGTGGCCGCGTTCTCGGCGGTCAGGCTGGTCTGGGCGACGGTCACCTCCCGGCCGATCCGCACCCACCGGTCGAAATCGCCGTCACCGAGCGAGTGGTGCATGGACGTGTGCTTGTCCATGATCCGGACCGGTGGTCCGCCGACGATCGACACGATCGGCACAGATTCGGCCATCGCCCCGGCCAGCCCGTTGACCGCGGAGAGTTCACCCGGACCGAAGGTGGTGAGGATGGCCGACATACCGGCGAGGCGGGCGTAGCCGTCGGCCGCGTACGCGGCGTTCAGCTCGTTGCAGCTACCCACCCAGTCGATGCCCTCGAACGCCTCGATCTGGTCGAGGAACTCCATGTTGTAATCGCCGGGCAGGCCGAAGACGTGCCGTACCCCGAGGTCGTGCAGCCGGCTCAGCAGCAGCTCACCGACCGTGGTCATGTTCCGGTGCCTCCGCGCACTGTGCCGCCCCCGTCGCCGTCGCCCACGCCCGTGCCGCTGCCCTGGCGGTCCGTCCGTTCCATTTTCCGGTCTTCGACGCCCGCCCGGACCGGGAATCGACAAACCGGCGGGGCTGCCGCCGACGGGAACGGGGGACCGGGAATCGACAAACCGGCGGGTTGCCGCCGACGGGGGGACGGGGGACCGGCACGCCGGCCGAAGGACACCGCCAGCCGTGGATCAGCCGTCGGGCGGCACTCGACCGGGCGACGCACAATTGCGGGATGGTGCTCCCCCTCCCCCGGCCCGCCGCCCTGCTCGACCTGACCAGATTCGCCGTCGGTCAGGCCGTCGGTCAGGCCACCGACGCCGCGACCACGCTCGCCGGCCTGCCCGCCCGCGCGATCGGCGTACTCGACCAGGCCGAGGAGCTGGTACGGCGGATCGGCACCGTGCTGGACCGGGTGGAGACCGCGCTGGACCGGATGGAGTCCACTCTGGAGCGAACCGACCGGATCGTCGGGTCGACGGAGAAGGCCGTCGACCAGGTGCAGACGCTGACCGCCCGTGCCGCCGCCCCGATCGACGAGGCGAGCCGGGTGGCCGCCGCCGCGGCGGTCGTGGTCGCCGAGGCGGAACTCGTCGCCGGCAAGGCCGCCGCCACCATGACCCGGGCCGAGGCCACCATGGGTACGGTCGACGAACTGCTCGGCGCGTACGCCGTCACGCTGCGCAAGGGCGCCCCGATGGCCAGCCGTTTCGTCGAGCAGCTCACCCCGGAGGAGGTCGACGCGGCGATCCGGCTGGTGGACGAGCTGCCGAAGTTGACCGGGCACCTGACGGCAGACGTACTGCCGATCCTGGCCACCCTCGACCGGGTCGGCCCGGACATCCACGACCTGCTCAACGTGACCCGCGACCTCAAGCTCGCCATCGCCGGCATTCCGGGCCTGGCCATGCTGCGTCGGCGCGGCGAGAACCGGTCCCCGGACGAGAGCTGACCCACCGGTCAGCGGAAAGTCCGGTCAGCGGATGTAGTCGCCGAGGACGGCCGGGGTCAGCCCGGCGGCGTGGATGGCGTTCAGCGCCGCGATGAGGTCGTCCACGAACCGGTCGCGGAAGTGCATCAGGATGATGTCGCCGGGGTGGATCTTGTGCTCACCCTGGTAACGCACCTTGCCCTTGTCCACCGACTCGGTCCAGAAGAAGGCCGCCTTCAGACCGCAGTCGTGCACGGCCCGCAGGGTGGTGCCGTCCTTCTCCCCGAACGGCGGCCGGAACAGCACCGGGCGGCGGCCGTACAGCGTGCCGAGCCGGTCGGCGGAACCGCAGATCTCCCGCTTCTGGGTCGCGTACGACTTGCCCCGCAGTCCCTGGTGGGTGAGGGTGTGCGCCTCGATCGCCACGTTGGGTGCGGCGAGTTGGAGTTGCCGGAAGTAGTCCGGGTTCTCCTTGATCGCGTCGATGGTGAGGAAGAGGGTCACCGGCACCTGCGCCTCGGCGAGCAACTGCCGCGCCTCGGGCCGTTTGATCCAGCCGTCGTCGATGGTCACGAACGCCACCGGCTGGGTGGTGGGGATGCGCGAGTACCAACCGGCCGAAGCCCCGGCCGGCACGGTCACCGGCTCCGGCACCGGCGCGGCCGGGAAACGCGGCAACCTGGCCGCGTAGACGCCGACCGGGGTGGCCGCGACGGTGGGCTGGGCGGTCGCCGTGGCGGTGGGTGCGACGGTACGGGCGAGCCGGGCGGTCGCCGGGCTGGTGGTCGGTCCGGGAAACGCGACCACGAGCCCCGCCAAGGCCAGCACCACGACCAGTCCGACCGTCCACTGTGGCTTACCCCGGCCCGGCGCCCCCGTGGGCCCGCCACCAACGCTCATGTCGCGGGAGCGTACGCCGAGTCTGTCCGGGTGTGGTGACCCCCCGGGACGTCACTTATCGCAGCTAGGCGACCACGCCCGGACGGCGAAGGTCGTCGATCTCGACCACCTCGCGCCCGAGCGGCCAGAACGCCGCCGGTACGAGCTTGAAGTTGGCGATACCGAACGGAATCCCGATGATCGTGATGCAGAGCGCGACCCCGGCCAGTACGTGCATCAGCGCCAGCCACCAGCCGGCCAGGATCACCCAGAGCACGTTGGCCACGCCCGAACCCAGTCCGGCGCCCGGCTTCGGGGTGAGCGTCCGGCCGAACGGCCACAGCGAGTAGTACGCCAACCGCAGCGACGCCACCCCGAACGGGATCGTCACGATCAGGACGAAGCAGATCAGCGCCGCGATGCCGTACCCGATGGCGAGGACGATGCCGCTGCCGAAGATGAGCCAGAGGAGATTGAGGATGAAACGCACCATGCCCTCATAGTGCCCAACCCCCGCCACCGGGGGCGGTGAACGCCGCGGCTCAGTGCCCGGGGCGGGCGGTGGCGGTGGCAAAAAGGGCGTCGATCTCGTCCCGGCGGGGCAGTGAGCCGGAGGTGCCGACGTGCCGGGCGCAGGCCGCACCGGCGGCGCAGGCCCAGTGCACCGCGTCGACCAGGTCACGACCCTCGCCCCAGGCCACGGCGAGCGCGCCGGTGAAGGCGTCACCGGCACCGGTCGTGTCGACCGCGTCGACCGGAAAGCCCGGGATGTGCGCGGTGGTGCCGTCCCGGTCGCCGTACCAGGCGCCGTCGGCGCCGAGGGTCAGAACCGCCCGGGGTACGGCGGCCAGCAGCGCCCCCGGATCCTCCCGGCCCGCGCCGCTGACCGCCTGCGCCTCATGCTCGTTGACCACGAGGAGGTCGACCAGGTCGAGCAACTCGGCCGGGAGTTCCCGGGCCGGGGCGGCGTTGAGCACCACCCGGGTACCGGCGGCACGGGCCGCGGTGGCCGCTTCGAGGACCGTTTCGAGCGGGATCTCGAGCTGGGTTACCAGGACGTCCGCCCGGCGTACGGCGGAAAGCTCCGGTTCGGTGAGGCCGACGAACGCGGCGTTCGCGCCGGGCGCCACCACCACCGTGTTCTCGCCGTTCGCGTCGACGGTGACCACGGCCACCCCGGAGGCGCCGTAGACCACCCGCAGTTGGCCGGTGTCCACGCCGGAGGCGGCGATCCGGGCCTTGAGCGTCACGCCGAACGAGTCCGAGCCGATCGCGCCGAGGAAAACGCCGGAGGCGCCGGCCCTGGTGGCGGCGATCGCCTGGTTGGCTCCCTTGCCGCCGGGCACCATCACGAAGTCGTTGCCGAGCACCGTCTGCCCGGCCGCCGGCAGGACCGGCGTCATGGCGACCAGGTCCATGTTCGCGCTGCCCACGACAACAACCCGGGGCCGACTCATGGGCACCTCCTGCTGGTGGGACGCGGACCATGATTCTAGAGGCGGCGGTTGGGGTGGTTTTCTGGCAGGCTGCCGGGATGGGAAAGACGGCAATCGGGGTCATGTACCGCTGCGACAGCCCCCCGGAGCAGCTCCCCGCCTACGCGCGTCTGGTCGAGCGACTCGGTTACGACGAACTCTGGGTGGTCGAGGACTGCTTCTTCACCGGAGCGGTATCCGCCGCGACGGTCGCCGCCTCGGTCACCGAGACGATCCGGATCGGTATCGGCATCCTGCCGGCCGCGTTCCGTAACCCCGCCCTGGCCGCGATGGAGTTGAGCAACCTCGAACGACTCTTCCCCGGCCGGATCCTGCCCGGTTTCGGCCACGGCATGCCGGACTGGGTACGCCAGGTCGGCGCCCACCACCCGTCCCCGCTGGCGGTGCTCGGCGAGACCGTCACCGCCGTACGCGCACTGCTGGCCGGTGAGACGGTCACCGTCGACGGGCAGTACGCCAAGCTGGACGGGGTGAAGCTGGCGTTCCCGCCGGCCGCACCGCCCCCGATCTCGACCGGCGTACGCGGCGCGAAGTCGCTGCGGCTGTCCGGGCAGGTGGCGGACGGGACGATCCTGGCCGAGTGCGCGAGCCCGGCGTACCTGCGCTGGGCCAGGGGCCTGATCGACGCCGGCCGCGCCGACGCCGGCCGGAACGACGACCCGCACCGCCTGACCGTCTACGGTTTCCTCGACTTCGACTCCGACCGGTCGTACGCCCGTCAGGCGATCGCCGGCCGTTTCCTCGGCGGTCCGCCCCTCTCCCCCGCCGACGACGACCTGGCCGAGGAGATCGCCGCCCTGGTGGCCGCCCACCCGAAGGCGGAAGACCTGGCCGCGGCCCTCCCGGAGCACTACGTAGACCGCTTCGCCATAGCCGGCACCCCCGACCAGTGCGCCGCATCCCTACAGGCCCTCACCGACGCCACCGCCGACTCGATCATCTTCATCCCCCCCACCGACCCCCAACTGGCCGTAACCCAAATAACCCTCGCCGCCCCCACCCTCCTCCCCGGCTAACCCCGGATAACCCCCCGGATCACCTCGTTGATCATGAAGTTAGCGACGGTTTCCGCGCGGCGGTTTCTAGGATTCAGTGCAACTGATCTTGGTTGTGCTGGAGGTGCTGGTGGCCAGGCCGGGTGTGGTGACGTTCGGGCATCGTCAGGTGT